>NZ_CP137636.1:2843324-3184149 GCF_036670015.1 Niallia sp. XMNu-256
TGAAGGATTAGCCTTAAAAATAGAAGAAGGAAATGTACCAGCTAAATTAAAAAACAAAATTGTCTATTTGTTAGATGTTGCATCATTAGTGGCGAACACAGGGATTCGCGGTCAATTTGAAGAACGAATGAAAGAACTAATCTATGACTTACAAAATCGGAAAAACATCATTCTATTTGTAGATGAAATTCATTTACTGGTAGGAGCAGGCTCTGCAGAAGGTTCCATGGATGCAGGAAATATCTTAAAACCTGCCCTTGCCCGCGGTGAACTTCAATTAGTAGGCGCAACTACCTTAAATGAATATCGAAAAATTGAGAAAGATGCAGCTCTAGAACGACGCTTTCAGCCTGTTTTAGTGGCAGAGCCAACTGAAGAGGCTGCAATAGAGATTCTCAAAGGTCTACAACCTAAATATGAGAACTTTCACCAAGTCTCCTATACTGATGAGACATTAGAAGCTTGTGTCAAATTATCTAATCGCTATATTCAAGATCGTTTCCTTCCTGATAAAGCAATTGATTTATTGGATGAAGCCGGGTCAAAGGTTAATCTTTCAAGCAATTATACGTCTATAAGTGAGATTGAAAATAGATTAAAGGAAATTGCACAGGAAAAAGAAGCTGTTTTAAAAAATGAGGAATACGAGAAAGCTGCAAAACTACGTGAAGAAGAAAAACAGCTTGAACAAGCCTTAAATAAATCAAGTTCTACTAAACATCCTGTTGTAGGAGTTGAAATCATTCATGAGATCATTGAAAAGAAAACGGGCATTCCAGTAGGCCAATTACAGCGTGATGAACAGATAAAAATGCAAGACTTACAAAAAAACCTTTCGTCAAAGGTAATTGGTCAAGTCGAAGCTGTCGATAAAGTAGCAAAAGCGATGCGCCGCAGCCGTGCCGGGTTAAAATCCAAACACCGACCAATTGGTTCTTTCCTCTTTGTTGGACCAACTGGAGTTGGGAAGACAGAATTGGCTAAAACCTTAGCGGAAGAATTATTTGGTACTAAGGATGCAATGGTTAGACTGGATATGAGTGAGTATATGGAGAAACATAGTGTTTCAAAAATTATCGGCTCTCCCCCAGGTTATGTCGGTCATGAAGAAGCAGGACAATTAACTGAAAAAGTCCGCCGAAACCCCTATTGCATTATCTTACTCGATGAAATTGAAAAGGCTCACCCTGATGTATTACACATGTTCTTACAAATCCTTGAAGATGGACGTTTAACTGATAGCCAAGGCAGAACCGTAAGCTTTAAGGAATCTGTTATTATTATGACAAGTAACGCAGGTGTTGGCGATCGGAGAATTGAAGTTGGATTTGATAAAAATAATTCAGTGAACGAATCAACTATCCTTCAATCACTTGGGCAATATTTTAAACCCGAATTTCTTAACCGCTTCGATCGTATTATTGAATTTAAACCTTTAGAAAAAGCTGACCTTCTTCAAATTGTTGATCTAATGCTTGATGAGTTAAATGAAGGCTTACAAGAACAACACTACACATTGACCGTTACAAATGAAGCAAAAGAAAAGCTAGTCGAATTGGGTTATAATCGAACATTTGGTGCTCGCCCACTGAGAAGAGTGATTCAAGAACAACTAGAAGATAAAATTGCTGATTATATTCTTGAGAATGGAACAACAGGTGATTTGTTAGCAGAGCTAGAGGCTGATCACTTTGTAATCAAAAAGAAATAGTTCTTTGGAACAAAAAGAACCGCCTCTAAAAAAATGGCGGTTCTTTTTGTTTAATATTCTTTAATGGATAGACCGATTCTCTTTAATAATTCAATGGCTGTCTCTCTCTCATCTTCTGTAAGAACGGACATAATTCGTTCAATTTCATTTCGATGAGAAGGAAAAACTTGCTGTATCAATTTCATTCCTTTATCCGTTATCTGAGCAAATGTTACTCTGCGATCATCTGGACATGGAACACGTCTAATGTATTCCTTTTTTTCTAATTTATCAATGACATAAGTCATACTTCCGCTTGCGAGAAGAATTTTTCCGCCAATTTGCTGAAGAGGCTGATCCCCTTTGTGATACAACAACTCTAAGACAGCAAATTCAGTTGGATTTAGCCCATACCGTTGAATGCGTTTATTCACATGTTCGTTTACAGCGCGATAAGCTCGAGATAGAACAATAAATAGTTTTAATGATTGTTCATTTTGTTCAGAACCCATAATTTTAACCAATTCCTTTTAATGATAATTATATTATTGCTTATTATCTATAATAAGATAATTTTTTGCTTTCTTCTATTAAAATTTAATTATAAGAAAACGTTTCTACTCTGTCAATTTGATATTATTCACGGCTTCCATAGAAGTTTCACTAACATTCTTATGTGTTTCTGATATAATTAACCATATCAGAAAAGTTGGAGCAAATGAAATGAAATATAAAACCAACCGAATTATTTTATATATTTTAATTGTCTTTTTGCCTATTGCTCTTTTAACGGGATATTTTTCAATCAGAATATTTCACTTGGATTCATTAGAACGACAAGAAGAAGCAAAAAGAATGGCAGAAATCCATGAAGATAATTGGAACCAGTTTATTGAACAAACGGATACAATACAAGACATATTATCCTTATCGATTATTTCGGTGAAAGAATCAGTTGATCAGGTTGATAGTCTTTTACAAAAAGGAACTCGTCTTGACCCACGCTATGCTGGAATGTTTTTATTAGACCAAAACGGTCGTGTCATTCATGGAGATGATTCCCTTCTCTTAAATACAAGTTTAAACAGTCAACTATATATAAAAGAGGTTCTTGCTACAAAAGATACTATTATTTCTGATCAACCTGAAAAATTTAAGAATGGTCAGAACGTAATCGGTATTGCTAAGCCTATAATTGAAAACGATGCGGTCGTTTTTGTGATTGTCTCATATTTTAAACCTGATTATATCAAAAACGTAATGCAAACAACATTTCCAAATAAACACTTTATAATTACAAACTCAAAAAAGGAAATGGTAATGGAGATTAACGCCCCTGGAAATAAAACTGAATCTGAAACGTTCTTTACTTTAGCAATAGACAGAATCCCTTGGGAAGTTCATGTCTCCATTCCCCCTGCTAATCATACTAAATTGCTAAATATGATTATTGGCATTGGGATGATCTCGGCAATATTTTTCAATTTAATCTACTTTCTTGCCGTTTTTATGATGCAACGTCGTATTGCGGTAAGAGAAAAGAAACAAAATGACTTACAGAAATTAGAATTACTCGGCACTTTTGCAGCAAGTATTGCTCACGAAATTCGAAATCCTTTAACGGGAATAAAAGGTCTTATTCAGCTTTTAAATGAAAATCATAGGAGCGATAAAGAGAAAGCCTATTTTTCTATTATCGATCAGGAAATAAATCGGATTAATGAAATTGTAAACGAGTTTCTGATTCTTGGAAAACCTTCTATTGTCAAAACCGATATCATTGATCTAAACAACATTATTAAAGAATTAATTCCATTGATCGAATATGAAGCTAAGAAGAGTAATCATACACTAACCACACTCTTTCCTGAAGAAACATTATATATAGAGGGCTCCAAGGATCAAATGAAGCAAGTATTATTAAATATTACAAAAAATGCGCTTGAATCGATGACGGAAAATGGCGCAGTTACAATCAAACTCCAAGCTGTAGTAAATGAGGTTTATTTATCTGTAACGGATACTGGACACGGGATTTCTCCAAAACAAATGAAAAAAATCTTTACCCCCTTTTATACATCAAAAGAAACTGGAACAGGCTTAGGACTTATTATCTGTAAGAGAATTATTGAAGCTAGGAATGGAAAAATTGAAATTAAGAGTGAACTCAATAAAGGCACTACTATCACCATTAGGTTACCGATTGCCAATTATAACTAAGAAAACCTTCTTGACAATTGTCAAGAAGGTTTTCTTAAGTTTTATTTTTTCAATATTCTACATTCTAAGTTAACCTTCATGTAAAATGAATGGGAATAAGTTCTACTCAACTAAAAAATAATTGTTCTGTTCATTGAGCATTTAGACAGGAGGAAAAGACTTTGGCACAATCAGTGGTATCCGAAAATGGGGTCGCACTTCACAAACAAACGACCTATAAAATTTTAATCATCATGGGGTTCTGTCATCTATTAAACGATTCTATACAATCCGTCATTCCAGCCATGTTTCCAGTTCTCGGGAAATCGATGGGATTAACCTTTACCCAATTAGGCTTTATTGCCTTTTCTCTAAATATTGTCTCCACAATTATGCAACCATTTATTGGTGCCCTTTCAGATAAAAAGCCCATGCCCTATGCGCTTCCAATAGGGATGACATCAACATTATTTGGAGTGATCGGTTTAGCCTTTGCACCTAACTATAGCCTCGTCCTTATTTCTGTACTGTTTATTGGCTTAGGTTCTGCTATCTTTCATCCAGAAGGTTCAAGAGTAGCACATATGGCCGCTGGAT
The DNA here is from genome assembly GCF_036670015.1 of Niallia sp. XMNu-256. Taxonomy (NCBI): domain Bacteria; kingdom Bacillati; phylum Bacillota; class Bacilli; order Caryophanales; family Bacillaceae; genus Niallia; species Niallia sp. XMNu-256. The sequence goes on from NZ_CP137636.1 coordinate 2,847,811, forward strand.
CACGAAAAGGATTAGCCCAATCCATCTACCAGGTAGGCGGGAATTCCGGGCAGGCACTAGCCCCATTAATTACCGCATTAATTCTTGTGCCTCTTGGCCAAATTGGAGCGGCCTGGTTCTCGATTGTTGCCGCAATGGCTGTTCTATTATTATCATATATTGCTTTTTGGTATTCGAATAAACTAAAAGAAATGAATGTAATCGTACCTATTAATAAAGTTTCAATGTCAACGCTAGCGGGAAAGGTTTCCAAGAATATCTTATTTGTCCTTGTTTTAATTTTATTTTTAATTTTTGCCCGATCATGGTACGTCGCAGGAATTACAAACTACTATGCCTTTTTTGCCATGGAACAATATGGAATGAGCATTGGGAAGGCTCAAATGTTCTTATTTGCCTTTTTAGTTACAGGGGCTTTAGGAACATTCTTTGGCGGTCCGCTTGCAGATAAATTTGGTAAGCGGAATATCATCATCGCTTCTATTCTGGGCTCAGCACCACTCTCGATCTTGATTCCATTTGTCCCTGCAACCATATCTTTTATATTATTGTTACTAACTGGGTTTATTTTAATGTCAAGCTTTTCTGTAACTGTCATTTACGCTCAAGAGCTAGTACCAGGTAAAATTGGAACAATGGCTGGCCTTACAGTAGGACTTGCATTTGGAATGGGTGCTATTGGTTCCATTGCACTAGGGATCATGGCCGACCATTATGGCCTATTAATCACCTTAATCTTCACCGGCATATTACCGGTTTTAGGTGCATTAGGATTTCTGCTCCCAACGGATCGCAAGCTAGCGAAAATGAATGTGCAATAGACTGTCAGCAATTTCTGTGTTCAATGATATTGTCGAAAAGAAACAATGGATTATGTCGAAAGATTTCTTCTGAGAATTTTGTCTAATATTGCGAATCTATTTACTTTGTTATCAATTCTTGCAATAATTCTTCAAGGATAAACAAATTCTAGTCAATCGAATCATGAAGAAAAGGCGAGTGTCAGGGGGAAATATTATTGTTTGATCAACACAAATCCATATTGGTAGAAATTCAAAAGAAGAGAGAAGTAATGATCAACTTAGCTCGACAAAAAGGGCTGAATAGCGAAGATACATTAAAATGCAGTCAGGAGCTGGATCAATTAATATATCAATACCAAGCTTTTTTTCGTCAAAAGCAACAACATAGAGATAATCGTAAAAGAAAAATAGATTTTATCATTTACTCCCCAAATAGAAGATTTAAACCGGCCACCAGGCTTATCGCACTTACCATTCATTAAATCTTTAAATTTAAAAAGTCGAGTTCCCCGGAATGGAGTCTCGACTTTTTTTCAAAGAAATTATAACAATGGGTTTTCATGCTTTGCCTTGAGGATATTCCATCTTCTTTCTACTTCTGCTTCAAAGGTATCTAGCATCTCTTTATTTTCCTCTTTTAGCAAGTGCTTTGTTTTACCCATATATTTCAACCAATCTGCTACCGGGATACGTTTCTTCTTTGCTTCAGGATCATATGTAATCGTTGTTTCACCTTGATCCACTTCATAGAGTGGGAAGAAGCAAGAGTTCACTGCTGCTCCTATGATGACTTCACCGTAACGATCATCGGATTTCCAGTTTAATGGACAAGCAATTAAAATTTTACCATAAACTGGGCCTACATTTTGTGCATACCATTGAGCTTTAGCAGCCTTTTTCACAAGATCTTGAGGAAGTGCTTCCGTACCAGTAAATACATAAGGGATATTAGTTGCAGCCATAATTTGCGCTGTATCTTTATGATGGAATGCTTTCCCTTTTTGGGTACGTCCTACGTTCGATGTACTTGTCATGTGTCCAAATGGTGTTGAATAGGACATTTGTGAGCCCGTATTCATGTAGCCCTCATTATCATACTCAAGCATAATCAAGTTATGACCACGGAGAGCTGTACCGATGGCAGAGCCCATTCCAATATCCATTCCGCCGTCACCTGTAATCATAATAAATGTAGCATCATCTGATACTTGTATTTCCCCTCTCCGTTTCATTTCAAGAAATGCTTCAACTGTACCAGAGAGAGTAGCCGCTCCATTTTGGAATAAATTATGAATCATTGTTTGCTTATGAGATGTATATGGATAAGCCGTTGTCGTTACATACGCACACCCTGTTTGATATAGAACGACAATATCCCCTTCGATCCCTTTGAAGAACATTTCTAAACCACCGAAGATCCCACAGCCCGGGCAAGCGCCATGACCTGAAGCGAGACGTTTTGGTTTTTCCGTTAACGCACGTAATGGTGGAATTTTTACTTTTAATTTACCGGATTCTTCATCCTGGGTCACTGCAATTAGTCCTGATTTATATACGTCCCTATGCTGTGGTACAATTACAGGCTTTTGCACTTTATCTAATTCGCCTGGCACTACCCCATAATAATCAAATGGTTTTTCAGCATACCCTTTTTGGATGGCATCAATGGCTAGTTTAAAGAATTCATGAGCATCATCCTCGTAAAAGTCTGTTCCTCCTAAACCAAACACTCGACTAAGAACTATTGTGTTATTATGTTCATCAGATTGAAGAGCAGATTTAATTTCATGGGTTAAGTTAGCTCCATTAGCTCCGTATGAATCAGCACGTTCACCAACTAACAACCCTTTAACATTTTTTAGTGCCTCGCAAATTTCTTTTGCCAGGAATGGACGTAGAATGTTGGGACTGATGACTCCTGCTTTAATGCCTTGTGCTCTTAACTTATCAACGGCATCTTTCGCTGATTCCGCTGCTGAATTTAATAGAAATAATGCAACTTCTGCATCTTCCATTCCATATAAATCAAGAACTGGGTATTCTCTTCCAGAAATTTTGGCATATTCTGCTGCTACCTCTTGAAATACTTCTCCTGCCGCATACATGGCTTGGGATTGCTGATAGTGATTATTCATTAAGTTTGGACCATCCATATGGGCCCCAATGGTTACTGGATTTTTTGGATCATTGGCAAAGTTATACTCCCTAGGACATTCTCCGACAAACTCTTGTACAATGCTCCGATCCGTAAAATAGTCCACTCTTCTCTTTTGATGAGATGTCCAGAACCCATCATAGGCAACAATAACTGGCAATCTAACCTTTGAATGCTCAGCAATTTTTAATGCCATAATATTCATATCGTAAACCGCTTGCGGTGTTCTGGCTGTTAAAATAACCCAACCTGTATTTAAGGCAAAATATAAGTCTGAATGATCCCCACGAATATCAAGTGGACCACTAATTGCTCTTGTTACAAGATTTAACACCATGGGAAACCTTGTCCCTGATTGAACAGGCAACTGTTCTAACATATACATAAACCCATTTGCACTTGTTGCGTTAAATACCCGTGCCCCTGTTGCTGCTGCACCATAGCAAATACCAGCTGAGCCATGTTCACCATCCGCTGCAATTAATTTAATATCATGCTCGCCTCTTGCCTTCATTTGATCTAAGTATTGTGCAACTTCTGTTGAAGGAGTAATAGGAAAATAACCCATTATATGATAATTTATTTGGGCAGCGGCCATGGCTGCCATTTCATTTCCAGATTCAAATGTTGTTGTTTGTTCCGCTTTATGCTTTGCTTTTAATTCATTTTCTAAAATAGCCATATTAGTTAGTCCCTCCTGTAACATATGGGAAGTTATGTTTTACACGATTTTGATCAGCAAAGCCTATGGTTTCACGAATTTCTTTAAGAGCAGTCGTTGGACAGGCTTCTACACATTTTAAGCAGCCTTTACAGTATTGGTAATCAATACCTTTTAATACCATTTGCTTACGGCCACGCTTATCCTCTCCTGCTTCCCAAACAAAGCAAAAATCAGGGCATACATTATCGCATTGTGCACAGTTAATACATTCTTCCTGTGTAAACTGTGGTAAGAACCCTTGTCTTGATCCGCTCAAATCTTTTAAGACACTATTTCCTTGCATACGCATTGTTCCGCCAATTTCTTGAGTTAAATACCCTAGAGTTGGTAAAGCGCGATGGAATGCTTTATTAGTCGCATCTTTAGGTGTTTCAATCTTTTTAAATTTTACTTCTTTGTAACCCCGATTAAATGTACGTATGTTTGGTTCTACTAAATGTGGATATTTCTTCTCAAATGTTTTACGGATAACCGTTCTCATATCATCCGGATTTAAGAAATCACAAATTTTAAATAGCGCACCAAGCATGGCTGTGTTTACCTTCGTTTTCTCTTCAACAGCGATTCCTAAAGCATCAATAATGGCGAGTGTACCATATTGTAGCTTTAAGTCTTCTTTTACATTATCAAAGTCCCGGATAGAATTAACTAATACAATTCCCTCAGGATCTAAACCACTAACGACGTCAACAGTTTTATACAACGCTTCATGGAATATTCCTACAACATGTGGCTCTTCAATTGGACTATGGGCCCGAATTTCGACATCCGGATCACAAAATCGAATAAAACTCTTTACAGGAGACCCTTTCTTTTCTGAACCGTATGAAGCAAAATTTGATCCGTTTAAGCCTAAGCCAAGTACACCAGCTTCAGCTAGCATTTTACCTGCTAAATTGGCCCCTAACCCACCAATTGATTCAAGGCGAATTTCAAAAAAGCCTAAGTCATTCTTTTTTGGTAATATAGACATACCTTTCTTTCCTCCTATGAATGAGCAACCAAGGGCTTTCTCATAAACAGACTGATTATACTTAACAAGAGAATTAGTACCTCGGGTTGCTTATAAGAAGCCCCATCTTATGAATAGATAACTCGTTTAGATTTTGTAAAAATTATTCTAGGCTATCAGTTTTAAGTTTGCTGTGATAAAAATCAACACAAATGACCAAATTCTATGAAACAGAAAATTTTTTTGGTAAAATAAACATCAAGATTCCATGAATATAAGCATTACAAGTCGGTGTAACAGTTGAATGCCTATTGTATAACATAACAGTTGTGATCTTGATTTAGTGAGAGCTTTCATTATGAACCATTCATATTTTGCGAAAAATTGGCTAGTATGGAGGAATGATTTAAAATTGGAGACAAATGGAGGCTTTATGAAACAACGTGATAGCTTTTTTGACAACGCTAAATTTATACTGATATTCCTGGTCGTATTTGGACATTTTTTGAGGACCTTTATCAATGACAATGAGCTAATTTACACCTTGTATAAAGTAATTTATACCTTTCATATGCCGGCTTTCATATTAATATCTGGCTTTTTCGCTAAAGGATTTCGAAAAAAAGGGTATATAAAAAAAACAGCAAGAAAGTTAATCTTGCCGTATTTCCTATTTCAAATCATTTATTCTTTGTTTTATTTTTTACTATACGACGATCAATCCCAATTAATGATTGATCCACTCGACCCACATTGGTCACTATGGTTCCTAATCAGTTTATTTTTCTGGAATGTCATGTTATACGCTTTTGTACGATTGCGTGTTGGATATTCGTTACTTTCTGCACTATTAATCGCCTTAGCAGTGGGATTTTTCGACTTTATTTCAGGTTATTTAAGCTTATCACGCACATTCGTTTTCTTTCCTTTGTTTTTACTTGGATTCTACTTAAAAAAAGAGCATTTTTATCGCCTTTTAACTGTTAGAATTAAGATTCTTGCGATGTTCCTTTTTATAACAGTCTTTTTCCTTTTTTATCACTTTCCAACACTGGAATACGAATGGTTATTAGGTTCAAAATCCTATGCAGAAATGGGTGTACAACCGATATATGCCATGTTGATCCGTGGAAGTCTGTATGTGCTTAGCCTAATGATGATGGCCAGCTTCTTTGCGTTAGTTCCAAAAGAGCAATACTTTTTTACAAATCTAGGCCGAAACTCTTTATATGTTTATTTATTACATGGCTTTTTCATTCGAATCTTTCGAGTTAGTGAAGTCAAAGACTACTTCAATAATGTCGAAAGTATATTATTACTGGCAGCTATTTCATTGATTTTAACGCTCATCCTTTCCAGCAAGACCGTTACTTCTTTTGCTCAACCATTGATTGAACTCAAAGTTTCTGACACAAAAAAGCTGTTGGGCAGACTAAAGCTGTATTTAAAATTTTATTGGGAAAAATGGGTGAGTAATTAATTTACTTAAACCTGCTTTATTTAAGCGGGGTTTTTCTTTTTTATCACTTTCATATACAATATAAAGTGATACTTCCATCAGTGGGGGTTCTCTCATCTCCCACTAATCGTAAGCTTTAGGCCAGCAGTTATGCTGGTCACATAGACGTTGACATAGTCGTATTTGCTCTGTGTCCAACTTTCCAAGCTTTACGGGCAAATATCCCCACACCTATCTTCTTTTATAGTACTAAGAATATTGATGTAGAGGTCTTACTGCCCATTAAGCCTGATGAAATAAGAACAATCATCTAAGGAGTTTTATAATGAAGGTTATTACGGCAACATTAAATGCAAAATATATTCATACTAATTTAGCAATCCGTTATTTAAAGGCCTATGCGGAGCCTCACTACGATGTGGAATTGGCTGAGTATACAATTAAAGATCCAATTATGAACATTGTAACAGATCTCATCCAAAAGAAGCCTGATGTGATAGGGTTTAGCTGCTACATTTGGAATATCGAGGAAACGATCAAAGTCATTAAAATGATTAAGAAAATTAATCCATCTATTAAAATTCTCGCTGGAGGACCAGAAGTCTCTTATGATGTTAAAGATTGGATGTCTAAGGTAAAAGAATTTGATTTTATTGTAATTGGTGAAGGAGAAGAAACGTTTAAACAATTACTAGAAGCTTTTGATGGAGAAAATCAGTTTGATGAGATTCCTGGAATTGCCTTTCGTAAAGATGGTGACATTATGATCAACCATCAACGAAATAAATTGGACTTGCGTGAGCTGCCCTCTCCATTTCGATTTCAGGAAGATCTTCCGCACCTTAGCAAACGAGTGACTTATATTGAAACAAGCCGTGGGTGCCCATTTAGCTGTCAATTTTGTTTATCCTCTATTGAGGTTGGAGTCAGATATTTTGATCGCGAAAAAGTTAAAGAAGACATTCGTTATTTAATGGCTAATGGCTCAAAAACAATTAAATTTGTTGATCGTACTTTTAATATTAGCAGAAGTTATGCAATGGAAATGTTTCGCTTTTTGATTGATGAACATGTTCCTGGAACGGTCTTTCAATTTGAAATCACCGCAGACATTATGCGTCCTGAAGTTATACAGTTTTTAAATGAAGAGGCACCACCAGGTTTATTCCGGTTTGAAATTGGTGTTCAGTCAACGAATGATTATACAAATGAGTTAGTAATGAGAAAGCAAAATTTTGAAAAGCTGGCAAGAACGGTAACCATGGTAAAAGAAGGTGGAAAAATTGCCCAGCATTTGGATTTAATTGCCGGACTTCCAGAAGAGGATTATGATTCATTCCGAAAAACGTTTAATGATGTGTTTGCTTTTAGACCCGAAGAATTACAGCTTGGCTTTTTAAAAATGCTGCGAGGAACCGGTTTAAGGTTAAGAGCAGAAGATCATCAATATATTTACAGTGACTCCCCGCCCTATGAAATTTTGGGGAATTCGGTTTTATCATTTGATGAAATTATCCGTATTAAACAAGTAGAAGATGTGTTGGAAAAGTATTGGAATGATCACCGAATGGATTATACGATTGAATACTTAATATCAGAAGTATTTCCCACCCCTTTTGACTTTTTCCAAGAGTTTGGAACTTATTGGGAAGAAAGAGGCTGGTCAAAGATCGGACATCAATTAGAGGATCTATTCAAAAGGCTGAATGAATTTCTCCTCGATCGTCAGACAAAAAAACTTGAAACGATCACTGATTTAATGAAATTCGATTATCTTTCCAAACAGCGCTATAAACCGCGTAAATCATGGTGGGAGCCTACATTATCTAAAAAAGATCGTTCTAAATTTTATCAAGCGATACTCAATAATCCATCGCTTATTAAAGGGGTAAATCTCGATGAAAAAGATTTATATAAACACACATTAATTGAGCCCCTGACCTTTGATATCGAACAATATATTGAACAAAAAACGATTGAATATGAACCAACGCTTCTGTTTATTTATTACAACCCAAAAAGTGAAAAACCGGTGATTCAATCCATTAAGGATATTTACTCTGTCCTGAATTAAACAATATCAGGCTGTCTCATAATTGAAATGAGACAGCCTCTTTTTATTTTTTCTTTCTTTTTGCCTTTTCTTGATTCATAGCTGGAATTTCGTACAATTTACTTGCATTTATATCGCCAAATTCCATCCCAAACTCAACATTGGCATGTTGCTTCGGCCTTTTATTATTTCCTTTTTTACTCATGACGGCTTCTTCCTTCTCTTCCTTGTTTTGAATTACGGTTAGCACCTTTCATTGGGTTTTCCCCTGCAGCAAATTCAGCGGAAAACTCCGTTTCTTGAAGATTCTTTTTTGGTGTTTTACTATGTTTTTCAACAGCATCAAATTGAGCTTTACGTTTGGCCATTTTCATACCTCCCTTTAACCTGTATTTTTCACCTGAAAACGTTTTTCATTCTATACGAGCTTTTCCTTTTTTTTCAACAAATAATATATACTAACTGACGAACAATAAAGGTAAAAAAGGAGGTTTGTATTTGACATCCAAGAATCGAATCGATATAGACGGGACTCTTCCACACCAAATCAATGCACCAAGTTTCAAAGGAACACCAATTAAAATGAAGCCCCCTTTTATCAATTCTTACGGAGTCACAATTGGAGATAGTTACTACACATCGAAGGAATCTCCTTTAGAAAATTGGAGCGAGGAAACGGATCCTGCAATTATGTCTGGAAGTGAATGGGTTCATCCCACCAATGATATTGGCTGGAATACACTAGAAAACCATGAGTTGCTAGAAAACTTAAAGCAACCGGAGAGGTCAGAAGCCTTTATGCATCCTACGATTAATACTGGTAAAGATGCGGATTAATATCAACATTCATCTCATTCCATTGATCCGTCAAAGACGTAAAAAGGTATACAGGAGACCTGTATACCTTTAACCAATAATAATTCGTTCTTTTGGATAATGATAATGTAAATCAGGTTCTTTGCCTCGAAGCAATAAGAAAAAGGAAACTAGTCCGATTCGACCGATAAACATTAAGATCATAATAACCCATTTTCCAAAGGTTGTTAGTTCTGTTGTGATCCCCATTGATAAACCCGTTGTTCCAAATGCTGAACAAACCTCAAACACAATAGCCAATAATGGCAGACTCTCTGAAATGGATAAAATAATAATCGCAAAAAAACAGATCATAAACGATAATATTGTTACTGCTAAGGCTTTCCTCACATCATCCTCATAAATCTCCCTTTTAAAAATCTTTATATCTTTTCGACCTTTTGCAAAATGATATAAAAATAAAAGATTAAGGGCAAATGTAGTGGTTCGAATTCCGCCGCCAACAGAACTTGGTGAGGCACCTATAAACATAAGTAAACTAATCACTAGTAATGTTGGTTCAGTGAAATGATTGACATCTATAGTTGATAATCCGCCACTTCTCGTCGTTGCTGATTGAAAAAAAGCATAAAAAAATGCTTCATGCCAATCCATCCCTTTGAAACTGTGTTGGAATTCTAATAAGATAATCACAATGGTACCCAAAGCCAACAAACCTGCAAATGTAATGGTAGTAATTTTTGTAAACAAAGAAAATCGGAAAGGCAGGGAAAGTTGTTTTCTATTGAAAAGATAATGTTTCAATTCAATCAATACAGGAAAGCCTATCGCCCCTAGAGTAATCAATAATATGAGGACCAATTGGATGAGATAGTCATTGGCATAAGGCATCATAGACGCTGCTGTTAAATCAAGTCCAGCATTTGTTGTCGCACTGATCGATGTAAATAGTCCATGGAAAAATGCTTCCTGTACTGTTGCATAATAATCTATAAAGAGAAATCCCAATATAATGGCACCGACCCCTTCAATGATTAAAATTAATTTCAGTATTTCAATCATTAAGGCAACTAAACCCGAAAGACTGGACTGATTGTGATCAATCATAATTAATTGTCTTCCACGTAAACCTATTTTTTTGCCGATTAATAGCCAAACAAAGGTTCCGAGTGACATAACCCCAATCCCGCCGAATTGAAAGATAAACATTAGAACAAAAATTCCAAATGTACTATAGGTCTCAGATATGTTCAGAACGGTTAGTCCCGTTACACTCACCGAACTGACGGCAGTAAAGATCGTATCTAATAAAGGGACTTCAACTCCCTCTTGATGAACACCTGGGAGTCTTAATAATAAAACTGAAACCGTTACAGCGATAAAATAAAAGGAAAAAATTGCTCTTGCAGGTGTCAAATTATCGAGTATGTATTTAAATCGATTCCTCATAAGTTGCTGTCCTTTCAAATAACTAATCCTATCTTAACGAATATACCCTTTTATTAAAAGAAATATAAGGATATTTTTCTTTATTATACCCATGACGTGAAACATTTCCACTCATTAAATTGTTATTAGCGATCATACTAGAATTACAGAGAAACAAACTCTGGTGCTATTCAATAAGGAGATGAATACAATGGCTAGAAGCAGTAATAAACTACTAGTTCCTGGCATCGAACAATATCTTGATCAAGTTAAATATGAAATTGCTCAAGAATTTGGGGTTCACCTTGGTTCAGATACCGTTGCCCGTGCCAATGGCTCTGTTGGCGGAGAGATAACGAAAAGGTTAGTCCAACAAGCCCAAGCTCATTTATCTGGAAAATAAAAAGTTATTAATTGTTACTTCCATTCAGCAGTGGGTTTTTCCCCATTATGGTTAGTTAAGTCAAACAATATGCTGATCACATAGATGTTGCCGCAGGCGTATTTAGTCTGTGTTCATCTTTCAGGTCTATACACGCAGTTTGTCCCGGTCACTATTTTCTACTAACCATTTTAAAAAAAACAGAGGAAATCACTCCTCTGTTTTTTCTATTACTGATCCATTGGATTATATAATTTAACATCTGGATTTTTTTCTTGAAACCATCTTAATGCAAAATCATTTTCAAATAAAAAGACTTTATTTCCGTAACGATCGGTAACAAGTAGACTTCTTGAACTTGATAAGTTGTCATTTACATCGTCATTTTCAACCCAACGTGCAATTTTTGACCCTTGTCCTTCCATAATTACATCCACATTGTACTCATTTTTCATCCGGTGTTCAAACACCTCAAATTGTAATTGGCCAACAGCCCCAAGTAAGTAGTCCTCCATCCTCGTCTTATACAATTGAATTGCCCCTTCTTGGACTAACTGCTGGATGCCTTTATGAAAATGCTTTTGCTTCATGACATTTTTAGCCGTTACTCTAACAAACAGCTCAGGTGTAAACTGTGGCAATCTTTCAAATTCAAAAGAATCCTTACCGGTCGTTAAAGTATCGCCAATTTGATAAGTACCTGTATCATATAAACCAATGATATCTCCACTAACCGCTTCATTTACTGTACTTCGATCGTCTGCCATAAATTGAGTGGATTGTGAAAGCTTGATTTGCTTCCCGGTTCTTGGCAGATTTACCGTCATTCCCCGCTCAAATTTACCTGAACATATTCGTAAAAAGGCAATCCGATCACGATGAGCTGGATTCATATTCGCTTGAATTTTAAAAATAAAGCCGGAGAAACTCTCAGATAAAGGATCAACTTTGCCAACCGTTGATTCTCGTGGTTGTGGAGGTGGAGCAAATTGTAAATACGTTTCCAAAAAGGTTTGTACACCAAAATTAGTTAACGCACTGCCAAAAAATACAGGTGTTAATGATCCATCAGCAAGTTTTTCCTTTGAAAATTCATTTCCAGCTTCATTTAAAAGCATAATTTCTTCCAAAGTCTGATCGTATAATGCATTTTCCTTTATTGGATGATCATCATCTAATTCCCCATCCTCATTCAATGCTAAGAACCGTTTTGATTCTTCAACACGAAACTGTTCAATTCGATTATGAAATCGATCATATATCCCTAAGAACTCTTTCCCCATTCCAATCGGCCAATTCATTGGGTATGATTCAATGTTCATCACCTCTTCTAGTTCGGCTAGTAGCTCAAGAGGTGTTCTTCCATCACGGTCCAGCTTATTAATAAACGTAAAAATTGGAATGCCTCTCATCCGGCAAACTTTAAATAACTTTAACGTCTGTTCTTCAATCCCTTTTGCCGAATCAATGATCATGACCGCACTATCAACCGCCATTAATGTCCGGTAGGTATCTTCACTAAAATCTTGGTGACCTGGTGTGTCTAAAATATTAACCTTTGTTCCATGATAATCAAATTGCATAACACTAGAAGTGACTGAGATCCCCCGTTGCTTCTCAATTTCCATCCAGTCACTTGTTGCATACTTACCTGTTTTTTTTCCTTTGACTGTACCTGCATCGCGAATCGCCCCTCCAAACAACAATAACTTTTCCGTTAAGGTTGTTTTCCCAGCATCCGGGTGGGAAATTATCGCAAAGGTACGGCGTGATTTTACTTCATCTATTAATGTATTTGCCATCGTAATTCCTCACTTTAAAAGGATCAATTTAATCTTTAACTTTTAAATCATATCGCTATCAAAAGTAGTTTGCAATAAAAAATATTCACACCTGTTTCATATTCTATAATAAAAATACAAATCCTTTCAATGTTGTCGAAATCTGTTATAATTAGTAAAAAAGAAGATTATTAAGAAATGTAGGGGAACTAGTTGTGCTAGTTGAGATAGTATCCATAATAGATACTGACCCTTGAACCTGATCTGGTTAATACCGGCGGAGGAAACATATTCTAAACAATTTACACGTTGTTAAAGTATGCATCCGGTCTTTTTCGGGTGCTTTTTTGTTTTGTAAGCGAACTAAAATTTTGAGGAGGATAAAAACATGAAAAAGTGGCTTATCATCTTACTTGTAACCCTATTTTTAGCTGCTTGCGGCAATCAAAATGACAATGAGACTGAAAACAATCAGACTTCCCAAGATGAAAAGTTAAAAAAACTGACTGTTGTATTAGACTGGACACCAAACACCAATCATACAGGTTTATATGTTGCATTAGACCAAGGCTTCTATGAAAAAGAAGGTCTTGATGTTGACATCATTATGCCTGGCGAAACGGGTGCTGATCAATTGATCGCTTCGGGAAAGGCCGATTTTGGGGTTAGTTATCAAGAAAGCATTACACAAGCGCGAATTCAAGGCGTACCAATTGTTTCAATTGCAGCGGTTATACAGCATAATACGTCTGGTTTTGCTTCACCTGTTGAGAAAAACATTAAATCTCCAAAGGACTTTGAAGGCAAAAAGTATGGAGGTTGGGGATCACCGATTGAAAGATCAGTTATTGCTTCATTGATGAACAAGGAAAAAGCAAATCCTGATGAAGTATCGATTATCAATATTGGCGATGCAGATTTTTTTACAGCCGTTGAACGAGACGTTGACTTCGCATGGATCTATTATGGATGGACAGGTGTAGAGGCTAAGTTACGTGGGAAAGATATTAACATGATTTATTTAACCGACTATAGTGAGAATCTTGATTACTACACTCCCGTACTTGCAACAAATGAAAAAATGATTCAAACGAATCCAGACACAGTCAAATCCTTTTTAAAGGCTACTGCAGAAGGATATGACTTCGCTATTGAAAAGCCTAATGAAGCTGCTGACATTCTAATCCAGGCTGTACCTGACCTGAATCCTGAGCTAGTTAGAAAAAGTCAGGAATGGTTGTCACCTCGTTATCAAGATGATGCCCAACGGTGGGGTGAACAAAAACTAGAGGTTTGGGAGAACTATGCCAACTGGATGTTTAAAAATAACTTGTTAGAGAATGAATTAGAGGCTGAAAAAGCATTTACTAACGAATTTTTACCAGAATAGGAGGCTTTAATCGATGGCAAACTCACTTGTTAGCATTCAAATTATTCCTAAAACAAAAAATGGAGAAAATTCCATCCCCTATGTGGATGAAGCAATTAAAATCATTATTGAGTCTGGTTTAAAATATGAAGTACACCCGCTAGAAACAACAATTGAAGGCGACTTATCAACAATATTACAGTTGATTACAAAAATGAATGAGCGGATGATGGAAATGGGCAGCTACAATGTCATTACTCAAGTAAAAATCCTTTATCAACCGACAGGGATTGCAATGGAAGATTTAACGGGGAAATACCACTAATGAAATCACATTTCATGAAAAGTTGGAGACCTTTATCGGTTCTCCTTCTTTTATTCATACTATGGGAGGTCTTAGTTGGATTATTCGAGATTCCAAACTGGCTCCTTCCTTCTCCAAGTGAGATTATTTCTGAAGCTGCACTAAATGGAAAAGATATCGGAGTACACCTTTTTTCTACCTTACAATTAACACTATCTGGATTTCTTATTGGCACTTGTATTGGGTTACTAACAGCAATCATTTTATACTTACTGCCGAAATTAAGAGAGTCTGTCTATCCTTTACTTATCCTGTCGCAAAATATCCCAACCATTGTTCTTGCCCCCTTATTAGTCATTTGGTTTGGATTTGGAGTACTGCCAAAGATGATCGTTATTGCTTTAGTCTGTTTCTTTCCTGTAACCGTAGCAGCTTTAGATGGATTTAAACAAACACCTCCTGAATTAAGACATTATTTAGCAATGGCTGGTGCAAATAAGGGACAATTATTCTGGAAACTGGAATTTCCGTATGCACTGCCAGCGATTTTTTCAGGAATAAAAATTTCCGGTACCTATAGTGTGATGGGGGCAGTCATTTCAGAATGGTTAGGTGCACAAGAGGGGATCGGTGTTTATATGACGTTAGCCTCTTCTTCTTTTCGTACGGACCGGGTATTTGTTGCAATTTTTACAATTATGATCCTTAGCTTACTATTGTTTGCCATTATTCAAGGTTTAGAAAGAATAATTGTCCGTTGGCATCATCAAGGAGAAGAATCACAATGACT
Source organism: Niallia sp. XMNu-256 (assembly GCF_036670015.1). Lineage (NCBI taxonomy): Bacteria > Bacillati > Bacillota > Bacilli > Caryophanales > Bacillaceae > Niallia > Niallia sp. XMNu-256. Next base: position 2,862,827 of record NZ_CP137636.1, read on the forward strand.
TTACTTACACTTGATAAGATTACTAAATCCTTTTCAACAAAAAAAATCATTGACGAATTATCATTGCAAATTGACGACGGAGAATTTGTATCCATTATTGGACCGTCAGGGAGCGGGAAAAGTACTTTGTTTCATTTAATTGGAGGCATCATCACCCCTGATGAAGGGTCAATCGAATTAAATGGTGAGCAAATTAATGGCCAGAGAGGTTCGATTAGTTATATGCCACAAGCTCCCTCGCTCCTGCCATGGAGAACCATTTTGCAGAATGTTTTACTTGGTCAGGAGTTACAAGGAGAAAAAAATGTGGAGAAAGCGAAAGCAATGATTGAAAAAGCAGGGTTAAAAGATTATCTCCATTCCTATCCCACTCAACTTTCAGGTGGGATGAAACAAAGAGTCTCTTTTATTCGTGCATTACTCAGTCCTCAACCTCTTATTCTTCTAGATGAACCTTTCTCTGCATTGGATGAATTAACCCGTCAAGATATGCAAAAGTGGCTCCTTTCCATTTGGGATGAATATCGAAAAACGATTTTGTTTGTCACTCATAATATTGATGAAGCGCTTTTTCTATCCGATCGCATTGTCTTGCTATCAGCAAAGCCTGCTAAAATCATCAACGAATTTGTCATTCCATTTCAAAGGCCACGAGAAGAAAATTTATTATTAACAGATGAATTTCTTGATTGGAAGCGAAAAATTTATTCTGCTTTTAAAGCTACTTAAACGGAAAAAGAGGCAGTGTTTATCACACTTGCCTCTTTCCTAACTTATGGGAATTACCACTTAAAGCATGCAGCACCTACAATGATCAACAAGATAAACAGTACAACGATTAACGCAAAACCGCCACAACCATAACCACCGCCGTAACCGCCGCCGTAACCATATCCACAGCCACCATAACCGAACATTAAAGCCCCTCCTTTCGTCCATTAAAATGTTTCAAATATCAAATTTCAACAATTAATATCCGTAACCCCAACATGAAGCACCAATAATAATTAACAAAATAAACAACACAACAAGTAAAGCGAATCCTCCGCCGTATACTCCATCTGCCATTTAGAAAAACCTCCTTTTGTGATTTCCATATATCCTATTCACTTTCTCTCCTACCTGTGCGATAGGCAAATGCACTTTTTATGTTTTTTTCCTAAGCCTTGTCCTTCCCTTCTGGACCATCCTTCTAATTTATCAAACTATGTCATTAGTACCTTAGCACTTGCATATCGTAATAATGTAATATTTTAATGTTTAGGAGGAGACAATGGAGCAAACGGAGCAAAACCTCACTGTACTAAAACCTTATTATAAAAGCGGACCTTTTTATCTTTTATTATTATTAATTGCTGTCCTTATCGGTCTTTATTTCTATTCACAAGCACTTATCCAAGTAGAGAAACACAATCCAGATCTTGGTGAAAAAGTGATTGTTACCCTTCCTGCTGGAAAGACGATCCTAACTTATGAGAATTTAATTGTAGAAGAAGATGGAAAGTTACTTTATAAAGGTGAAAATAGCACACTTGATTTAACAGGTGGAGTCGTCGTTTATCAAGAGTGGGAATAAAGTGAAACTCCCATTAATGGGGCTTTCTTTCATCCCCCACCTACCTTCTAATTGCTTTTACACAAAATATTGAGGTGGGGGGTTTTACTGCCCGTCTAGCCTGATAACAAGATGAAAGGGCTGTCTCAAGCCGCAAGAAACATGTCAAGTAATGCTTTTTACAAATTGAGATGCCTAGCTTTACTTATTTCGTGCAAATGAACCCATTACTTCCTTTGTTTCTGTGATATTAACAAAAGCTTGTGGATCTGTTTCATTAATTAGTCTTTTTATTTCTGTTAGCTGGTATCTTGTTATAACGGTCATTAAGATTCTTTTTCTCTCACCTGTATAAGCACCGTACCCGTCCATAATGGTAATTCCACGAAAGAAGTTTTGGAGTAATTTCTTCTGGAGCTCTTCCCCCTTTTTCGTAACAATCATTAAGGTTAATTTAATATGACTCGTATGAATCGTATCAATTACCTTCCCTGAAGCATAAATCCCAATCAATGTGTTTAATGCCGAATCCCATCCAAAAATAAAGCCCGAAAAAATAACGACAATTGCATTTAACCCTGATAGAATCGAACCTAATGGAAGATCCTTTTTTTTCGTTAACAAGACTGCCAGGATATCAAATCCACCTGAGGATCCGGAAGCACGAAGAATAATACCGACACCAATCCCGCCCATTACTCCGCCAAAAATAGATGACAGAATCGGTTGTGATGAAATTGGAGTAACAGGTATAACATACAATGCTAAAGATGTCACAAGAACGGATATTATTGTAAAGAAAATAAATCGTTTACCCAATTTGATTGTCCCAATAATGAGTAAAGGCAAATTTAATACGAAATTTAATAACCCTGTATCAAAAGGTGTGATTAGCCCCAACATGATTGCAATTCCACTCAGTCCACTACTGAGAATCTGATGCGGGATAAAAAATAGATTAAAAGCTACACTGATTAGTAAAGAGCCAATAATAATAATAAATAAGTGAACCAAATCTTTTCTACCTAGTTTATCACTCATAACAAACCTCCCCGATCCACTCTATTCAGTTTATCAGTCAATCGTAATAATTATACTGGGAACAAAGTATATTCCTTTTCAACTACAAAATTTTGAGTTAGGATAGTATAAAGGTTTCATAAATTTTAAAATTTTCCGATACTTGGGAGGAAGTTGCCTTGTCACTAAAAAATACAGAAAAAAATAAACGTATTGAAAAGGATTTTTTAGGAGAAAAGGAAATCCCTTTTGATGCTTACTATGGTATTCAAACATTAAGAGCTGCTGAGAATTTTCCTATTACACACTATCCTCTTCATACTGAATTAATCAAGGCATTGGCGATTGTCAAAAAAGCTGCTGCATTAGCAAACATGAAAACAAAAGGACTTTATGAAGGTCTAGGTGTGGCGATTGTACAAGCTGCTGAGGAAATTATCCAAGGAAAATACCATGATCAATTCATTGTCGATCCGATTCAAGGTGGTGCAGGAACATCCATTAATATGAATGCTAATGAAGTTATCGCCAATCGAGCCCTTGAAATATTGAGAGAAGAAAAAGGCGATTATACAAAACTAAGCCCTAACACACACGTGAACATGTCACAATCAACAAATGACGCCTTCCCGACTGCCATTCACATTTCAACTTTAAACCTATTAGATACTTTGCTAGAAACAATGGAAGATATGCATAATGTATTTCAAGCAAAGGCTACACAATTTGATGCAGTGATTAAAATGGGGAGGACCCACTTACAGGATGCGGTCCCAATCCGCCTCGGTCAGGAATTTGAAGCATACCGCCGTGTACTGAAACGTGATATTAAGAGGATTAAAAACACCCGTGAGAATTTATATGAAGTAAATATGGGAGCAACAGCGGTTGGAACCGGATTAAATGCCGATCCTAAATATATCGATTATGTAGTTGAATATTTGGCTGAGATCAGTGAACTTCCTCTAATAAAGTCAGATCACCTTGTTGATGGAACACAAAATACGGATGCTTACACAGAAGTATCATCCGCGCTAAAAATTTGTATGATTAATATGTCTAAAATAGCCAATGACTTACGTCTAATGGCCTCTGGACCGAGGGCAGGTTTAGGAGAAATTTCACTAGTTCCTAGACAACCAGGCTCCTCCATCATGCCAGGAAAAGTAAACCCGGTTATGCCAGAAATGATTAATCAAGTCGCTTTCCAAGTAATTGGCAATGATCATACCATTAGTTTAGCGTCTGAAGCAGGGCAATTAGAATTAAATGTGATGGAACCGGTTCTAGTGTTTAACTTGCATCAATCGATCAGCATCATGAATAATGCTTTCAGGGCCTTTACCGATCGTTGCTTAGTTACCATTGAAGCAAATGAAGAAAGGTTAAAAGAATTTGTTGATAAAAGTGTTGGATTAATCACAGCTGTAAATCCACATATTGGTTATGAAGTGGCTGCTCGAATCGCACGTGAAGCGATTATTAATGGTCGTTCAGTAAGAGAATTATGCCGTTTATATGATGTTTTGACCGATGAAGAACTAGACCTTATCTTAAATCCTTACGAAATGACCAATCCTGGGATTGCCGGTGCTTCTCTTCTCGAACGAGATTGATAAAAAAAAGTAAATGATAGTCCTAAAAGTCCGCATTTATTAGCTTTTAGGACTTTTTATTTATTCTCTACCTATCTATAAATTAGTTAGACCCTACTAAAAAAAGCAATTACGAATCTTATTATTTTAAATCTTCTAAAACTATTGATAGAATATTCATATGGTCTTATATTAATATACTATCAGAGAAAGAAGTTGAAAAAATAATGAACAAGACGATCCAAGATATTGCTTATTCAATCCTAGACTTAGTTCCAATTAATAAAGGTAGTGATGCGAACGTTTCTTTTAAACATTCGGCAGATTTAGCTCAACATGCTGAAAATTGGGGATATAAGAGGTATTGGTTAGCTGAGCATCACAATAAGCCAGGAATTGCGAGCTCTGCTACTCCTATTTTAATTGGTCATATTGCTGCTAATACGTCTAAAATTCAAGTCGGTTCAGGAGGAATTATGCTACCTAACCACGCCCCGCTCGTAGTAGCCGAACAGTTTGGAACGTTAGAATCGCTGTTTCCTGGCCGAATCGACTTAGGTATTGGACGGGCTCCAGGAACTGACCAACTAACTGCCTATGCTTTACGTCGCAACGCTAAAAGTGATGGCCATGATTTTCCAGAACAATTAGAAGAACTAAGAGCTTATTTTAGCCCTGTAGACATGAAAGTAAATGCAATCCCCGGCAAAGGTCTTCAAATACCGATTTGGCTTCTTGGCTCAAGTGGGTATAGTGCAGAATTAGCTGGAAAACTAGGTCTTCCTTTTGCCTTTGCTAATCATTTTTCACCAGAAAATACATTGCCAGCTCTTGATTTGTATCGGAATAGTTTTAAACCATCCTCAATGCTGCAAAAGCCGTATGTAATGATTGGTACCAATATTGTTGCTGCAGAGACAGATGAAGAGGCTGTAAGACGATCAACATCCTTGCTGCAACATCATCTTGGGCTTATTCGTAATCAACAAACCTCTCTTCAACCACCAGTTGACGACATTGATACTCTATGTAGTAGTTACGAAAAGTCTATTTTAGAACAAAAGTTAGCAGGCTCGATCATTGGCAGCAGAGAGACTGTTAAAAGAAAACTCGAAAAGTTTGTACAAGAAACACAGACAGATGAAATAATCATAAATAGTCAAATTTTTGACCATGAAGCTCGCTTACAGTCCTATGAAATTGTAGCTGATGTCATTAGAAACGCTTAAATTAAAAAAAGTGAAACCCATCTAATATGGATTTCACTTTTTACTTATCATGAACTTTTTATAGTTGCTCGGATAATTCCGTTAAATATGTCCATCTTTCAATCAAAAATTCTAATCGTTCATTTAAGTGTGCTTCTTCTTCCATTAACTTCTGTGCCTTTTCAAAGTCACTTCCGGTATTATTCATTTCATTTGTAATTTCCTCTAAGCGGCTCTCCACATCTGCGATATCATCTTCGATAGTTTCAAATTCTCTTTGTTCGTTATAGGACATTTTTTTCTTTTTTGGCTTTTCTATTATAGGTGCTTCTACTTTTGGTTCTTCCTTCTTTTTCTCTACTAATTGACTCTCTTGCTCAAGAAATTCCGAATAATTTCCATAAAACGTTTGGATCAGTCCATTCCCTTTTAAAACGAGTAGCTGTTCAGCAACCTTATCTAGAAAATAACGATCATGTGAAACCGTAATGACAACACCCAAGAATTCCTCCAAATAATCTTCTAATACAGTCAATGTTTGCGTGTCTAAATCATTTGTTGGTTCATCCAATAATAAAACATTCGGTTGAAGCATTAATATCTTCAATAAATATAGTCTTCTTTTTTCTCCACCTGATAGTTTCCGAATCGGTGTACCATGTGAATATGGTGGAAACAAAAACCTCTCCAGCATTTGAGCAGCCGAAATGGTTTTCCCATCTGATGTCTCAATGACTTCGGCACTTTCTTTTAAGTACTCAATCACTCGCTTATTTTCATCCATATCCTCGTTTTCCTGAGTATAATAAGCGACTTTAACTGTCTGGCCGATAATCCGCTCTCCATCATCAAGAGGAATCTTCCCTCCCAAAATATTTAGCAATGTTGATTTCCCTGTGCCGTTCTTACCAATAATCCCGATTCGATCCCCTGGCTTCACAAGCAAATCAAAATCTTCCATGATCACTTGATCAGCAAATCGTTTAGTTGCATCTTTCAATTCAAATACTTGTTTCCCTAGTCGGCTTCCTTTAAGAGAGATATCTAATTTTTCATTCGTTTTCACAGATGATAATTCCTCATCTAAACTTTCAAATCGTTGAATCCTTGCCTTTTGCTTCGTTGAACGAGCTTTGGCCCCTCTCCTAATCCATTCGAGTTCCCGTCTAAACAAATTCTTTTGCTTTAAAACTGTTGCCGCATCATTTTCATCTCGGATTGCTTTTGCCTCAAGGAAGTCCGCATAATTTCCTTTATACGTATAGATCTTTCCACCATCTAATTCAAAAATCCGATTTGTCACTCGATCAAGAAAATATCGATCATGTGTCACGAGTAAGATTGCCCCTTGATAACGGCCTAAATAATCTTCCAACCATTTGACAGATTCATAATCTAAATGGTTCGTTGGTTCATCTAGTATTAATAAGTCAGGGGATTGAATGAGGACTTGGGCAAGCGCCACTCGTTTCTTTTGTCCGCCCGATAAATCTCCAATTTTTTTATTAAAATCATCTATACCTAATTTTGTTAAGATCGTTTTGGCATCCGTACTAACATCCCAAGCATTTAATGTATCCATATTCTTTTGTAATCGAAATAAGTCATCTTGGATTTTTTGACTATCAGGCTGTTCATTTAACTGAAGTAATGTTTTTTCATAGTTCCTCAGTAATTGAAAAATTGGGGCATCACCTGCAAAGATTTGTTCAAGCACCATTAATTCGGGTGATAGATCTGGTTGTTGGGCCAAGTAGGATATCGTATAATCTTTCCCGTAAATGAATTCTCCTTCATCTGGAAGATCGATTCCAGCTATTAATTTTAGTAAAGAGGATTTCCCCGTTCCATTGACACCGATTAACCCAATTCTCTCTTTCTCTGTAATGGTAAAAGAAAGATCACGAAATAATGTTTTTTCCCCATATGTTTTTGTTACGTGTTCGATCGTAATTGTTTTCATAAAAACCAGTCCATTCATTAATATTACTTATTGAGTAGTGCGTCCATTTATTATATCATTTTTTTTACGTCATAAAGGATTGCATGACCCCACTGATGGAAGTTTCACTTTATTCATTTGATCGGTTTAGAACAACTTCCATTTGCATTAAGGTTTCCACTATTTGTTGGGCGATGTCTGGAAGATCATTCATGTGATCTTCTGTTAGAAGTTGATTAAACTCAAGAAACCCATGGTGCTCCATCTTTTTTCCTCTTTTAAAAGGTTCATATACGACCGTTTGTTTAATTTTTACCTTTTTCCATGTCTCTTTTAAAATACTTTCAATTTGTTTGAGAAAAAATTCGTCCTTTTCATGTTCAAAAATAAATTCGCTGAAAAAAATACAACCCGCCTCATTTTTTGTTCTTAATGAAGGGAGTAACTCTGCAGACAGATTCTGCAATTTAGCCTCTATTGTGATTTTACAAGTAATTTTAGGTTCGTTTATTATCTCGCTTGGTTGTAATTGAAAAGACACATCATATATACGAGATAATTTTGCTGTATTGATCGTATCATTGCGATCAATAATAATCAGTTCTCCTGCTAAGTCTTTATCATAGAAAATTCCTTCCAATACTACTCTTATATTTTCAAATGCGGTTGGATCAAACATGAAGCTCCCTCACTTTTCATCTTTCATTCCTTTAATATCATTTGCTAATTAAGTTTGCACCATTTCGTAAAGGCAATTATAATGGATTTATTGATAAAGTGAAACTTCCAATAGTGGGAGGGATTTTCTTCCCTACTGTTGATTATTTGGGGCCAGCGGCTTGCTGGTCATACAGACGTTTCCATAGGCGTTTTTTATAAATCTGTGTTCATTATTTCGGATCTTTACGGTCAGTTAGTCCCCTTCCTATCTGTTCTGATATTTATTTCTCAGTATCCAATGGTAGGGAGCTTACTCTGCCCGTTTAAGATGAAAAAAAAGGAAAAGGGGGATGTTCTTATGCCTATTAAACTACCTAAATTACTTCCGGCACGGGAAATTCTTGAGAGTGAAAATATTTTCATCATGGATGATGAGCGTGCCAGCCAGCAGGACATCCGTCCATTAAATATTGTCATTTTAAATTTAATGCCCGAAAAGGAAAAGACTGAGACACATCTTCTTCGTTTACTGGGTAATACCCCGTTACAAGTTAATATAGCCTTTTTAAAAACGGCTACATACGAAGCAAAAACTACAAGTGCTCACCATTTGGAACAGTTTTACACAACGTTTTCAGAAATTAAGCATCGTAAATTTGACGGTATGATTATTACGGGTGCTCCTGTTGAAATGATGCCATTTGAAGAGGTTGAATATTGGGATGAATTGATTGAGATCATGGAATGGACAAAAACAAATGTTACATCAACTTTACATATTTGTTGGGGAGCTCAAGCTGCATTATTTCATCATTTTGATATTAAAAAGTTTGAATTACCGAAAAAGTGTTCCGGAATTTATTCTCATATAATCAACGACCACTCCGAGAAGTTATTGCGTGGTTTTGATGATGTCTACCTTGCTCCACACTCAAGACACACCGATGTGGCAATCGAGGATCTTGAAAAACACCCTGAACTTAAAATTTTATCTTCCTCACCAGAAGCAGGTCCATTCATTATATGTGCTAACGGTGGAAGGCAAATTATGGTAACCGGTCACCTAGAATATGAAGCGCAAACATTAGCTGAGGAATATAGTCGTGATCTCAATAAAGGATTGGAAATTGAAATTCCAAAAAACTATTTTCCAAACGATAATCCGAATGAACGTCCTTTAAATCGTTGGCGCTCACACGCTCATTTGCTCTTCTCTAATTGGCTTAACTACTATGTGTATCAAGCAACACCATACGAATGGGATTAAAAACAGCCTAGACCATTGTTCTAGGCTGTTTTTTGATTATTAAAAGATTGAAATGACGTCATTTGAATAATAAGATATTAAAATCATATATATTAGTATGTCATCATCTTCGTTTTTCGAATAGATCACTTTTATTATGACTAGAATATGTTTAAAGTACTTGAATGAAAGAGGGAGAGTTATGACGGAAAAATTAATAGCGGTGCAACGAAATCAGTATGGAGATATTATCAGTTTTCAAACATCGAGCGGGAGAGTGATTTCCTACCGAAAAGCATTGATGGAAGTCGAAGATGGGATTATCGAAGGAGTTTCTATTAATGAAGAGCAAAACGGAACTTTTATTCTTGAACCGAACATTGGAGCAACTTTTTAATGAATATCCGATTTTTTAGAAAAAAATTATCCACCCATTAGCTAGGTGGATTTTTTATTATTGTTGTTCAACATTTCGCTCTTGGATCTTTCTTAATTCGAGGATTCGCTTTTCGTCTTCTTCAAAATATTGAACTAAATCAACAATTCGGTCGATGGAGTCCCAACTCAGGTGGTGTTCTATACCTTCTACATCTTCATAAATAAGTTCCTCTTTTACACCAATTACTCTTAAGAATTGCTCCAATAGTTCATGACGGTAAACTAAGCGCTGGCCAATTTTTTTTCCTTTTGAAGTCAACACAAGGCCCCGATATTTTTCATATACTAAATAATCATCTTTATCTAATTTTTGCACCATTTTTGTTACTGAAGAGGGATGAACAGATAAGTTTTCCGCTATATCAGATACACGGGCATATCCTTTTTCTTCAATTAATATATAAATTTGTTCGATATAATCTTCCATACTTGGTGTTGGCATCTGCGTCCCCTCCACTACTGCAAGCGCTTTATCTAGTTCCATTGTATTCATGTGTATATATATAAATATTACTATATAAGATAGAATGAAACAAGGATATTCCACTATAAGCAACTTGCCCCCTGCTTTGGAGTAGCTGTATTTTACAAAATCTATGAAAATACAAATTGGATTTTCTGTTCTTTATCATCCCATTTTATTTTTGCAGCAAATTCTTTATCCTCTTTTCCACGAAAACCTTCAATAGTATCGGTTTCACCTTCTTTAAGAAGTTTTTTCACTTGCTTTTGCGTCAATGATTTTCCTTTTATTTTCTTCGAAATCGTAAACGTACAGCCTTTCTTTTGATAATTTGTGCATCCGTAAAAACTCCCTTTATCGACAATGGATCCCCCACAGCGTTTACATGTACCTAATTTAGTCAGAGAGGACTTTTTATACTGTCTTGGTACAAACGAATCCTTTAATTCATCATCAAATACCCATTTATTCGAATCTTGTATAGTTACAGATATTAAGTGCGAGATCATTTTGTTGGTTTTATCTATAAAGGCTTTAGGTGATGACGTTCCTTCTGATATTTCTTTAAGGCGTTGTTCCCACTTGGCAGTCATTTCTGCCGAAGCCAGTAGCTCATTTCCAACTGCATCTATTAAAATATGAGCTTTTGCTGTAGCGTACACGAGATTCTTCTTTACTTCTATATATTTTCGGTCCTTTAACATTGTAATAATACCAGCTCTAGTCGCCTCTGTTCCAAGACCTTCTGTTTTCATTAAAACTTTTTCTAGTTCCTTATCTTCAATTTGTTTGCCAGCCGTTTTCATTAACGTAATTAGTTGTCCCTCCGTATAACGTTTAGGAGGCTGGGTTTTACCTTCTTTCACCGTTGTCTTTATAACTGTGCCCTTCTCCCCTTTTACTAAGTTTGGTAAAAGGGTATCTTTATCTTTTTCATAAGGTGGAATGACTTTTCTCCAGCCTTCCTGGAGCTGAACTTTCCCTTTAGATATAAATACCGCCCTGCCATCAACAAGAGTTGTAATGGTTGTGTATTCCACGATTGATTTCTCATGATGGGCCGCTATCAAGCTTTTAACGATTAAATCATATAACCTTTGTTCATCTGGACTTAACGAAGAAAAATTAGGAACTTGCTCAGTAGGAATGATCGCATAATGATCTGTAACCTTCTTTTCATTTACATAACGTTTATTATCTTGAAGTGATTCAACTGATAAAGGAAAAAAGTCAGCGTATTCTTGAAAACGAGACAGCTTTCTTAAAATCTCAGGAAACATCTCTGCTTCACCTGCGGTTACATATCTTGAGTCCGAACGGGGATAGGAAACAATTCCTTTTTGATAGAGTTTTTGTAATACATCTAATGTTTTTTTCGGCGGAAATTTAAATAGTCGATTAGCATCTGCCTGTAAAGCCGATAAATTGTAGAGTAACGGTGGCAAGTAATCTTTTCTCTCCGCAACAACATCCGCAATTTCAGCTTGTTTTTGTTCACAGAATTTAGCAATCTTTTCAGCCATTTCCTTTGTATTTATTCGAGACTCTCCGTTATTTTCCCATTTTCCCTTATATTTCTTACCTTCGACCTGAAAATCACCTATTACTTCCCAGAACGGTACTGAAACAAACTGCCCGATTTCCCTTTCCCTTTTTACAATTAGGGCAAGTGTTGGTGTTTGAACTCGACCAACAGAGAAAACATCCGAGAAACCTTTTTGCTGTAAAAGGAGACTATAAAGTCTTGATGCATTCATTCCCACTACCCAATCCGCACATGCTCTTGTATATGCTTCATAAAAAAGATTTCTTGTATCAGATTCATCTAATAGGGATTGAAAGCCTTCTTTAATTGATTTGGGCGTCAATGAGGAGATCCAAAGTCTTTTCATGGGCTGTCTGGCTTTTGATAAGCGAATAACGTTCCTAACAATTAACTCGCCTTCTCTCCCAGCATCGCCTGCGTGAATGATTTCAGTCACTTGTGGGTTTGAAATCAATTTGTTAATAACGGCAAATTGTTTAGCTTTATCTCTTGAAATTTCATATTGAAAATGCTCTGGAATGATCGGCAATGAGTCAAGTGACCACTTTTTCCAAGCAGGTTTATATGTTTCTGGAGCGACAAGTTGACAAACATGTCCAACAGCCCATGTGACATAGCCTCCTTCCGGAAATAAATCGTTTGGCAGTATTTCCAAATATCCTTGTGATTTTTTTGTTTTAAAAATAGAAGCAAGCGTTATTCCCTGATCAGGTTTTTCCGCAATAATGAGCCTCATACTCTAACTCCTTATCAATAAATAATATCATTCTATTTAATCAACCTATATTATACACGAATTAATCCTTGGATTTATCATAATATAACGATCAAATTATTTATTGACTTAGCTAGAGTCTATTAATCATCAAAGTATGACATTTTTATGAAGTTTGACGAATTTTGTCTTAATTTAATTGGGGGTTTTTCCCTTACGAAACCTTGACTGAAAGCGTTTATTCAGGTATATTATAGACATCATTTAACAGAATATATTTCCACTTGCTCTAATTTTAGTCAATTATATTTTGTGCGATGATAATATTTATTTTTTTAGACGCACACGTGTCTTGAAAGGCTTAGGAGGAAAAGTAAACATGCAAAACGGTAAAGTAAAATGGTTTAACAATGAAAAAGGCTTTGGATTTATCGAAGTTGAAGGTGGAGATGATGTATTCGTACACTTCACAGCAATCCAAGGTGACGGTTTCAAATCATTAGAAGAAGGCCAAGAAGTTTCTTTTGAAATTGTTGAAGGAAACCGCGGACCACAAGCTTCCAACGTAGTTAAACTGTAATCATTCTTAATTATAAATGAACTTTCGAGGCTGACTTTTGAAGTCAGCCTCTTTTATTTTATGAAAGTTTTTTCCCACATTGTTTTATCTTTTCTCCGACAGTACAAGACGATATACAGAATTTATGTGCATAATTTCTTCCTTTTTCTTTGCGATGATGTTTATATAGAAAACAGTTTTCACAATAATAATTCATGATCGCTTCAACTTCATGATAAATTTTTTTCCGATTCATCCTTTCACCATCCGTTTTCTTGTTTTCATTATAGTACCTGCATTTTACTATGTATCACTTTACCTTCCAATGCTTGAGTCGCTAGTTTATCAGCCTCTTTATTTTCATTTCTTGGAATTGCCTGGTAACGTGGCTTTAACCCAAGTGCTTTGATTTTCGCCTCAATTCGGTCTAACCACCGATTTAAATTTTCTTCATAGCAAGGCCATTCTCCTTCAAGCTGTTTTAATACGACTTGAGAATCCCCTTTAAAGTCACATGGTACATGATGGACTCCCAGTTCTTCTAAAACATTCACCGCATAATGGAAGGCAGCATATTCTGCTTCATTATTGGTATCCATTTGCTCAATTAATTCGTTGGCTCGTAACCTGTACTTCTTTTTTCCCTGCCGATAATAAATTACGATCCCAATTCCCGCTTGGTTGGTCCCTTTATTAAAACCACCGTCAAAATATACCATAACATCATGAGGGTCTTCCTCAATTTCAGTAACCAATTTTTTCATTTCCTTTAAGTTCCAAGTCTGCCCCATTTCATCATAGAAATTAAGTTGAGCTGACTTTCCAGATTTATCAATCTCTTCGCCAGTTATAATTGCCAAATCCTGTGTGATCCAATCAGATGTGAAATAAATAGGTTCTTGACCCTTTATTTTATAGGCCCATTCTAATTTATATTTCATGTTTCTCCGCACCTTTCAAGGATGATCTAAAGGGGGATAGAATTTCCCTTTAGTTAAACAATGGTATATACACTTTCACGTTTATGATATTTAGTTTATACTTTTTTCATTGACTAAATGCCAGCAACCTATAATTTTTCACTTTACTTTATTATATTTCTGGAGGCTTTAAAATGATTGAGGTATATTTTGATGGAGCAAGCGCAGGAAATCCGGGTCCAAGCGGAGCAGGTATTTTTATAAAAGGAAACGGCCAGCCTGAACGTTATTCTATTCCATTAGATGAGATGAGCAATCATGAAGCTGAATTTCATGCGTTTATCTTAGCATTAGAAATTTGTCTCGAAAAACAGTTTCAAACCGTTTCTTTCCGTACGGATTCGGAACTTGTTAATCGTTCTATTGAAAAAGAGTTTGTAAAAAGTAAACAGTATAAGCCACTCCTTGAACGAGCTTTATTGTTAACCCAACAGTTTCATTTATTCTTCTTAAAATGGATTCCAAGCAGCGAAAATAAAAATGCAGATGAATTAGCTCGTAATGCTATACGACAAGCTAGCAAAAAACAAAAAGACATGGATCATTGATTTCAGGCTATTGCTAGAAGGGTTAGGTTGATTGCTTTGCATAAAAAATCAATATTTGCTGATATTACTTTATTGCTAGTAGCCTTTATCTGGGGTACTACTTTTGTTATCGTCCAAAATGCGATCGGTTTTTTAGAACCACTTACATTTAAATGGAATAAGATTTGGTATTGCAACATTACTTTTAATTTTCTGGCTCCTTATCTTCCAGCGTGAGCAATTAAAAAATCTGAACCGTAAGCTTGTTATTTCTGGCCTTTTCATTGGTTTTTGGTTATTTGTTGGTTATGCTGCACAAACACTTGGATTATTATACACAACCTCCTCTAAAGCTGGATTCATTACAGGTTTGAGCGTTGTCCTTGTCCCTATATTTTCTTTACTTTTATTAAGACAAAGACCGAGAAATGAAGCGATCCTAGGAATTAGCATTGCTACAGTTGGACTCTATCTAATCACCATGACAGATTCTGTTTCCATTAATATTGGGGATGTGTTGATCTTTATTTGTGCGATTGGATTTGCCCTACAGATTGTCTATACAGGAAAATATAGCTCACAGTTTCCGTCATTATTGTTAACTATTATCGTAATCGGTATCGTATCTCTTTTATCGATGGTTGGTTCGTTTTTATTCGAAGATTGGCAGCTAGCCTTTCAACCCAATATTATTTTTGATCGTGAAGTTATTATAGCATTATTAATTACTTCTCTGTTTGCGACAGCTTTTGCTTTTTTAGTTCAAACATCGGTACAAAAATTTACGACATCCACTAGAGTTGCCTTGATTTATGCCATGGAGCCCGTGTTTGCTGCAATAACAGGGTTTATATGGGCGAATGATCGCCTTTCATCCAGTGCTGTTATAGGCTGCATACTCATTTTTACCGGGATGATTTTTGCCGAAATACCAGTAAAAAAATACTTTCGTAAAGAACAAAAGCATGGGGATCAGAAGAATGTGATGTAAAAGAAAAGAAGTTGAACACCTTTTAATGATTAGGGATTCAACTTCTTTCCTTTTATTGGACGATTATTCTTTTCCTAAAAATGGATAGCAAATTAAGCAATTAGCTCGAAGTCCTTAACAAACTGTATCGCTCCACTACGTGTTTTAACTTTTCCTCTAACTAAAGTTTCTAACAATGAAAGATAGAAGCTGCCATCAAACTTCTTTTGTGCTTTAATCGTTAATTCAATGGCTGAATTTATAAGTTCGTCTGATGCCTTTGTATATTGCTTTCCATAATAAATAAATCCGATCGCATCCTCATGTAAATGAAAACCTTTACTTTGTAGAAAATCAATATACTGTGCTACTGTTTTCAAAATCTATCCATTCCTTCCCCTAGTTTTTCCTCCTCCATAATAACGGATAATACGACAAATTTCTACCTTTTTTGAAAATTAAATGGCCAATCGCACCAGTGATGATTCCAAGCAATGCTCCCCCCAGTACTTCCTCCGGTTTGTGCCCGAGCATTTCTTTTAGTTTTTTAGGGGTTTTTTCTTCAAATTGAATAGACTCATCCTTATGAACTTTATTAATGAGGTCATCCATGTCATTCACTTTTAATGTAAGTTCCCCGGTTTGACGACGAATTCCTTGTGCATCATACATCACGATTAAGCCATATACGAGAGATAGTGCAAAATCAATTGTAGGAATCCCCCTTCTGAGTGCTATAAATGTCGTTAAAGAGGAAACACCAGCTGAGTGTGAGCTTGGCATACCACCGGTTTGAAAAAATAAGCTTGGTTTCCACTTTTTCGTTTTAAAGAAATGGATAGGTATTTTTAATGCTTGCGCTAAACCTATACTAGCCAATGCGATGTATATTCCTTTATTCAACTTTACCACCTCACTAGTAGTGTGAAGAGTTAAGAGTGAAATTATTCTCAAGAGGTCATACTAAAACCGGAGGTGAAACAACATGGGTAATAAAAGTTCCAAAAATCGCGGCAATAAGGGATATGGTGTTAATCCTCAAGGTTTTGGCCAAGAAACAGAATTTGCACAAGAGCCTAAAACAAAACTCGAGAATGCAGCTAAAAAGAAAAATACAAAATAACATATGAATTAAATTCATAAAAAATCCCAATCTCTCACAAGAAATTGGGATTTTTTATTAAAATGTTATTAGGCTAGCTTCTCCTCGACTTCAATAAAGCGATAAAGTCCTTTCATTCCTACTTCATCAAATTTCGCTAGAGCCTTATTTCGATCCATATTAAATATGCTTTTTTCTAGATCAAAATGCAATGGGACATCACATTTAATTTCTGCTAATTGGCGGCTTAAATAAAGCATATCAAGGTCACTTTCAATTTTTGCCTTTTGTGATTTCGTTAATCCGTTTAAATTAGCAACCACTCCTTCAACACTTTCATATTGTTGTAGAAGTTTAAGCGCCGTTTTCTCACCGATCCCTTTAACACCCGGATAATTATCACTGGCATCTCCCATAAATGCTTTTAAGTCAATCATTTGTTTCGGCATTATTCCTTTTTCTTGATAAAAAGTATCCTCATTATGAACTAGATAATTTCCAATCCCTTTTTTTAATAAAATAACTGAAACTTGCTTTTCAATTAATTGTAGGATATCTTGATCACCCGTTACAATATATACATTTGCTTCTTCCTTTGCCATTTTGGCAATTGTTCCAATACAATCATCCGCTTCATAGCCTGCTACCCCAATATTCGGTACATCAAAAGAATCTACTACCTCTTTCACTAATTCAAATTGAGGCACTAACTCAATGGGTGCTTCTCCACGGTTTGCTTTGTAATCAGGAAATAATTCATTACGGAAGGTTTGACTGCCCATATCCCAACAAACTGCCACATGACTCGGTTTAAAGGAAGAAACCGCCATAAAAAAGTGCTTAACAAAACCATTCACTGCATTCGTTGGGGTCCCTTTCGAATTAATCATAAATTGGCCTGTAACTGCTGTTGCATAAAAAGCTCTAAATAATAAGGCCATTCCATCAACAAGCATTAATGAGGGTTTTAGATTAGAATTCATACACTCACTCCTCGAACTTTTAACATAAACACTATTATAACATTAATTTAAGAGTGAGAGAGTGGAAATACATCTCCTCGTTTGGAAAAGTATGGGATTTATAAGTCGAGTAATTCCCAAATCCATTGATTAAGCTCCGTTGTGATTCTTTTTCCACGAGGTAATTTTATTGCCGCTTGATCAAGTATAGTCCGTTCCTTTTCCATTATGGTGATAATCTCTTCAATACCATATTTATTATTTAAAACACGGCCCATTTTTTTTGCGGCTATTAATTGGTCATAAAACAAAGCCATCCGATTTTCCACAGTATTCGCCTGTAAATTACAATATAAACCATCGAATGGTATTCTACGATTTACGATTATTTCCTTTGCTAATAGATAGGACCTTACAGCGTGAATCATTTGTTTCTGTCGCTTATCTGAAAACTCTTTTGATCGGACATCCTTTATATTTCTGGCCATTAAACGAATATAGTGTTGATATAAGGTGAATAAAGAGTAACTTTCTTGAATTAGCGTTTTTAGCTTATCTGAAAAATAATGATGATCCTGATACACAATCGGTGATCTTACCCATTCCAAAAGGCTGTAATTGGATTTTTCTAATAAATGCAAAGCCTTGAAAAGGTCCCAACCGACTGCATCATAAGGCTCTGGAAAATCCAATGTTTCCAGAGCCTTTTCTAATGATACATACTTTTTAATATCTCTAGCTTTAAAGATAAACCGAATATCATGATCAGACTGGCTCGTGGCCTCTCCCCAAGCTCGACTTCCTGCCTCCACAGCAAATAGAATATCGATTTCATATCTTTCTTGTATTTCAGTCAGCCAAGATTGAATCATGATAACCACTCCAAAATGAGCAAATGTGTACTTACAATGTAACGCTACCCTTAATTAGCTTTATCAACAACCGATAGCAGATTCTGTTGGATTCTCTTTAGTTCATCAATTGGGAAATCATTTGAAATAGATGCTAATGCACCTTGGTAGTATTCTTCCAATTCAACAGTAATATGTCCAGTCACTTCTTGAAAAACATTTGTTAACTGTCTGCCATAATGCTCTATCAGTTGCCCTTTTCCTTTTGCTAAATAATCGTCTGCCGGTTCTTGAAGAGTCTTTTCTAATTCATCACTCAAATATTTTCGTTCATTTTTCTCAAAGAAGGATTTA
Organism: Niallia sp. XMNu-256; assembly: GCF_036670015.1. NCBI lineage: Bacteria > Bacillati > Bacillota > Bacilli > Caryophanales > Bacillaceae > Niallia > Niallia sp. XMNu-256. The sequence goes on from NZ_CP137636.1 coordinate 2,881,520, forward strand.
GGGTTTCTGAAGTAAGATAATGCTTTTTTAAATACCTCGTGATCCATTGTTGTAAAAGCTATGTCAAAATCAGTGCTTTCCAATTTGTCCAGCTCAAATGAACTAAAGGTTAATTCAGGATTCCATTCTCGTAATTGACTATCGATTGAGCGTTCAGTCTCTACTATTAACCTTCCAATAAAAGCCTCTAAACGTAACGCAGTGGCTCGTAATTCTTGCGCAAAGTCGTAACCGAAATCCTCTAGAAAACTATCTAAAGCAGTCTGTAAAGCTTTCTTTAAATTTCGCCCATCGTCTTTTAATAATGCCGGATTGAACGACTCTTTTAAAAAGTCATTGAACCGTAAAAATACTCGCTGTTTGATATAATAAACCAATTCCTCGGTTTCCTGACCTAATCGTTGTTGTAGGTAGCCATCATTTTGCTTATCCATAAACTCGAGAACCTTGGCTTTTTCGGAAATAAATTGTGTCTTCTTTTTCTCCTTCGTTTCCTCATCTGCCTGAGCCGAACCAATAAAGTTTTGTAACTGAGAGAACATTTTTTGCAAATCAGACTTCGCAGAATTCATAGCAATTTCACGTAAATCATGATCAATAAAGGCATAAAAAGAATCTTCAAAAATTTTCATTCTTGATGGAACGGGAGGAACGCCTGCTAGCTTCTCGTTTAAAGCGCTCATACTTGATACTGGATATAAATGTGGTTTTCGTATCCCGAATACAAGCAACTGTTCTTCCACATAATCAAGGACCGCGTGCATTTCGTCTTCACTGTTTGCTAAATCAATTGCATTCACAATGAAAAACATTTTATCAAGTGAAAATGTATCTTTTACACGGCCCAATTGAATAAGGAACTCACGGTCTGCTTTTGAAAAAGCATGATTATAGTACGTAACAAACAAAATCGCATCTGAGTTTTTAATATAATCAAAGGCAACACCTGTATGTCTTGCATTAATAGAGTCAGCTCCAGGTGTATCAACAAGGGTAATGCCTTTACGGGTCAAGTCGCAATCATAGTAAACTTCAATCAATTCGACAAGACATGACTTTTCTTCATTAGCAACAAAACTTGAAAACTCGTTTAAATCCGTTTTTATTGTTTCACCTAACTGACTTTGATAGGCAGATAACCCTCGTACAAATGCTTGTAAAAAGGCTATATGCATTTTTTCAAAAGGGTCGACATTGATATTTGTAGAAATAATCTGCCTAGATGTCTTTATAGCCTCATCAAGTGTTTCTGCTCTACGTTCAAAGGCTGCTAATGAGCGGTTTACATCAGCCATTAATGTATCAAGAGCCTTGAGCTTAACTAACACTAATCCATGATGATGGGTCTCATCCACTGGCATAATTTTATTGATTGCTGCTGTTGTGGGATTAGGTGAAACAGGTAATAATCGATCACCGATCAATGCGTTGGCAAAAGAGGATTTTCCTGCACTAAAAGCACCAAATAAGGCCACAGTAAACGATTGATTTTCTAATCTTTCCGCTTTCTGGATCAACTCAACTGAAAGCTTCTGAAATCCTGGAACTTTTTCTACTTGGTTTGCACTGTAACGCAAATTTGATATTAACTGCTTTAACTCCTCCCCATTCGTCTTTCCCTTACTTGAAACCTCATATGTCAAGCGTTCCTTAATAGGTTTAGTAGTCTCTTCTTCAACAAAAAAGTCGTGCTGAATAACTTTGGCCTCTTCTAATTCCTCAATCCCCAAGTCTTTAGCCTTTTCTTGATACAACTCGGCATCAAATTGCCCTGATAATACTCTTGTCATTTTATCTTTAATAGCACGTTGCTTCTCTTTAATCGATCCCATGTCAGAAAATGCTTGAAAATATTTCATATAATGGGATAATTGTGTTTTTAATTTTTGTATCTCATTCTCTTGTTTTCGATTGAATAAGTCAAAATAAGCATTCTGTATAGAGCTTAATTGTTCCTTCGTTTGTCTTTTAATGGCCTCTGTTACATCGTTACAGTACTTTAACACATAGTCACCTGTTACCCTTGCCCCTGGTTTCACCTCGGAAGCAAGTAAATCTTGGTTAAACTTTACACTAAAATGTTGAATAGCTGAGATCAATGCTTCATCATGAATTTCATGTTTTTTATGAAGCGTTTGAAATAGTTCTTTTATATGCCAGTCAATCTGTGATGTAACCTTTTCTGCAAGGTCCGTAAAGAACTGTTCCAATCTATTCAGACGCTCTTGCTCGGTTTTTTGTTTAGAAAAGAGAAGTCCAACTTTGAAATCTGGCTGCCTTGTAGCTAGATAAGCTTGGGCAAGATCACGAGTCTCGAAAGGCATTAAATAGGCATTATCCAATAAATCATTCACTTTATCATATAATTCTTTTTCAACTTTCTCCTGTCCTTCTTGTAAAATTTGAAGTTCGTTTTTTAAGTAGTCTACATGTTCTAGGAGTTTCTCTCTGTCTTCTTCTGTAAGCTCCGCTAATAATTGTTCTAAATCCTTGGACTTTGTATCATCTTGTTGGATTAGAAACTTGCTGTGCTCCTCACATAAACGATTAAGAGATACATAGATTGATTGAGGAAGCGACTCAATTCGATCGTTAATTTTTTCACCGATGAATTCTTTTAAAGATGAAAATTGATTATAAGGGTGATCCTGTTGTTTTAATGATGTATAAAAGATTTTTGCCGGCTTCACTCCCCAAGAAGCAAAAGATTCTACAACACTATTTTGAAAATCAATAAAACGTAATTCTTCCTCCCGATGCTTATCAATTTGGTTTATAACTAAATAAACCTCTTTTCCGGCTTCTGTGAGTTCCTTCGTAAACAGAAAGTTTAATTCACTTTGAACATGATTATAATCCATTACATAAAAAATAAGATCTGCTAAATGGAGGGCAGACTCTGTCGCAATCCGATGGGCATCATCTGTCGAATCGATTCCAGGTGTATCCATAATGAGAACATCTTTAGGGATGGATGTTTTAGAATAACTAATTTCAATCGACTGAATTTGATCCCCATCTTTACAGTAGGATTTAACTTTTTCAAAATCATACGGCGCCGGATAAATATGCGGAGTGTCTTCTTTAAAGAAAACTTTGGCATAATCATCCCCTGATTTGATTTTTACTAAGTTTGCACTCGTCGGTATCGGACTAGATGGAAGAATATTCTCCCCCATTAACGTATTTATCATACTTGATTTACCCGCAGAAAAGTGTCCACAGAAAGCAATCGCAAATTCTTGTTTTTCCAATTTCACTGCGAGATCCTTCACCCGCTTGACAGATTGATGATTATCATGTTCATTAAATAACTCAGATAGCGCAACCAACTGTCCCCTTAGTGTTGCTGCATTTCGCTGTAATCCAACTTTGACCATAAGCTTTATCCCCTTGTTTTTTCAATATACTAATATTTTAAACTATTTTACACAGATTTCCTACTTAAAAAACTTCGAACCTAACTTAAATTTTTGATGCTCGTTAATATATAGTTGTACATAATATTTTTTTCCAAATTGAAAAGCTCTGCATTGTCATGTTACATAAGTTTTGCTAAAATGTACTTGTGTAACATTAAAAGTACTTAGGAGGATATTCCGAATGGAATATGTTGACCCCATTAAGGATGTTGAACAAATCCATGCCATAAAGTTAATTTTGCAGAAACAATCGTATCGGGATTTACTTCTTTTTAGTCTAGGTATTAATACAGGCATAAGTCTTAATCAGCTACTTTTTTTAAAAGTAGAGAATGTATGGACTGGTGAAGAAATGAAAGAGTTTTTAGTATTAACGAAGGATAAAAATGGAGATAATCAAGAGTTCTATTTAAATCGTCAAGTAGAAAAAGTGTTAAAAAGTTACCTAGCTTTTTCTGAATTAGGTCATTCCGATTATTTATTTAAATCTAAAAAAAATAATCACCCCATTACCCGACAACAAGCTTATCGAATTATTAATCAAGCGGCAAAATTAGCGGGAATCACTGGAAAGATTGGCACACACACCTTGAGAAAAACATTCGGCTACCATGCATATCGGAAAGGAATTGCTATTTCGATTATTATGGATATTTTACATCACCAATCACCAGCTGAAACGTTACGTTATATTGGAATTGACAAGAATGAACAACATTTGATTAGAGTTGATGTTAATTTATAATAAAACCTCCCATGCGGGATGCACAGGAGGTTCTTATAGGGGGCTTTAATTCTCATCAATCGAATCGGTAATATCCACATTCGTAAAATCATTAACATAATCCTCGATTACTTGAACATAAAGCGTTTGTTTGTTTTTCATAAATTTAAATAATCCATTATTGAAATCCGTGCCTTGCTCTTTAAAGAAGATCCCCTCATATTCTGCTGCTTTTGAATGAGTAAACTGTAAACGGTATTGTTCCTTTTCTTTTACTAAGTAAGCGCGGCAGCCTTTTTCAAAATGACCTTCTTGATTTCTAACAGAACGTGAAACCGAGATAATGTGTAGATCAACAAATGGAATTTCTTGCAGTAATGTGTTAATAATGGAACCTTTTGTCATCTGTTCCCAGCGACTTTGCGCAGTTTGGCCGAGTACGATTTGTGTAATATGTTTTTCTCTAGCGACTTCAGCAATTACTTTTGAAACAGGACGTTTTTCGTTCTCTTTAATAATGAACTCTTCCACATTATGTTGTTGGGCTAATTCTTTCCAACTACTAATGTAGAAAGATTTCTCTGCATCCATTTCATCAAAAGGCATTGGATCAATGGTTAAGATATACAGTGGACAATCCAGCATACTGGCTATTTTACAACCACGTTTAATTAATCGTTCACCATTTGGTCCATAGTACACACAGACGAGGATGCTTTCGTCCATACGACCTTTTACTTTTTTCATTTTTTGTCACCTCATTAATATCTAATAGAGATTTACTCTATCAAGCTATGTATGACTATAACTTATGCCACTTTTTCAGTCAATGGTTTTGAAGATAATTTCATTTTAACTACAATCTTGGGAATACTTATAAAAACATTACTTTAAATGACCATTTGACAAACAATAAATTTAAAGGAGGGAACCGAATGTCTTGGTTGCATATCATGATTTTCATCCCATTTGCGTTTGCCATCATTATTCCAGTACTTTACAAACTTACGATTAACAAATTCCACACCGGGTGGCTTGTCTTGCCGATCCCAATTTTGATATTTGGTTATTTATCAACCTATATTACCACTATTTCCAATGGAGAAGTCTTTTCATACACATTATCTTGGATTCCTTCGTTGGATATTAATTTTACAACCTATTTAGACGGTCTTTCGCTAATTTTTGGATTGATTATTACAGGGATTGGGGCACTCGTTGTCCTGTATTCGATTTATTATATGTCAAAAGAACGTGAGGCATTAAATAATTTCTATATATACCTATGTTTATTCATGGGTGCTATGCTCGGAGTTGTATTCTCTGATCATGTTCTAGTCCTTTATGTATTTTGGGAGTTAACAAGTATTTCATCCTTTTTACTAATTGCCTATTGGTTTCAACGGAAGCAATCTCGATATGGGGCACAAAAGGCACTCCTTATTACCGTATTTGGTGGTCTAGTGATGTTAACAGGCTTTATTATGCTGTCAATGATCAGTGGGACATATAGTATCCGAGAAATGTTAACCTCAGTAGATTTACAACATCCATTATTTATTCCTGCGATGGTAACCATCCTTGTAGGTGCTTTTACTAAATCTGCTCAGTTTCCTTTTAGTATTTGGTTACCGGATGCAATGGAAGCTCCTACCCCCATTAGTGCCTATCTTCATTCAGCAACAATGGTAAAGGCTGGGATTTATTTAGTCGCCCGCTTTACTCCCCTATTTGGTGGAAATGAAGTTTGGTTTTGGCTTGTGTCAGGGATTGGACTTATTACATTATTATACGGGTCGATTAATGCTGTAAAACAAACCGATTTAAAAGCGTTACTCGCCTATTCAACCATTAGTCAACTTGGGTTAATTATGAGCCTATTAGGTGTAGGGTCTGCGGCTATGTATTTCGATAATGGTGAACAATCATCCCTTTATGCAATAGCTATATTTGCGGCCATCTTTCATTTAATTAACCATTCGACCTTTAAGGGAACTCTTTTCATGGTGGTGGGAATTATTGACCACGAAACAGGGACACGGGACATTCGAAAACTGCGTGGCCTTGTCCAAGTGATGCCAATTACGTTCACACTTGCCTTAATCGGCAGCTTTTCGATGGCAGGCCTCCCGCCATTCAATGGTTTCCTTAGTAAAGAGATGTTTTTCACTGCGATGTTAAACATTTCAAATCTGAATGTATTTAATATGGACACATTAGGATTGCTATTTCCAATCATCGCTTGGGTTGCAAGCGTATTTACATTTATTTACTGTATGATTTTAGTGCTTAAACCTTTTACTGGGAACCATCGTTTAGCAAAATTGGATAAAATTGCTCATGAACCACCGATTGGGATGTTGATTTCACCAATCATTTTAGCAGGTCTAGTGATCCTTATTTTCTTCTTCCCGAATCTATTAGGTAAGTATTTAATTGCCCCTGCTTATTCTGCTATTCTGCCCGGTATTGGGGATAGCCAGATAAAAATCAGTGCTTGGCATGGATGGTTCGCTCCAGAATTAATGATGACCGTTGGCGTTGTCATTATTGGTTCGATAATGTATTACTTCTTGCGTAAATGGATTGGGATATACCGTTTCTACCCTCAAGTTATTACATTAAATAACCTATATAATGAAGGACTTGATAAATCGGAATCCCTCTTTAGGAAGATAACAAATAAGTATATGAACGGATCACTTCGTACTTATTTAATATATATTTTAGTATTTATCATCATTACCTTGATGAGCTCTAGTGTCCTTTTAAATGCACTTGTGTTTGATGCTTCAAAAGATGCACCGATTTCTTTTTATGAATGGGGCTTAATTATAGCAGCCATACTAGCTGCCTTTACTGTTTTGTTTTCAAAATCAAGAATGGTCTCTTTAATTTCAGTCGGTACACTTGGCTATCTTGTTTCAATGTTCTTTGTGATATTCCGTGCTCCCGACTTAGCTTTGACCCAATTTGTTGTAGAAACGGTAACTACTGCTTTATTCCTACTCTGTTTCTACCACTTACCACGCTTTGGGAAATATTTAGGCTCGGTTCGATTTAAAGTCACAAATCTACTTGTATCGATTGGAGTTGGATTGACTGTTACACTCATTGCCCTTTCGGCAAACGGATATAAATTATTTGATTCGATTGGCAATTATTTTGAAAATGCATATGAGCTTGCTGGTGCCAAAAACATTGTTAATGCCATTTTAGTTGATTTCCGCGGCTTTGATACGTTGCTAGAAATCTCGGTATTGGCCATTGCAGGACTCGGAGTTTATACGTTAATTAAACTACCACTTTTAAGGAGGGATAAGAATGAAACCAAATGATGTTATCTTGCATATGGTTGTCAAAGTGGCAGCCGTGATCATCTTTACTTTTGCGGTTTATTTATTTTACGGGGGCCATCATAATCCTGGTGGGGGATTCATCGGGGGCCTAACGGCGGCTTCTGGGATAACTCTTTTATTTCTAGCTTTTGATATTGAAACAATTAAAAATAATATTCCTTTTGATTTTAAAAATGTGGCAGCTCTTGGTGTCTTGATCGCGATCTTAACGGGGGTGGGAAGTTTTTTGTTTGATGCACCTTTTTTAAGCCAAACCTTTGGGTATTTTAACATCCCAATTTTTGGAGAAACCGAGCTTGCAACTGCTCTTATTTTTGATACAGGTGTTGCATTAGCCGTTATTGGTACGGCCGTTACCATTATTCTATCAATAAGTGATGATCGCCCATGATGGAAACGGTAATGTCGATTGTTGTTGGATTGTTTTTTACGATTGGAACATACTTAATCTTATCAAAAAATTTATTGCGAATAATTTTCGGCTCTTCGATTATTAGCCATGGGATTAATTTGCTTATTTTGACAATGGGTGGCCTCAAAACAGGCGGACCCCCATTGTTAAGCGAAAAAATTCACATCTTTACAGATGGCCTGCCACAGGCATTAATTTTAACCGCGATTGTGATTAACTTTGCCGTAACAGCCTTTTTATTAGTTCTAAGTTACAAAATTTATAAGGTATATGGCACAGATGATTTGGAACTATTAAGGGGAAATGAAGATGAATAATTTAGTATTAATGCCGATATTGATTCCTTTGACAGTTGGCATGGTTTTAATTTTATTTCGGAAGAACATCATACTGCAAAGAGTTCTAAGTAGTTTAACCTTTGTTGCAACTGGGATTGTTTCTATCTTTTTAATGGAACAAATCAGATCCGAAGGTGCACAAACTCTTGCTCTAGGGGGTTGGCAGGCACCATACGGGATTGTCATGGTAGCTGATATGTTTTCTGCCCTATTATTATTAACGAGTAGTTTTGTCTCACTCTGTTGTTTGCTTTATGCTTTTAATACAATTGGTCGAGAGCGTGAGTTGTTTTATTTCTATCCACTATTTTTATTTTTGATTACAGGTGTAAATGGCTCTTTTATAACCGGGGATCTTTTCAATCTGTATGTTTGCTTTGAATTAATGTTATTGGCTTCCTATGTATTAATTACACTTGGGGGCAGCAAAATTCAGTTACGGGAATCGATTAAATATGTACTTGTTAACGTTGTTTCATCATTCTTTTTCCTAGTTGCCATCGCTTATCTGTACTCGATTACAGGAACGTTAAATTTGGCACACCTCTCAGTCCGAATTGCTGAGGTGGGACAGAATGGTCTACTAACAACCGTTTCTTTACTCTTTTTAATCGTATTTGGAATTAAAGCTGGCCTTTTCTTATTCCAGTGGTTACCAGGATCCTATAGTGCCCCCCCAACAGCGATTGCAGCCATATTTGCGGCACTACTTACAAAAGTTGGGATTTACGCGATTTTCCGGATGTTCACTCTCGTATTTTATCACGAACCCGAGATCACCCATTTGTTCATTGGAATTTTAGCGGCTTTAACAATGATTTTAGGTGCAATAGGAGCTGTTGCTTTTTGGGATATTAAGAAAATCCTTACCTATAATGTCATTATAGGGGCTGGATTAATGCTTGCTGGATTAGCCTCATTTACATTTAATGGCTATCTAGGCTCCATTTATTATCTAATTCACGATATGATTATTAAAGCGCTGCTGTTTCTAATCGGTGGCACAGTAATTTCCCTTACAGGTACAAGTAAATTAAAGGAGATCAGTGGGCTGATTCGTAATCATCCATATATAGGCTGGATGTTCTTTATCGGTGTACTCTCTATTTCAGGAATTCCACCTTTAAGTGGGTTTCTTGGCAAGGTCTTTATTACAAGGGGAACATTTGAAGCGGATTATTACTGGTTAGGTGCAGTAGGAATTATCACAAGTTTAATGGTTTTATATTCTGTTATGAAGATCTTTATGAATGTTTTTTGGGGCGAAACGACCATTAGCACGGATATGGAACAAGGAACAATAAAAGGGATTACATTCTCCCTCATCCTATTGACGGTAGCAACAATTGTTCTTGGGGTTGGTGCAGAGGGAATAAATGAATATGTTCAACTTGCAGCTGAAGGTTTAGCTGATCCAAATATGTATATTCAAGCTGTTTTTGGTAATGAAATAACGCCGTAATATCTTTTTCGGAAAGGGGTGGATCAATTGCCCATACAATTACTGATCAATCTATTAATTGCCTTTTTATGGATGTTCTTTCAAGATTCATGGCACTTTATATCCTTCTTAGGAGGATATTTAGTGGGACTCTTCATTTTGTTTAGTATGCGCCGCTTTTTCAAGGTACGTTTTTATTTAATCACGCTGTGGGCGGTCGTAAAACTATTGATTGTTTTCATTCGAGAACTAATCTCCTCTAGTGTACTGGTTGTTCGTCAAATCATGAAGCCAAAATTAAATATTACGCCAGGTATTTTTAAAATGAATACAGAGCTTGAAACGGATACAGAAGTAGCTCTTCTTTCACTTTTATTAACATTAACCCCTGGTTCAGTCGTTATGGAAGTAACACCGGATAGGAAAACATTATATATCCATGCATTGGATATTCCTGAATCAAGTGATGCAGTCATTAAATCGACCAAGGTATTCGAAAAAGCCATAAAGGATGTGACACGCTATGTTTAAACTAATCTTAATTACCTCTCTCGTCCTTTTAACTCTCGCAATCTTAGCCGGTATATACCGCGTCGTAAAAGGGCCTTCGACTGCAGATCGTGTCCAGGCATTAGACTTTATTGGAATTAATTTAATTGCTAGTACAGCAATATTTTCAATTATTCTCAATACACATGCTTTTTTAGATGTTATATTGCTATTAGGAATTCTGTCATTTGTTGGTACGATTGCATTTGCCAGATACGTTGAAAGAGGTGTCGTCATTGAGCGTAACAGTAAGTGAAGCTATTGCCGCTGTTTTAATTTTAATTGGTGCGATTTTTAGTTTCCTAAGTGCAATAGGACTGAATCGCCTCCCTGACGTTTATACACGATCACATGCAACATCAAAGAGTACTACTTTAGGTGTTCTATGTACACTAGTGGGAACGTTTGTATATTTTCTAATAACGGATGAATATATAAGTATACGTTTAATACTTGGAATCTTTTTTGTGTTTTTAACAGCACCTGTGTCAGCTCACATGATTTGCCGGTCTGCCTATCGCTCTAATGTAGAACTAGCCTCAATTAATGTGCAAGACGAATTAAAGGAGTATTTGGAGCCTAACCCATCACGTTCTAAGCTAAGTGACTCCTAGCATTCTTCTATAACAAAAAGCCGAGTTCTTTTTAAAGAGACCTCGGCTTTTTACGATATTCTCATTTTAGACAATCAATCATCGCCCTTTCTCATTTATACTTGCAAACAATTTTTAATTTTATAAAATATAAATTATTCCCCAACAGAATGTGGTTTTATCGTTTGAGTTAATACATGTTTCAATACAAAAGCATAAACACCTACAGTTGCTCCAATTAATACCGCTGTCATATTATACCACCATCCTCTTTTTTAATGATAATGACTATCATTTACATTAAAAATTTTACCATGATTGAAAATAATTTTCAATAGATGATTAAATATTGTCACAATTTTGCCTTACCTCGTAGCCTACTTATCCTTTATTTACAGAATTTATTTATTTCTTCACAATGCGTTCCATTTTTCCTATAAAAAATATGTTAAAATGAGGGATAATTGGACTAGTGTTGGGTTGAGAAATGGAAGTGTCTATAATAAAACAGGTGACCGATATAATTAGTAGTACAATCGATTCAATTAAAGGTGTTTTTCCTTTTGGTCTTTTAATCGATGATTCCTATATACTTCAGCAACCATATACACAACAATCAATTGGAGTATTAATTGGAATGACAGGTGATCTTAGCGGCAGATTGATTATCGATGGAGATGAAACAGTCTTTACATCGATAGGAGAGGTTATGTTTGGCATGAAAGTAGAAGGTGAAATGCTGAAATCATTTGCTGGGGAACTTGGTAACATGATTGCTGGCACCTTATCAACAGCGATTGCTAGACATAAAATAGAAATGGATATTACTCCACCAACCGTTCTTGTTGGTGAAACAAAAATATATGGATTTGAAAAAGCATTTTGTTTACAAGTAATCATTCAAAATATAGGGAATTTGACGATTCTCCTGATGATTGAACAACAATAGGATTCCCTCAACAAACAAAATGACTAAGTATTTATAGTTTTGCTTCTGAGACAACCCTATTGTTTTGCTTTTACTTTGAGTAATTTCTAAATGCCCATGGTCTTCATATCCCTAACAGGATTCCGACGACTCGGTAGTTGGACAATGATAAAGGATGCTACAATAAGCAGGGAGCCAAATAATTGTACCATGCTTAACTTTTCATGGTACATCAGTACACCCAATAACGTGGCAATTAATGGTTCGACCGTAGATAATATGGCCGCTTTGCTGCTATCTACCTTATTTAATCCCGATGTATATAGAAGAAATGCTACAACGGTCGGAATTAATCCTAATCCTGTACTATATAAAAGCGCTTGGGGATTTATAATTAATTCCCATTTATTCCAAAGTTGTGTGATGGGTACTAAAAAAATAATAGCAAATAGAAAGGTATAAAAGGTAATCGCAAAAGAATGATACGTCTTTAAAGCAAATTTGCTAAAAATACTATATAAGGCATAAAAGAATCCTGACCCCAATCCAACAATGACCCCTAACGGTGTGATGACATCCAAACTACCACTACCAATTCCTGCAATTAATCCACACCCCAAAATGGTACCAAAAACAGAGATGACTTTCTTCTTGTTCATCCCTTCTTTTAACAATAAATAAGATAAAATCGTGACAAATACAGGTGATGTATATAACAGAATAACAGCCAGTGAGATATTCATCTCATTCATTGCTTTGAAGTAGCACCAATTAAAGAATACAATACTCACAATACCCGTACCAACAAAATAGATCATATCTCGTGGCTTTTTAAGCGGTTGGATTGATCCTTTCCTCATCAACCCGATTAATAATAAAAAGATTGCAGCCCATCCAACTCGTAACGCAACAATCTCCATTTCTGAAAAACCAATAGTCGCTAGTTCTTTTACAAAAATAGCGATAAATCCCCAAAGTCCTGCTCCCAATAATATTTTAATGTAAGATCCCATTTTTTCTCATCTCCACGTTATTAATAATGGGTAAATTTTATCATATATATTTTAGTTGTAAAACAATGGAAATGACAAGAGGACAACAATTAAAAATTGTTGTCCTTTTTATTAAGAAATGAGATGTGTTTATCCCATCGTACTCACTTTTTAGATATAGCGACTTTCCATTGCTCTGGTCCTGCTTCAAGGTACTCCCATGTAAACTGGTCCGTACGCTCCATCATAAATTGATAATACAATGGTTTTGGATCATGGTCATTAATAATTTGCATGACTTCGCCTGTTTGTAATGAGTCAAATGTATTAAAAATGACTGGATGTTTCTCACGTGGGGGATAATCCGGTACCATTACAGTTGCTGCAAATGTATTCATAAGTTTAGACCTCCTTTTCACTTATATAGTTTACACGGTCTAACGTATGAATAAAGTGATTCCCCTCACAGCATTTATCTTTTTTTAACTCGTTACTTTTGTTGGTAAAATAGAGAGAACCGACTGCACAACCTTCATGTCTTCATTCTTATTTAATAAAATATAGACATTTCCCTTATCTTCATGGGTACGAATCAATCGACCGATCCCTTGACGCAAGCGAAGAAGCATATAAGGTAAATCTACTTCAGTAAAAGGATCTCCAGCACTTTCACGCTTAGCAGTAAAAACAGGATCATTAGGTGGAAACGGTAATGAAGTTATAATCACATTTTCTAATGATTCACCAGGGATATCTAATCCTTCCCATAAATGAACCGAGCATAACACCGATTCAACGTGATTTTGAAACTTGGAAACCAACGTACTAATTTCTGCGTCTCCTTCAAAATAAATCGGATAGGTTATCCTATTGATACTATATTGTTTAAATTGTGTGAGCTCTGTTTCTGAATTAAAGAGAACAAGGGTCCTTCCTTTGTTTTCAATGATGCGCTCGAGAATATATTCCATTTTTTCATTAGGAGCCTGATCTACAAAGTATGGCATGCGAATCGTCATTTGTTCATCATAATCGAAAGGAGATGCCACCGTAAAAGATAAACTTTGTTTGATTCCTAAAGATTGAGCCATATAATCAAATGAGCCGTTCTCGGATAATGTAGCTGATGAGAAAACATATGGTTTTTTTTGTGAGAATACTTCGTCTTTCATGATTTCCTGAACCAGCCTTGGCATGATGACTAATGTCCGTTCTTCTTCAAGCTCTTCAAACCAGATAATTCCTTTTGTTTCCTTTACAAATAATGATAAGGAATAGGAGATTTGTTCTAAATATTCCTCAACAATTTTTAAGTCATATTCATTGATGGTAAACATTTCACTTTCAAAAACAAGTTCTTCCTCTAGTGTTGATATCGTATCAAGTAGCATTTTGCCCACTTTTAAAACCGAATCTGTTTTTTCAATTGTTCGTTTATCTGAACCTTCATGAATAGAGGATGCCTGATCTAACTCATAAAAAAACTGTTCATTGTGGGCTAAACAATCTTCAATTGTATATAAGGTTTTTTCTCTAACATCATTAGCCATTAATCTAGTTAATAAAGTTTCAAGGACTCGTTCACTAAATCGATATGTGAGCGCCTTTTGGCTGGCATATTCTAATAAATGTCCTTCATCAAAAACGACGCATGAGTGATCCGGTAATAAAGCCAATTGACCTTCCCGTTTTCGTGATTCTTTTGTCCAAATATGTTCCATATAGAAATCATGTGAACAAATAATTAAATCTTGTGCATGGCGGTACCAATCACGGTGGAGAGTTTGACCACAACGATGGCGGTTTTCACAAGTAAAACAATCCTGTAATGAATCCCAATTTATTTTCTTCCATTGCTCGTTCGTTAATTCCGGATAATCCGTGCGGTCACCGTAACGAGTAAATTTCTGCATCGATCCCCCATCATGAATAAAATCTGGCAAGCAATCATGAATGTCTAAATAATGAGTATCATCTTCATGAACAACCACTTTGTCCAATTTATTTAAACATAAATATTGATTCCTTGATTTAGCCAAACGGACATCAATATTTAAATCGAGCGCCTTTTCAAGCTTGGCAATATCCCCTTCTTTTTTTACAAGCTGCTCAATTAATGTTTCGTCCGCACAAGCTATAATAGCAGGCCGATTTGTATATCGCGCATAACAGATCGCGTATAAAAGGTAGACAATCGTTTTCCCTGTTCCGACACCAGCTTCAGCAAAAATCACGTTTTTCTCTTTAAATGCTTTTTCAAGCTGAAAAGCCATATAAATTTGTTCATCCCTTAGTTCAAAACCAGATTCAGGAAGGATATCATAAAAAACATCGCCAATCCATTCCCCTAATCCATCAAAAAAAGATTCAGATTTATTTAATTCAAACGGTAAGCTACTTTGCATATGTATGATATTCCTCCATGAAATTAGACACTTTTTAAAAAGAATGAGCGCCTTTCAAAAAAGGCGCTGCCTTAAAGCTGTTATATTATATCAAATCATGTTCTCGTTATATAGCTATAATTGTTAGGTTTATTCTTTTGTTTTTCTTGCTCTGCTGCTTCTAAAAACATTTTTACTGCCGCTATATAAACCTGTTGCCGACAGACCTACCATTAATCCGACTATGATTCCATCAAGCAGTGGTTGCACATATAGTATTCCAAAAACTAATCCTAATAAAAGGGAAACAAGAGGAGAATACTTAATCGGCAGCCCGACCCTTTTAACAACTTCCACTACTCCAATAATAATAGGGATAATCACTAATTGAAAATACTCTAACAAAACAATGTCCTCCATTCTTAAAGTGATGATTAATATCATATGTTTTAAGAATGGAATCGGTACGGCATTGAACTAATAATTAGACCTAACTTTATTTTTCCCTTGGGGGACGTTTTCCCCAATATTGATAGTAATCTGTTTTAATAAACCCATTAAAAAGTTTCCGCTTTTTAGTAGCCTTTTTCCCAAAATGAGTTTCAAACTCTTCATCTGACGTTAACATGTAAATGGACCAAGTATCCAAAGGTTCAAAGGTTTTTCCCATTTCATTATACATTTTTTGGACGGCCGCTTTTTCACCTAATCGTTCACCATATGGAGGATTACCTACAATGACGCCATATTGCTTTGATGTTGTAAAATCTTGAACCCTCATTTGTTTAAACGTAACTAAATCTCCCAATCCTGCTTCAAAGGCATTTTCCTGTGAGATCTTAATAAGACGATGATCAATATCAGATCCTATAATATCAAGAGGTTGATCATATTTAGCAACATCCTCTACTTCTGTTCTTGCCTCATCCCAAATCTTAGGTGGGATAAGATTCCAAGCTTCAGATACGAACTCACGGTTAAAACCAGGCGCGATATTTTGACCAATTAAAGCTGCTTCAATCGGAATGGTTCCAGAACCACAAAACGGGTCGACAAAAGGACGATCGGGTGTCCAATTTGTTAACATGACAAGCGCAGCGGCTAATGTTTCTTTTATAGGTGCCTCTCCTTGATCAACCCTATAGCCTCGTTTGTGTAATCCGCTTCCACTTGTATCAATTGTAAGCAATGCGACATCTTTGTGTAAGGCCACTTCGATTTTATATAGTGGTCCATT
The DNA here is from genome assembly GCF_036670015.1 of Niallia sp. XMNu-256. Classification (NCBI taxonomy): domain Bacteria; kingdom Bacillati; phylum Bacillota; class Bacilli; order Caryophanales; family Bacillaceae; genus Niallia; species Niallia sp. XMNu-256. The sequence goes on from NZ_CP137636.1 coordinate 2,897,899, forward strand.
TTCTTCAAGCCAGCCTTCTATTTTGTAATGGCGTTTCATTCGTTCTACAATCGCTTTTTTTACAATTGATTGACAATCAGAAACACTAAAAAGCTTTGATTTTACTGACTTTCCCGAAACTGGAAACTCCGCATTTACTGGCAAAAACTTTTCCCATGGCAACGCTTTTGTTTTTTCAAATAGTTCATCAAAGGTTGTAGCTTTAAATTCACCTATTTTCAACTTTACCCGGTCTGCGGTTCTTAACCAAAGATTACTCTTGACAATAGCCATTTCATTGCCATGATAACTAATTCGGCCGTTTTCAACTTGGCAATCATATCCAAGTGCTCTAACTTCTTTCGCAACCAAAGCCTCTAATCCCATTGCTGAGGTTGCAATTAATTCATAATTTGTCATAACTTCACCCTTTTAATCGCTTAAATTTATGTATTTTGTCCGTGAAAAAGTCAACTACCCCACCTTATTAACGCTAGTGATTCTACTAGAAATGAGGCTTGTTCAACTTTTTCATATTATTAATAAATATTAACATACCTCTTGTAGAGAAAGCTATTTCATTCATACATGATAAAAGCTCTCCTATACTGGAGAGCTTAATTGAAATTATAAGTTTGTCATTAATAACGTTCTATAAGCCATGTTTTGTTCCTTTGTACTGCAAACGACCTTCATCTCGTACTCAGGTGGTAATCATCTATCTACAGATGAATCATCATCTGTCCTTCTCTTCGTTCACTTCCTCTGAGAAAGCGCCCCTACCATAATTTGGGTTTCTCGCTCGTGGGGTTTACCTCGTTCCACCCTTTTTATTTCTAAAAAGGCTTCGTCACTGTGGCACTTTCAAGGTATTCATACCATATCCAAATAAGGACTTAGGTATTTTCCCTGCCGTCAAGTAATTTACCTGCCCTGGCTTATGTTTTGGCCAGGCACGAACACTACAGACATCGCAGTCTGTGCGAGCATGGACTTTCCTCTGCATTATAAAAATACAGCGATTACCCGAACGTTATTAATGGAACAAAATTAATTATAGTAAAACAGAATATGAAAAGCAATAGCAATTATTCCTATTCATACAATTTGCTACCAAACACATGTTTTTCAAGGTTTGATAATCGTTTTAAAATATCGAAATTTGTGGTTCCGGCTGTTTGCGTAGCAGGACGTTTAGAAGCTTCTTCTAATTGTTTTCGAAGTCGCATATTCTCTTGTTGCAATTCTTCAATTTCCTGATGAAAGGTCTCATAGTCTTTAATAATATAGTCTAAAAATTTATCTACATCTTCAGGCTTATAACCTCTCATCGCTGATTTAAATTCTTTCTCTAAGATGTCTTTAGCCGTTAATTTAACTTTATCCGCAAGCATGTTATTCTCACCTCGAACCTTTTGCCCCATTATTATGTATATTTTTTCAAAAATATCCTCTTTTGTCAATTTTTCTTTATCCAAATACCGTATTTAACTCCATTGATCTTGTTCTACAAGAGTTTGTAAATCATCAAACCCAATAAGTCTTATTTCGTACTCTTTTTTTTCCTGTGCGTTAAGAGCTGTTTCATAAATGAATTTTGGACTTCCCTCTTTTTCTAGATCATAGAACAATAATAAACAATCACTTTTTTGAATGAAAAATTGATTCTTTGCCCGAAATTGCCAAGGCTTTTCGTACGGCTTCCGAGAAACAGAATCAATAAAATCGGCTTCTAATAAAATAGACTCATACCATTCCCGATTTTGTTCATTCCAGTTACTTTCCTGGTCGAGAAATGGGGTGATCACTGCTAATTGTAAATAATTAAATTCTTCCTGTTCCCGCAACTCATAGACCACTTCGGCAGCCCATAATTCTGTGCCCAGCCCACCACTTATAAGTACCCACTGGAGACCATCTTCTAGCATAAGAATAAGTTGTTCCTTAATCGCTTTTTTTATGTAAGGAATGGCTGGGTGATCCTGTTTAAAAACACCAATCTCATATGGTTTATATCCTGAAATAACAACAGTTTTAACGATATGCGAGGTCCCCCCTTCTCTTGTTACTGATAAAGAAAACAAGGGCCCTTAGCACAGCCCTTGCTTTACAAACTATCTAAAAAGTCCTGGTCTTGGGCGTTTGCCAGGTCCAGCAAATGCGCCACCAACCATGCCAGGTCCCATGCCAGGTCCCATGCCAGGTCCAGCAAATGCACCGCCAACCATGCCAGGTCCCATGCCAGGTCCCATGCCAGGTCCAGCAAATGCACCGCCAACCATGCCAGGTCCCATGCCAGGTCCCATGCCAGGTCCAGCAAATGCACCGCCAACCATGCCAGGTCCCATGCCAGGTCCCATGCCAGGTCCAGCGAATGCACCTGCTACCATTCCTGGAGTTGGTCCTCCAAAACCTGGAGTTGGTGCTGGTGGTGGTCCTGGTACAGGACCAATATTTGTACTGGTCACCTCGTTCACAAACGATTCAGTATGTGGAAAATGTTGTTGTTGTTGATAGTTTGTGTGGTGAACATTTGTTGTATGCGAAGGGAAAACATGTGGTACTACAACATTTTCAAAGCTATGATTTACACAACACTTTGTTGGATGAACAACAGCGGGTAATACTTTTGTTGGTCTGCAATACATACAATCCGATCTCCTTTCATCTTTGTTTGGTTTACACTAACAACATATGAAAAAAAGATGATCTTGTACTAATGAATTTACCTAGTTTTAGTGATTTTTTGTTTTATTAGAAAATACCTCATGTTAAAACAAGGTATATAAGCTATCTTTAAAGCTTGTAAAAAAGATTGCCGTCAATCCAATTACAACAAAAAAGAGATACAAAATTGCTTTATACATCATGACCCGTCCTATCATTAAATACTGGTGTGTAATACCACACATTTATTTATTTTACAACCATCTAACCTTGTACACAAGTATAAAGTCAATTATAAGTAAAGACCTTCTAAGCCTATTTTCTAAGTATTTTAGATGTGAGACGAGTCATTCTTTTTAATAGTTTCTCATTCTGTTCATTTGTTAATTGGAAGTATTTTTTCATCGCAATTTCGGTATATTCAATGGCCTTATCTAAGTCTCTCAATCGATGTTCAAAGATTTTTGCTAATTCCACGCATGCTTCTATTTGTAATTTGTGATCGGCTTCCTTAACAACGTCTGTCCATAAATCAATCGCCCGGCCCCATTCTTTTTTCTTTTTAAATACAAATGCAAGTTCATGCTTTGCTTTAACTGACACTTCTTCCTTACTTTCCGCAAGCCGGGTATATACCTTCTCAGCCGCTCTCTTTTCTCCTATATAAGAAAACCAACGACCTACTTCAAAGAATTCTTTACTTGTTTGGCTTTTATCGAGATTTAATAGTTGAAAAGTTAAATGGGTATACAGAGTAATTAAGGATAAAATATCCAGTTCATTATGTTTTAGAATTCCTAGCATTCCTTCCGGATTTTTTCGCTCTACAAAATCAAAATAAATCATTGGAGCTAAAAATCCGGGAATATCATCTTTTCGTTCAAAACCTAATATTTCCCTTTCGACGTTAAAAAGCTTGATCCGATCGAGACGATGTTTCCACATTCTTCTCGCAGCATGGTATAAATCAAAATGACCGAAAGCCGGAAGTTTGGGCACATGATTTCGAATCAATGTGTGCTGTGTTTGAACTTGCGGCCAATCAAAAGCCTTTCCATTATAAGTAACCATACTCGTGTAATTGATACTTTCCAAAAAGCTCTTATACAAAGGTACTTCTGAACCAGGTTGTGGAAGAATATGTTGTTTAACAACAATCTCTTCATCTTTAACACTTGCATGTCCAAGTAGAAATATAGTTGTTCCGGTTCCTGCACCAAGACCGGTTGTTTCAGTATCAAAGAAAAATAAGTCTTGGGCCTTATATCCGAACGAGGATAAAGGATGTGCTAGTTCACTATGATTCCATGCATGAACCGCTTGAAGGAAATCGATAAAACGATACTTTCCATGGTAAGCCTCTAAAGGATAGGTTACTTCCCTTACTAAACAATAATCTTCATCAACAAAGTAAGGGGTGACGCCCCACTCTTCCCAAATATCAAGAAACGGAATGTCTTTTTGTTTGGCAGCCTGATGAGATCTTATCTCGTCACCCCGCTCATTGTTATGTGATAGATGATTTTTTAGTCGATTTAGCTTATTTTTTATTGACATTCATTTATCACCTTTGGATTCGAGACCATTTGGAACATCGATAATAATCGTAATGAATCCTGTTTCACTGATTCTGATGATGAATCTATTCCAATACAAGACGGACAACCATGTTCACACGGACAATTCATTACCATACTTTTCGCCTCTTTAATAATCGAATTCATTCCCTCATAGATTTTTTCACTTAACCCAATTCCCCCCGGATAGCGGTCATAGAAAAAAATAGTCGGTTTTTCGTTATGGGCCGCCTTAATTTGTGGTACAACATGGATATCACCGGCATCACACATCACAAATAATGGAGCAATATGCTTCAAGGCATGAGAGGCCCCGATAATCCCTTGATCAAGCCTTTCTTCATTTAAATTGATCTCCTCTTGGTTTAACGATATCCAGGCTGAACTTGTATGCAATTCTTCTTCTGGAAGAGTGATCGGACCTGAACCGATGTTTTCATGGGTTTCAAATTTAATTTTTTTAAAAATAGTGGCCATCGCCAAAACACTAACATCACCAAAGCCAATTTCAACCTTGTTGTCTTTCTGGTATTTATCGACTTCAAGGACCTTTAATGCGACTGCTAAATTTGCATCTGTATAGTAATCTACGGAAACTTCACGTACAAATGCCTTTTTTTCTTCCCAATCCAATTTTTCCACTTGGTATTGAATTCCTTGATGAAGATAAATGGCTTCTTCATGCAAAAGTGTCATGCTTGAAAATCGATCCATCTCCCCTATTACCTTTACATTGGCCACATCCGAATAATCAATAATGACCACATTTTCCTGTGAAGCTGAACGTAGGGAAATATTATGAGCTGGAAAAGAGTCCCTCATCCAATACCATTTATCTCCATTCTTATAAAGAATTCGTTCCTCTGTAAGATATTCAAGGAGTTCACTCGTTTCAATGCTGCCAAATGTCTCCCCTTCTCTAAAAGGGAGTTCATATGCCGCACACTTCATATGATCAATAAGGATAATTAAATTATCCGGATTTATTCTCGCCGTTTCAGGACTTCGGTTAAAGAAATAATCAGGATGTCCGATGATATATTGATCAAGTGGGCTAGAACTAGCGACCATAACCACGAGTGATTCCCCACGCCGCCTCCCTGCCCTTCCGGCTTGCTGCCAAGTACTGGCAATTGTACCTGGATATCCTGTCATAATACATACTTGCAGTTGACCAATATCAACCCCTAACTCTAAAGCGTTGGTGCTAACAACTCCATAAATGTCACCTGAACGAAGTCCATTTTCAATTTCCCGTCTTTCAGTCGGTAAATATCCACCACGGTACCCTCTGATTGCCTTAGGACCTAATTGATATTTAACCAATTCTTTTAAATAAGATAGGATAATTTCAACACGAACACGGCTTCTGGCAAAAACGATGGTTTGAATTTTATTTTTCAAAAGATGGCTTGCTAGCTTTCGAGCCTCTAAAGTTGCGCTTCGCCTAATATTTAACGGTTTATTGACAATCGGGGGATTATAAAACAGAAAGTGTTTCGTTCCACTTGGTGCACCGTTCTTTTCAATTAAATGCATCTTTTTTTCAGTTAATGTTTGAGCTAATTCAAGCGGATTCGCAATGGTTGCCGACGTACAAATAAAGATGGGGTTACTGCCATAAAATCGGCAAATTCTTTGTAAACGTCTTAATACATTTGCTACATGACTGCCAAATACACCTCGATAAATATGAAGTTCATCGATAATAATATATTTTAAGTTTTCGAAAAGAGAAACCCATTTCGTATGATGCGGCAAAATTCCTGAATGAAGCATATCTGGATTAGTAATCACGATATGCCCGGCTTTTCTCACCTTCTGGCGAATATTTGCTGGTGTATCCCCATCATACGTATAGCTATTGATCTTTAAGCCAGCTTCCTCTATTAATTCATTAATTTCACTTTTTTGGTCTTGAGCTAGTGCTTTTGTTGGAAACAAATAAAGGGCTCTAGCGTTCGGATTATTTATAATGGTTTCAATAACGGGAAGGTTATAACATAATGTTTTTCCAGATGCAGTTGGCGTTACAGCAACTATATTGTTTCCTTCCATAACCTGATCATAAGCTTCTTTTTGATGGGTATACAATGTATGAACCCCTCGTTGTTGTAGAGCTTTTATTAAAGAAGGATGAATCGAATCTGGAAAATCAACCACTTTTGCTTCTCTCGCTTCAATTGTCTGCCAATGAACAATATTTTGTTTGAAATGGTCGGAGAACTTTAATTCTTTTATAATCTCTTGTAACGATTTGTGTAGACTCATTCGTATCCCTCCATCATTCTTATTGTAGCGAATAAACGTTCGTTTATAAAGTGTTTTCTACTAATTCTATATATTTCTAAGACCTTTTTCGTTTTCTCTGTTAAAATGGGATAGGGTAAATAATTTGAGGTGACTTTAATGAATAACGAGCAAATTAAAAATGTCTTATCTGAGTTTTCATTATTTCGCAATCTTAGTGACGATGAAATATATAAAATTGTTGATATATCGATTTCAAGAGAATGGAACAAAGGCAGTCATGTATTTTTACAGGATGAGCCACTTGAAAACGTCTATTTTATCTACGAAGGAAAAATCAAAATTTATAAAACTGATTTGAATGGGAAAGAACAAATCGTTTCAATTTTAAAAAAGGGCGATATGTTTCCCCATGTTGGATTCTTTCGTAAAGGTAATTATCCTGCCTTTTCGGAAGTTCTAGAAGATGCGATTTTAGTTGTGGTTCCGATTTCTCAATTTGAAAAGGTTTTAATTGAAAACCCTGAACTATGTATTAAAGTCTTTAAGGTGTTAGGAGAAAAGATTGTTGATTTACAGGAGCGACTTGAATCACAAATCTTAAATAATACGTATCAGCAAATTATAAAGTTATTGATTCGACTTGGGAGAGAACACGGAAAAGAACTGGATAATGGTCGCATTCTTTTAAAAGCGGAGTTTACAAATCGGGACCTCGCGAATATGATTGGTACAACAAGAGAAACAGTGAGCCGGACTCTCACACGACTCAAAAAGGAGCAACTGATCGAAACAGATGCAAGCAATGATTTAATTTTTGACCCCTATCTATTAGATGAGGAACTTTTTTTATAGAAAATAACAAGAGGATGAATCGAAATCACCGATTCATCCTCTTTTGTATCACTTAGCTTAATGCAAGCATATCTTTCATATCTTCTTGTGCCGTACCAATTAATTGTAAATTGAATGTTTCTTGAAGGACTTTCATAACTCCTTCAGAAATAAACTCAGGTGGCTTAGGTCCAATTCGAACATCTTTAATTCCTAGACTAAATAATCCAAGTAAGATCGCTACAGCCTTTTGTTCAAACCAAGAAAGAACAATACTTAATGGTAGATCATTAATTTCACACTCGAACGCTTCAGCAAGTGCTTTTGCGATTTTAATCGTAGAACCAGAGTTATTACATTGTCCTAAGTCAATATAACGTGGAATGTCTGTTCCTGGTACTGTTCCGTAATCCACATCATTGAAGCGGAATTTCCCACATGATGTCGTTAAAATAACCGCTTCTGGAGGTAAAGAAGTCGCTAATTCACGATAGTACTCCCCACCCTTTCCAGGTGCATCACAACCCGCGATAACGAAGAAACGTTTAATTTTTCCATCTTTAACCGCTTGGATGATTTCCGGAGCAATTCCTAGAACTGTTTCATGGTGATAACCAGTTGTCAGTGTTTCTTCTGATTCAATATTTGCTTCTGGTAGTTCTAAAGCACGGTTAATTAATGGACTGAAGTCATCATTTTCAATTTTTTGAACATTTTCCAAACCAGCAACTTCATAGGAAAACATACGATCTGCATAGGTTCCTTTAATAGGCATAACACAGTTCGTTGTAGCTAGAATCGCTCCTGGGAATTTCTCGAATAATCTTCTTTGATCAAACCACGCTTTCCCGATATTACCCTTTAAGTGGGAATATTTCTTTAATGCTGGGTATCCATGAGCAGGTAGCATTTCTGAGTGAGTATAAATATTAATGCCTTTCCCTTCTGTTTGTTTTAACAGTTGCTCAAGAGCAAATAGATTATGTCCTGTTACTACAATACATTTTCCTTCAATCTTATTTTGCGAAACCGTAATTGGTTCTGGAACCCCTAGAATGCTTGTATGCGCTTCGTCTAATACTTCCATCATACGAACCGTAGATTTACCCACTTTCATAAGCATTTCAATATGTTCTTGAACATTAAAGTTAGAGTTAGTTAACGTCATATACAATGCTTCATGAGTAGTCGCATCAACAAAAGGATCCGTATATCCTAATTGGTTTGCGTGAGTACGGTAAGCAGCAATCCCTTTTAACCCAAAAATCATTGTATCTTGTAAACTAGCAATCGTTTCATCTTTTCCACATACACCGATAACTTTACATCCCCCGCTCGGAGTTTGTTCACACTGATAGCAAAACATTAATTAATCATCCTCTCAAAACTTGTATTACGTACATATTATCAATCACTCATTTATAAAAAAGTGATATTAATCACTTAATGGACCAATGTCACAAACTGTTCACAGTAATGCAAAAAACCACCCAGGACCTGGATGGTTTCTTACATTGTTATACTTTAAATATTCCACCAATCCCTTTGACAACAGAAGATACTTGACTAACAGCATTAATCATTTGACCGGCCGTATCGACCATCTTTGGAATATCGAGACTGCCATCTTGTGATTTAAAGGAATTCAACACATTTTGAACACTTGATGGTGGTTTAGCTAAGAAAGAAGCTTTAGGATAGGGATGAAAATAAGGTTCTTGATTTTGGTACATTGGGTTATTGTACGATGGTGCTTGTTCATCCGATAATAACGGATTTTGAAAAACTAGATCTGAGTAGGTTGGTTCGTTTGAACTATTATTTGTAGATTGAATACTCTGTTGTTGCTGGAACTCCCCTTGTTGGGGCTGTGTAAAATATGGATTTCCGTAAGGATAGGGAAACCCACCTGCGTATGGGTTTATGAAAGGACTCCATGGCGGTTGCCCTATACCATTTGTTCGCTCTTGGAACAAATATGATGGACTTTGATAAGGGTAATTGAATGAATTCCATTGATTGTTGTGTATAGATGGCATACGATAGAAACCTTGATTTCTTGAGTATGGAGTATACATAACATTTCCTCCTCCTACTATCTTCAACAGCGTATTTCTTCTTCAACACTTTTCGTTATTATACAATATGTAGTTATGCCTAGATGGTGCAATGTCAACTAATGGGGATTCCTGTCGGAAATCTAAATATTTTAAAAACAAAATATATAATTCTTCCATGGTAAAATAGGGAAAAAGATCACTGGGGAGGATAAAAAAAAGATGACTGTTCACGAACTCAAGTTAAAATTTCTACAAATTCGCAAATATTTGACAGAAGATGTTAATGAATTATTAGATTTTACAAAAAAGTCCTATATTCATAATGAGATTTCAATTGGTGAATATCGGAACCTTGTTCGTGAACTAGAAAATTTAGGGGCCCGCATTCCAGAAATTCTATTCGTTAATGACACCATTGCACAATAACTAAGAATGTATTACAGAATAAAGGGTTTGACTGATAAGATGTCGATGAATTACGATAGCTTATCAGTCAAACCCTTATTTATCGATTTTATTTTCGTCTAAAATGGTATTTAATACAAATGTAATCGAATTCATCATATCCAAGAAATTTTTTCTACTTGTTTGTGGATAAAACGCTTGAATTGCTATCTTTTCCAGTTGATCCTTCGTATTAATGAGTTGCTTAATATTTACTTGATTATGTTGTTTCGTCCAAAGATCTACCTCGACCCACCATTGATCCACTAAATCCTGGACTTTGTCCGAAAATGGCATAACTTCTTGGTAGAAATCCCCTGATTGACCGTCTTCTTTTGCTTGTTGGAATCTTTGTAAGATTTGATCGGACACTAAAAGTAATTGGTTCGTTAATTTAATTAATTTATTATTTTCCATACACTTATTTTACCATCTTTTTAGAAAAAACTCTTTATTAATAACTTAGTTTTAATCTAAATGATTTCGAATTTATTTCCTGACGCTCTCGATTAGCGGTCATTTTTCCTTCTAATATTTCCATTTGTTTTACATAGGAATCCAAACGAGTTTCTTGTTCTATTTCCCACCGTTGATGTTGTTGAGATATATTAAATACGATTGAATGATCTAATTGTTCAAGCTGTGATTCCATCTCAAGTAACATTTGCATTAAATCCCCTTTTCTAAGAACAGCCGTTTGCATCGTTTTATACCTCCCTTGTGATCTTAAATTTATCTATTCTTTCTTTTTTATAAACTTCCTTCTCGCTTGACAAAACTAGAAGGAATTCGTCAAAGAAAGAAGAAAATTTCAAAAAATATTTTCCCATTCGACAAAGATTGGATAAAAGCAATGTTATATGTAGAAAATACACTTGGGAGGTGTTTTTGGATGAAACAAAAACAAAAACAAAATAAAGTACAACCTAAGAAACTTGAAGAAACGAAACCAGGATATGGCGATAAAAAATTAGAAGGGCCTGATCGTCCTTCTACATAAGAAAAACTGAGTGAGGAAACCTCACTCAGTTTTTCTTATTGAAGAAGGCTTTTGAATAAAGCCAATTTATGTAGTTGCTCTTGCTTCTTTCTAAACCAATCAGTGAGTATTATGGATTCATTTATTTTGGGATCTTCATACCATTTCGATGGAATCCGCTTATTTAATGACCAATCTTCAACGCTTTCATTAGCGTGGTCGATAACAGGAAAAGCCATACGCAAAAATGGGGTATCATTTTTTTTTCTTTTCATAAAATAGTACTCATAATCATATCTTGAACCTGTATGAACTGTCTTGGCAGCAAACTCATATACAAGAGGATAGATATCGTTATCAAAAAGAATGGCTGCAATTTTTTTCCCAAGCTCAATCCGCTTATGAACCTTTTTAAATCCTGTTACACTGGCTCCAAATAAAGATCCATTACAAGTAGGTAATAATACAGAGCTGAAATGGAACCAATCTTGAAAATTAAAATAAGCGGAGTGGAATACTTTTCTTTGATAGAAAGGATGATGGATTACCGGCTTTTGAACAACATTTTGCTCGTTAATAATGAGGGAGTATAACATTCGTTTTAGATCTTGAACATACCAAAGTGCATTCCATTCTTTTTCCATAAATGAAGATATGTGAAAATGTTTTAATAAATGAAACATGGGTTGTTTTTTCAACTTCGAATACTGATACAGCAAAAGTTGTGGATAAGCATCCTGAAAAATTAACCAATTAGCTTTTTCATAAGTAAAATAAATCGTTTCTCTCGTTTTTTTGTCTAATAATCGCGGCATCCAGTTTCCTTCGAGATCACACATATTCCAACCAGCGTTTCGCGAAACCATATGAGCTAGAAAGGACCATAAAATCTCTTGATTCTCTTGATAGAATCGCAAATAAGCATCAGTGCGCGAGATATTGTCAAGATTCCATTTTCTTGTTTCATCTTTAATTTGTTGAACAAGCATCATTTCATCATTTAACATACATTCACAGCCTTTTGATTAGACTACTAGTATCGTTTGCCAATTGGTGCATTTTATACAACATGATCATGCTATAATTTGGTATTATTAATAATAGCATGTGAGGTGATAATAAATGCATTTCAACTATCCGAATGGGAAACGTTTTTTTTCAAACAATCAATTAAAGCCTATTAAACGTAAGGATCTAAACATATCTTATGGAAAAAGAGGGATGACTTTAGAAGAGGACCTTAATGAAACAAATCAATATTATTTAAGTAGAGGAATAGCTGTTATCCATAAGAAGCCTACTCCCATCCAAATTGTAAATGTAGATTATCCAAAAAGAAGTGCGGCTGTTATTCGTGAAGCCTATTTTAAACAAGCGTCTACGACCGATTATAATGGTATCTATAAGGGAAAATACATTGATTTTGAGGCCAAAGAAACGAAACTAACTACAGCTTTTCCTCTTAAGAATTTTCATGAACATCAAATCCAGCATATGGAGCAGGTATTAGAGCAAGATGGAATTTGTTTTGTCATTCTACGCTTTTCTTCATCTGAAGAAGTCTATTTTTTTGAAGCACATTATCTTCTTTCCTATTGGGAACGTATGAAAAACGGTGGAAGAAAATCGATAACAAAAGAGGAAATTAAACAAAATGGTCTTTACATACCACTTGGGCTGCAACCAAGACTTGATTATATTAAAATTATCGACCAACTTTACGATTTTTAATATAATGGTAGAATAGATAATCATCTATACCTAGTTAAAATTATATCCACCTTTGTTAAGTGAAGAAAGGAAGGAATTACGATGACAGAAAACTATTCATCTAGGGAGGAACGTCGAAGACAGCAAGAATCCGCTAAACAAAAGCGAAATGGAAACAAGAAAAAGATGTCGAAGGGTTCCTTATTAAAAACTACTTTACTAGTAATCCTAGCTCTCGCAATTATTGCGGGTGTTGGAGGTGCAGCAACATTTGCTTACATGGTGAAGGATACTCCAAAATTGGATGCTGCTACATTAAAGGCATCTATTCCATCCGAAATCTACAGCTTGGATGGAACATTTGTTACTGAAATTGGTACCCAAAAACTAGACTATGTGGATTATGAAAACATACCAGAACTTGTTAGGAATGCAGTGATTGCCACGGAAGACTCCCGATTTTTTAAACATCATGGGATAGACCCCATTCGGTTAGTCGGTGCTGTAATCGCCAATGTGACCGATGGTTTCGGGGCTGAGGGTGGTAGTACAATCACTCAGCAGGTTGCAAAAATGCACTTTTTAACTTTTGAAAAAACAATATCACGTAAAGCCCAAGAAGCATGGCTTGCGATTCAACTAGAACGAAATTATACGAAAGAAGAAATCTTCGAATTATATGTAAATAAAGTGTTTATGTCTCAGAGAGCAACGGGGATTGCAACAGCGTCAAAGATTTACTTTGGCAAAGAATTAAAAGACTTAACTTTACCTGAAGCTGCTCTTATTGCAGGGATGCCGCAAAGCCCGAACAATTATAATCCTTTCAATCATCCTGAAAATGCAAATAATCGTAAAAATGTCGTACTATCGTTAATGCACAAACACGGCTTTATTTCTGAGACCGAAATGAAAGAAGCACAAGCCATTCATATTTCTGATTTAGCGCTGAAAGAAGAAGATCGACAGCAGGAAACTGATATTCCATATGACCCATTTATTGGTCTTGCTATTAAGGAAATTGAAAAAAAATACCCTGAAATTAATGTGTATTCAGACGGGTTAAAAATCTATACAACCCTTGATCTAAATGCGCAGGATCATGTGGATAAAATGATGTATACAGACGAGGTAATTGAATTTCCTGATGACAAATTCCAAGCAGGAATCACTTTACTTGATACGAAAACGGGGGAAATTCGTGCCATTGGGGGCAGTCGTGACAAAGAACTAGATTTTGGTCTTAATTACGCTGACTTCCCACGTCAACCAGGTTCTACTATCAAACCAGTTCTTGATTATGGACCAGCAATTGAACACTTAAAATGGGGAACGTATCAAACGATAGTTGATGAACCTTATAAATATTCGACTGGGCAAACCGTAAATAACTGGGATATGAGACATATGGGCGCCATGTCGATTCGTGAGGCACTCGCTAGATCTCGTAATATACCAGCTGTTAAAGCCTTAAAAGAGGTTGGTACTGACCGGGCAAAAGAATTCGCAAACGGGCTTGGACTTGATTTAGATGAAGAAATATACGAAGCGAGTGCATTAGGCGGTCTTGAAGATGGAGTTTCTTCATTACAAATGGCTGGAGCTTTTAGTGCATTCGGAAACAATGGCTATTATACAAAGCCACACGCGGTAAAGGAAGTTGTTTTCAGAGATGGAACAAAAATTAATATGAAACCTGAAACAGAAGTAGCGATGAGTGATTATACTGCATTTATGATTTCTGACATATTAAAAAGTGCTGTCTCTGCCCCATATGGTACAGGTCGCGCTGCAAATGTTCCTGGTCATCATATCGCAGGTAAAACGGGTACAACTAACTACTCTAGTGATAAAAAACGAGAACATAAAATTCCAAGTGGCGGAGTACCAGATATATGGTTTGTGGGCTATAATACCAACTATACTATTTCAGTATGGACAGGCTATGAAAAGCTGCACACTCCAATTGTAGGCAGTGATCAACAGCTAGCTAGGAAAATATTTAAAGAATTAATGACCCATGTTTCAGAAGGAAAAGAAACAGCGGACTTCACGATGCCTAATTCGGTACAAAGAGTAAAAATTGAAAAAGGAACAGCTAAACTTGCTAGTGATTACACACCTAATGACCAAGTTGCTTACGAATATGCTGTAAAAGGTCACGTACCGAATGAAGTATCCCAGAAATTTAAGAAATTAGAGGCTCCAAGCGGATTCTCTGCACAGTATGATCAAGGTGCTAATGAAGTTCGTTTATCATGGAGTTCAAGTATTGAAGGTTCTTATAACCTATCAGTATCCGTAAATGGAGGAGCTGACCAATCGTTACCTTCAACTTCAGAAAATGGATATAGAATGGCTAGTCCACAACCTGGTGCAACTTATACATTTAAATTGTCCGTTTCTAAAGATGGTCGACAAAGTGATGCTGTAACTGCTAGCGTTCAAATCCCAGGTCCTGAGAATGAAAATGAGGCTGAAGATCAAGATCAACAAAATGAAGATCAAGATCAAAACAGCGAAAACAACGAACAGGGCGAAAATAATGAACAAAAGAACGAAAACAATGGGAACAACGGGAATCCCGGAAATAACGAAAACAATGGAAACAATGGAAACAATGGGAATCCCGGAAATAACGAAAACAATGGAAACAATGGGAACCCCGGAAACAATGGAAACAATGGGAAACCTAATAACGAGAAACCAGATGCTAATCGGGAAGATGATGATGCTGATGAAGATGTTGAACAAGAACAGCCCGAACAAGGGGACGTAAATCAACCTTCTCCGAATCAGCAGCCACAACAGCAACAGCAGCAACAACAACAACAAGAAACTGAGGAACAGCCACAACCATAATAAAAAGCGTCTAAGAGCCGATCAAGCTTTTAGACGCTTTTTTTTCACACACTGTGATTAAGATTTTTTTAACTTCAACAATGCTTCTTGTTTTTTATATACTTTTTCCATTTCCACAAACAGTTCGGACAATTGAACAAAAGAGTGATATTTATTAGAGTTTTGCAAAATATACTTTAATCTTTCTCCAATATTCACTGGTTTTATCTTCAAGCCATCCGTATCTTGGACTTCGCTATCAACAGGTTGACGGTTAGACCAATACAATGCTTTTAAAAATAAGTCGATCCCCTTTTTCATTGGCATTTCTGTTTTGGAAGAATCTCTTTTAGAGAAACCTGCTTGTAATTCTTTTTTTGTCTCCTGCCATTGTGAAAATAGGACAGGAACAGTTATTTTAGGTTCTGTCCATGGCTGAGTTCTCATTTTCCCTTCTCCTTCGCCCTCATTCTCTTTTTCCCTTCTCTACAAACCTCTAATAAGGGGCATGATGGACATTGCGGGTTTTGCGCTTTACAATGATAGCGGCCAAAAAAGATCATGCGATGATGGGTAACTGACCATTCATCCATCGGTACTTTTTTCATTAACGTCTCTTCCACTTCCAAAACGGTGTCTTTCCAACGACAAAAACCTAACCGCTTGCTTACTCTTTCAACATGAGTATCAACGGCAATAGCAGGAACATCAAAGGCAACAGACACCACAACATTTGCTGTTTTTCTACCGACGCCAGGAAGTTTCACTAGTTCCTCCCGTGTATTAGGCACAATGCCACAATGCTCATCCAATAAAATTTGACATAGCTTTTGAATATTTTTAGCTTTATTTCTAAATAAACCGATGGAACGGATATCTTGCTGGAGTTCTTCTAGTGATACGTTTAAATAATCTTCAGGGGTTTTATATTTTTCAAATAGATTCTTCGTCACCTTATTAACCAAAACATCTGTACACTGCGCAGATAGTAGGACCGCAATGACTAACTCAAACGGATTTCGATGGTTTAATTCGCAATGAGCATCAGGAAACATTTCCCCCATTTTATCTAAACAAAACCTAATCTCGCTTTTCCTTAACATCTTCTTCCCTTTCCCATTATATTAATTTTCTAACCAATTATAAAAAGGTAGTGGCTGCTTATTTACAGGTTCCTCTATTGGCCTTTGCTTTTGTTGTTGATGTTGCCGGATTTTACGCCCTTGGCTTTTTGCCTGTTCAATCGTTTTGATTCCATTTCGTTTCCAATCAAAAAGAATTCGATCAATGTATCGGAAATTTAACTTTCCTGATATAACCGCTTCTCGTAAAGCTGATTTGATAAGTACGGGATCATGATGATCATCATCCAACCACATTGATAGTGATTCGCACTCAAATGGTGAAAGCGGTCTGCCGAATTCTTGTTCAAAACAGGTATATAAATTTAATTCTTCATTCTTATTAGCCTGTAGTTCTTTTTGCTTTTCATCCATTAAGAAAGAGTCAATTAGCTTTTCCCATAAGGGATCTAATGAATACTTTTCAAATCTAATTCCCCCGGTAGATCCCTCATTAATTTCAATCATTCCTTTTTGGATTAATCTACGAAGCAAGTCCGAGCACTCTGATACGGATATCGTCATTGAAGAGGATAGTTCAACTGGAGTAGGAAATTCATTTCCTTTATCGATATGTGAAATAAGTTGTAGCAATAGGACAAGTTCTTCTTCATTTAATCTCATATTTTTGTATTGGGACAGCAATGCTGAAGGAATTGTGATTTGTCCTTCATGCAACCATTTTAAAATCTTTGTTTTACTCAATTTTGAACACCTCCTTATTAGTATAACACGAAAATAAGAGGTTCGTCAGGTAGTGAAACTTCCCAATAACAACTACTAAAAAGGTGTTAGAATCCTCCATTTTATTATTGGAGATGTCTAACACCTTATCATTTTAGGTTAAAATTATGGATAAAGTCGATTCAATAATCGTGGGAAAGGAATGGTTTCACGAACGTGCTCAACTCCACTTAACCATGCGACCGTTCTTTCTAGTCCAAGTCCAAAACCGGAATGGGGGACTGCGCCGTATTGGCTTAATTCTAAATACCATTTGTAAGCAGCCATTTCCAGTCCATGCTCTTCCAATCTCTGTTTTAATAAATCATAATCATGTATCCTCTCAGAGCCTCCAATAATCTCGCCATAACCTTCTGGAGCGATTAAGTCAGCACAGAGAACCACTTCCTGCCGATTCTTATCTGGTTGCATATAAAATGGCTTTAATGTTGTTGGATAGTGGGTAATAAAAACAGGTTTATCATAACTTTCCGCAATTGCCGTTTCATGAGGTGCACCAAAATCATCACCCCACTCAATATCATCAAAACCTTTTTCATGCAGCAGTTTAAGTGCGTCGTCATAAGTGATCCGTGGAAAGGGTGCAGTTATAGTTTCTAACTTACTTACATCTCTCCCAAGAGTTTTCAATTCTAACGGACAGTTTTTGAGCACAGATTGCACGAGAAATGATACATATTCTTCCTGAACTTGTAAGCTTTCATCGAACTCTACGAATGCCATTTCAGGTTCAATCATCCAAAACTCAATTAAATGTCGTCTTGTTTTTGACTTTTCTGCTCTAAATGTTGGACCAAACGAAAAGACTTTACCTAATGCCATTGCAGCGGCTTCCATATATAGTTGCCCACTTTGGGAAAGGTAAGCATCCTCATCAAAGTATTTCGTTGCGAAAAGTTCAGTTGTCCCTTCTGGTGCACTACCTGTTAAAATCGGTGGGTCTACTTTAACAAAACCATTTTGATTAAAGAATTCATAAGTAGCACGGATAATTTCATTACGTACTTTCATGACAGCATGCTGCCTTTTAGAACGAAGCCATAAATGACGGTGGTCCATTAAAAATTCAGTACCATGCTCTTTAGGAGTAATTGGATAATCAACAGAATGATGAAGGACTTCGAGCTTCTTAATTTGCAGCTCATAACCGAATGGTGAGCGCTCATCTTTCTGTACGATCCCTGTCGCATATAGAGACGATTCTTGTGTAATTGTTTTAGCAGTTTGAAATACCTCTTCAGATACATCTGCTTTTACAACTACACCTTGAATAAATCCTGTTCCATCCCGCAGTTGTAAAAAAGCGATTTTTCCACTTGAACGTTTATTTGCTATCCAAGCACCAATGGTTACCTCTTCATCCAGATGCTTTGGTACCTCAGCAATCGTTACTTTTGCCATGCATTTGTTCCCTCCAAAAACTATTAACTAGTATGTATTATGTATGATTATACCATTTTAGTTAAAAAATAGAAAATTGATGTAGAAGTGAAAAAGCGAAAATCTAAGATTTTCGCTTTTTCCTTCTATTTGGTTTTCTTTTCAACAAACTCTTTCATTCGCGCAATTGCAGCTTCTAACAAATCAAGTGAAGTTGCATACGATAACCGAATATTTTTGGGTGCGCCAAAACCAGATCCTGGAACGACCGCTACCTTCGCTTCTTCCAACAAAGCAGTTGAAAATTCATCAACAGTCGAATAGCCAGTTTGTTCTGCAGCCTTTTGCACATTTGGAAACAGATAAAACGCACCTTGAGGCTTGAGACAGGTAACTCCTGGGATTGCAATTAAGGCCTCATAAATGGTATTTAATCGTTCCTCAAATGCTTTTCTCATTTTTTCAACTTCATCCTGTGAACCACTGTACGCAGCAATCGCTCCATATTGAGCAGTTGTTGTTGGATTTGATGTACTATGACTAGCTAAATTTGTCATGGCTTTAAT
This sequence comes from Niallia sp. XMNu-256, assembly GCF_036670015.1. Lineage (NCBI taxonomy): Bacteria > Bacillati > Bacillota > Bacilli > Caryophanales > Bacillaceae > Niallia > Niallia sp. XMNu-256. Next base: position 2,917,051 of record NZ_CP137636.1, read on the forward strand.
AATTTCGCTATTTCCTGCAGCATAACCAATTCTCCAACCTGTCATTGAATGGGATTTTGATACACCATTAATAATAATCGTCTGCGCTTTTAATTCCGGTGAGAGTTGTGCGATTGAAATATGTTGATGTCCACCATAAATTAATTTTTCATAAATTTCATCGGATACGATGAAGATATCTTTTTCTAAACAAATTCTACCTAATGCAGCCAACTCATCCTTTGTATAAATCATTCCGGTTGGATTGCTTGGTGAATTAAGAATGAGTGCTTTTGTTTTATCTGTAATGGCACCCTCTAACTGATCTGGTGTGATTTTAAATTCATTCTTTTCATATCCTTCAATATACACCGGTACGCCACCAGCTAATTTCACTTGTTCAGGATAACTCACCCAATACGGCGTAGGTATAATCACTTCGTCCCCATCATTTAGTAAAACTTGGAACAAAGTGTATAAAGCATGCTTTGCACCACTTGCCACCATGATTTCATTCACTGTATATTCTAAACCTTGATCACGCTTAAATTTCTTTGATATTTCTTCTTTAAGTGCAGGTAATCCTGCAGACGGAGTGTATTTTGTATGACCTTCGTTCATGGACCTAGTAGCCGCATCAATAATATGTTGTGGTGTATTAAAGTCAGGTTCACCTGCTCCAAGTCCAATTATGTCATAACCAGCAGCTTTCAATTCTTTTGCCTTAGCTGTAATAGCCAAAGTTGCAGACGGTGTTAATGCTTTTACTCGATTAGCCAGCTTTACTTCCATTTTTTCAATCCCCTTTAGAATATTCGGTTATTATATATCATCATTAAGTTAAGTTATGAATATGCCTTATAAATTTTCTATTTTTTTAAGCCATTTCCCTGTCTCAAATTCAATCAAGTAATAGTTTAATAAATTTTTATCTGTACGGGTATGAACCTCCCAAAGTGGGATTCCTTTTTCCATTCCAAGTTTTACTGAGATAATCGGATCGGAGCTAATTTCACCAGAAACAACTTGAATCGCTTCTTGACGTTTAATTCCATCAGAGGCCTTTTTTACAACAATTTTTCCTTTTTCTTCTGGAATCCAAGCAATAAGCCTTGTACCCTTCCCGTTTCTTCCCTGGATTACATAATAAGACTCTTCACCATTATATATATTAAAATCGTCTATCGTTGAAATAGAAGTTTCTTCCTTAACAACTTTAACAGCCTTTTCCTCTGCTAATTTAAGCGGGTCGATCGCATTCATATAAATGACAGTACTCAACGTAATGAATCCTATTACAAGAATACCAATTATTAATAACCATTTTTTCATTGTCATCACTCTTTATTATGTAGGTAAGGTATTTTTTTCTACTCATACTATATATCTTGCCGGTTATAATAATTTAACAACAAGTTAGTCAATACCACTTTATTATAACAGGATATTTACAAGTTTAGTTTAAATTTACCTAAAATATATTCTAGTCCAAACCGTCCAATTTAGGCTGCTGTAGTGCAGCCCTTTTTCTTATGTCCCCATTAATCTAACCATTGCTCAATCTGTTTGACTGTTTCGTCAATAGATAATCGTTCTGCTTTAACAGGAGGAAGTGATTGAAGAAAAGCCTTGCCATAAGATGTGGTTATGATTCGTTGATCAAAAATCACAAAAGCACCCTTATCTTTTTGAGTTCGAATCAGTCTTCCGAAGCCTTGTTTGAACCGAATAACAGCTTCTGGAACTGAATATTCATAAAAAGGGTTACCCCCTAGATCTTTTATTTGTTGACATCGAATGGCTGTAAGCGGTTCGTCTGGTGGTGAAAATGGGAGTCTCACCATAATTAAACACGATAAATCATCCCCAGGAATATCAATTCCTTCCCAAAAGCTGCTTGTACCAAACAGGATTGCTTTATTAAAACGTTGAAAATTTCTTACTAATCTTTCTCTGCTTCCATTTGTAATACCATGTGCTAATAACGTATAATCCTGCAAGAAACCACTTTCTTTAATTAAATCATACGTTTTTCTAAGCATTTCATAGGACGTAAATAAGACCAAAAGTCGTCCTTCTGCTGCTTCTGCGATTGAAATAATATGTTCACCAATTGCTGAGACATATTCATCAACTGTTACAGCTTTTACTTCAGGTAAATCATTTGAAATGATAAATTTAAGCTGTTTTTGGTAATCAAAGGAAGTCGGAACAACTATTTGTGAACAATTTTCTTGATCAAGACCAAGACTTTTTCTCATATATTGAAACGAATCTTTTACAGTCAGAGTGGCAGAAGTCACAATGACACTTTTCTTCTGTTGGAATAAGTGTTCCTTCAATCCATTTGAAACATGAATAGGTTGTGAAAAAACAGTTGTTTTATTCTTTCTGGATCTTGTATCAATTTCAATCCATGAAATCTCTTCCCCACTATGTTGTAAAAATACGCTTCTCATGCTCTGCATAAGCTTATCCGCCTTATTTAGCCATAGAGTTAATTCATCGATAATTGCATTTTGTCTAAGCGTTTTTCGATCCCTGTCCATCAACCATTGATGTCGCTTTCGTAAAGCGTTAGTGATATCTTTTAATAAAAATAAAAATCGTTCCGCATCACTTACTACTGAATGACTTTCCTTCGTATGGTCTATTACTAAGGCACATTGAATGGTACTTGGGTAAGATTGATTTTTTTGTTTCTGTTTCGCTTTTGCATAAAAAGCTATAGTTTGAAACAATTGATCCATTTCTAGTAATAAATCTGAGAGATATTGATTTAATTCTCCTCTGTTTATGAAGTCTTTTTCTCTAAATCCTAGCTCCTCTAATACTTTTTCTACTTTATATAGAAGCTGTTTTTGTTCATATACCCCCATTTGCTGCAGGAGAAACCGTACAAATGCATAATCAAATACAAATCCAAAATGTTTTCCTGCTATTTTTTCTAAATGGTGTCCTTCATCAATAATGATATAATTCGACGTTGGCAGCGTTTTTTTATCTGCTATTAAATCTGTTAACAACAGACTGTGATTGACGATCAATAAGTCTGCATGCTGAGCTTCTATTCTCGACCTTAGATAGTAATCATAATTGCTGTTATACCTATTATTTGTGCTCCTTTGGTCAATAAATTGGATTCTTTGCCAAAACAGCTGACCTCCACTCGACAAATTAAGTTCATCTTTATCGCCCGTTAATGTAATGGTTAACCAAACTAGAATCTGCATTTTTGTCAAAGTTGTATCATAATTATCATCGGTCTCTTTTAATAAAAGCGAGAACCGATCTAAATTTAAGTAATGATTTTTCCCTTTTAAAATAGCGGTTTTGAATGTGAAGGGAAGCATCTTTTTTAATAAGGGAATCTCCTTATGCAAGAGTTGCTCTTGCAATTGGGTTGTAAAAGTACTGATGATTACTCGTTCATTTTTCAGTTTAGAAAAATAAATAGCTGGCAACAAATACCCTAGAGACTTTCCCACACCTGTTCCTGCTTCTATTAAGGCATGGCCTCCACTCTGAAACGATTGATAAATGTGGTCCATCATTTGTAACTGGCCGCTTCTTTGCTCATACTCAGGAAACACAGTCGACAGTAAAGATTCTTTATCTTGTTCTGGTTGAGGATATGGATGATCCTGTTTATCACAAATATCCTCCAGCTCTTCCCTTTTGCAAATATATAGTCCATTATAAACTTCAAGTTCTGTTAACTCTTCAATGAACCCTTCTTTCTCTAAAATAAGTTCATCAATAATCTCATTTAGATCGCTTTTCAGTCCATGAGATAATGGATAAAGTTGCTTTAATGTTCCTAATGGTAATTTTCTAAGCTTTTCAAATAGAATGAGCAATAACTCTGCTGTTACATAAGCATCACTATCTGCCTGATGGGGGCGATCATGTTCCAAGTTCTCTTGCAGCGCCAAATCAGATAGCTTAAAACTGTCACTCATAGGTAATAAAATTCTCGCCATTTCTACCGTATCAAGTACAGATCCATAGAATCCCTCATATCCCGCCATAATTAATTCTTCCTGTAAAAAGGAAAGGTCAAATAAAACATTATGCGCGACAAAATAAGCCCCCTCCAGCATTTCAACAATCTTTGGAGCAATGTCAGCAAATAAAGGAGCATCTTCTACCATTTTATCGCTAATACCTGTTAATTCTTCTATAAAAATCGGGATCGTTTGTCCTGGGTTTAAAAACGAGGAAAATTGATCAACAATTTGTCCGTCTTGAATGACAACGCCAGCAAATTGAATGATTCGATCGCCTTTTTTCACTGAATTCCCTGTTGTTTCCAAATCCACAACAACATATTTATTATTCATGGTCTAACACCTCTTACATTCCTTTTTTAAACGTAAGGAATGTCGTTTAACAATTCTTGTGTTTCACCGTACCATATTTTTACGAAAAGGAAAAGACCTATTGATACCCGTATCAAATTCGCAGGATATAGTACCTTTGAAAAAGTCCATGTCATCCGCCGGAGGCTTAGCTACATTCAACTGGAGTTTTCAGCCCAAGCTGAATGAAGTTAAGAGAGCTGACTCCTATGAAGTCAGCTCAGGGAAAAATCTATAAAATTGTTTTTTCTAATTCTTTATCGATTAACTCTATAATCCGATTTTCCTGATCCATAATTGCAATTTTTGGTTGGTGATAGGCAAGCTTCTCTTCTGATACTAAAGCGTAAGATATAATAATAACTGTATCTCCCGGTTGAACTAATCGGGCTGCTGCCCCATTTAAACATATGATCCCCGAGCCTCTTTCCCCCGGGATAATATACGTTTCAAAGCGCGCACCATTATGATTATTGACGATTTGTACCTTTTCATTCTCCACCATTCCCACTGCTTCAAGTATAGCAGAGTCAATTGTGATGCTGCCTACATAATTTAAATTCGCCTCCGTCACGGTTGCGCGATGGATTTTCCCATTCATCATCGTTCTAAACATTCTTACTCCCCCTAATCCCTATTCATGATGATATTATCAATTAAACGTGCTCTAGAGAATTTCACAGCTAGGGCAATGATATAACTCCCATTAATAGATTCAAATTCTTCTAATTCTGGATATGATAATAGACTTACATAATCGATTTCCCCTGAAGTTTTGTTTGCGATTCGATCTTTAATACCTGAAATAATTTTATGCGGATTTGTTTCTCCAGCTTGGATCATCTCCACACCCATTTGCAAACTTTGATAAAGCTCAGGTGCTTCTACTCGTTCTCGATCTGTTAAGTAAACATTTCGTGAACTTTTAGCTAATCCATCTTCCTCACGAATCGTATTAACAGCAATAATTTGCAGTGGAAAATGAAAATCCTTCACAAGACTCTCCACAATTGCTAATTGCTGAGCATCTTTTTTACCAAAATACGCTTTAGTCGGCTGGACTAAATGGAATAGTTTGGTGAGAACTGTTGCAACTCCATCAAAATGGCCTGGACGGGTACGACCACATAACACGTCAGTCATTTTTTTTACGACTACAGATACCGATAATTCATTGGGATACATTTCAGCAACAGAGGGGTAAAACAGTATATCCACACCCTCTGTTTCAGCAATTTTTTGATCACGCTCAAAATCACGTGGATAGCGATCAAGATCTTCTGTTGGTCCAAATTGCAACGGGTTAACAAATATACTTAAAACGAGAATATCATTTTCTTTTCGAGCTTGTTTCATTAGTGCCCGATGACCTTCATGAAGGAACCCCATTGTTGGTACGAATCCAATCGTTTGTTGTCTTTTGTTTGTCTTCTCTATTATTTCTCGTAATTCCTGAATCGTTGTGATTACCTTCATGCTTTTCCTCCATATAAGGAAGTTAATTCTTCCTCTTTCATGATGTAACTGTGGCTTTTATCTGGAAAAGACCTTGTCTTTACTTCATCCACATATTGTTTAATTCCATTTATCGCGATCTCATCGATATCGCCAAACTTTTTAACAAATTTCGCGACTCGTTCCACCCCATAACCTAGAACATCATGATATACAAGAACTTGTCCATCTGTTCCATTACCAGCCCCAATTCCAATCGTGGGAATACTTAACTGTTTGCTAATTTCGGCTGCTAGTTGTTCTGGAACACACTCGAGAACAATCATGAATGCCCCTGCTTCTTGGCATTTAATGGCATCTTCTATTAGCTTTTTAGCTGAATCTGCATTTTTCCCTTGGACTTTGTAACCCCCAAGTACAGCTACAGATTGCGGTGTTAATCCTAAATGTGAACAAACGGGAACCCCTGCTTTTGTTAAAGCGTTAATATGCTCTAAGACGCCATCTGCGCCTTCAAGCTTAACAGCATGTGCTCCCCCTTCTTGGAGCATCTTTGTCCCCGCAAGTAAAGTATCTCGAATTGACAAATGATAACTCATAAAAGGAAGATCTGTAATGACAAACGTATCCCTCGCTCCTCGTTTAACAGCCTTAGTATGATGAATCATTTCTTCCATTGTTACATGGATCGTAGAATCATAGCCTAGTACAACCATTCCAAGGGAATCGCCAACTAAGATCACATCTGTATCCGCTGCTTCCGCATGCTTTGCTGAAGGATAATCATAAGCAGTCAGCATTGCAATGGGTTCACTCTTTTGCTTCATTTTCAAAAAGTCAGTAGTTTGCTTCATTTCAAATTACCTCCATAAAGTAATGGAAAGAGGCAAACATGCGTGCGGACAATAAAAAAATCCTTCCACAAAATAGCAGAAGGATTTTGAATGTATCATTTCACGCATATCCCTCTGTCCTGGTCCATTTTTTTGGATCTAGGCAGAATCTTATTGTTCATATATTAGTTAGATTCAGTTATTCGGTGCAGTTCACAACATGATACCGCCCAATCATCCCGATTATAACAAATATGCATGAATGTTGGCTATATAATTTTATAATTTTTTCATTTTTCCATTTAATTTTGCAATTCTATATCTGCGGAATATATTGAATGGATAACTCCTTTGTCATCCTCTAGCAATAATACCCCATCATCTGTAATTCCAATCGCCTTTCCCTCGATGGTTTCTTTTAACATACGAGCGGTTATTTTCTTTCCAATCGTAACGGCATAACCTTCCCATAATAACTTAATTGGATAAAACCCTTCCTTTAAATAAAGGTCATATAAAGTCTCAAGCTTTGTTAATAGGGTTTGTATTAATCTCGCCCGATTAACCTTTTCTCCTCCTTCAATCAACAATGATGATGCAATTGATTCCAGCTCTGGTGGAAAGGAGTCTTGATTAACATTAATACCAATTCCTATAGTAACGGAGTTAATTCGGTCACTTTCCGCTTGTAGCTCTGTCAAAATACCCGTTATTTTTTTGCCATTAATCAAGATGTCATTTGGCCACTTAATTTGTGGCAATAGAGGCGTTAGTTCCTCAATTGCTTGAACGACTGCAACAGCAGTAATTAAAGTTAACTGGGGCGCTTGTTGTGGCAGAAGATTCGGGCGTAAAAGAATACTCATCCAAATTCCTGTATATTTGGCTGAGTGCCATTCTCGATTCAATCTTCCACGTCCAGATGTCTGTTCTTCAGCAATGACAATCGTTCCTTCTGGTGCACCGTCCATACTTAATTTCAGCGCAATTGCTTGGGTAGAATGGACGGATTCTTCATAATGAATTTGTTGTCCTAACCTCTTTGTCGTTAATCCTAGACGAATTTCATTATCGGTTATTTTTTCTGGCACCTTAACAATTCGATAACCTTTTCGTCTTACCGCCTCAAGTTCAAACCCCTCTTTTCGAAGATCTTCCATATGTTTCCACACGGCCGTTCTCGAACAACCAATTAATTCCGCTAAATACTGTCCTGATAAAAATTCTTCATCGCTATTCGTGAAGGCGTCCAGCAATCGTTTTCTTACTTCAGATTGCACTTTGTTAGCCACTCCCTTATTTGTACTTTCTCATTCTCAATTTTTCCAGTAATAACAGCCCTCTCAATAATTTGAAGCACCTCTTTAATCCATGGACCACCATCTTTATCATACCATTTCATCAAATCGTCCCCACGAACAGCGAGATCTTGCCGCTCTTTAATGGGAAGTAGGCTGTGCTGCTTTTTTAGATCCATTATCCCTTTTAGCACGTCATGTTGCTGAAGGATATTATAAATTTTTTCAGTATGTATCGCATTTTCAAGCTTAGCATCGAATAAAGTTTCTACCGTCCACTTTTGTTGTAAGCGATGATGCAATAGCTGTAAAAGTAAAGTTACTTTTTTGATTTTCTTCACTGGGAGTTTCCATTGTCTTAAAAACGTCTCAGGATGATCAATCGTAGTTCCCAATAAATATAGAAGTAAAGTCCACATTTCATCAATCGCTAAAGGTTCAATATTTAATTTTACCATCTGCTCTAGAGCCGGTTGCTTACCTTTAAGACCCGGTAAATACTTATATAAGCTTGTGTCTATTAATATCTGTAGAGCTTGTTCTTTGCCCTTGCCGATTAATAGTTTTTCAAATTCTACGGTTTTCCGCTCAGTCGCAACATTTTCTAGGAGCGGGGCATGTTCTCTTAACGCATGATATGTATTTTGTTCAACCGAAAACTGTAATTGACTAACAAATCGAACGGCTCGCATCATTCTCAACGCGTCTTCATGAAACCTTTCCCTAGGCGAACCAACCGTTTCGATGACTTTGCTTCGAATCGCCTGTTTACCGCAAAATGGATCGGTGAATGTTCCTCCTTTATCCATTGCAATGCTATTCATCGTGAAGTCACGACGCTTTAAATCATCATGGAGATTACGAATAAACGTTACTTCTGATGGACGACGAAAATCGATATATTCACCGTCAGTACGGAAAGTAGTTAATTCGTAGGTTTCATTATTCCATAGGACCACAACTGTGCCATGCTCGATTCCTACATCAACGGTTCTTGGAAAGATCTGTTTAATTTCGCTTGGAGTAGCAGAGGTTGCAATGTCAATATCTGAAATCACTCTACCAAGAAGATAATCGCGAACACAACCACCCACAAAATAAGCCTCGTATCCAGCTTTTTCAATTTTAGTTAAAATGGGGATAGCTTGTGTAAAGACCGGCAACATCCTCATTCACCACTTTCCATTAAACCATAATAAATGTCCTCGTATTGTTGGACAATTTTCTCACCTTTAAAATTCTCATTCACCGACATCATTCCTTTTTGTGAAAATTGATGATGTAAGGACTCATTTGTTAAAAGTTGTAATGACTTATCAGCAATTTCTTCTATATTCCCTAATTCACAAATAAAACCATTTACTCCATTAGAGATTACCTCGGGAATGCCACCAATGTTTGTTCCAATACAAGGTACTCCGCATGCAAGTGCTTCAAGAGCTACAAGTCCAAAGCTTTCCTTTTCTGACAGAAGAAGCATTAAGTCGCTAATGGAATATAATTCCTCGAGATTTTCCTGTTTGCCGAGAAATAAAACATCATTCTTTAAGTTTAATCTGTCAACAAGTTGACTTACTAGTGAGATATCTGGACCATCACCAACAAGCATTAATTTTGCAGGTACTTTCTCAGCGATTTTGGAGAAGGCCTTTACAACATCTGGCACCCGTTTGACACTGCGGAAATTAGATACATGAATCACTACTTTTTCATGTGCAGGAATGCCATATTCTCCTTTTAGGTATTGGGAAGGTACTTTATGATAAATTCGTTCATCAATAAAGTTATATACTGGAACAATTTTCTTTTTTGGCTGAATTACGTCATATGTTTCAGCCACTAAGGAATTGGATACAGCTGTTACGATATCCGACTCTTCTATTCCAAAACGAATGGCATCAGATAAAGAGGCATCGTAGCCAAGGACCGTAATATCCGTTCCGTGTAATGTTGTTACAATTTTCACATCTTTATTAGACATTTGTTTCGCTAATATCGCACAGACCGCATGGGGAATCGCATAATGAACATGCAATAAATCAAGCTTCTCTCTTTTTATGATTTCAGCCATTTTACTCGCAAGCGCAATATCATAGGGTGGATATTGAAAAACAGAATATTGATTTACCTCTACTTGATGGTAGTAAATATTGTGATACATTTTCTTTAATCGGAAAGGCACACTAGACGAAATAAAATGTATTTCATGGCCCTTTTCTGCCAGCATTTTTCCTAGTTCGGTTGCAACGACCCCTGACCCACCTACTGTTGGGTAACAAGTAATTCCGATCTTTAATTTTCTATTCATAGTAATACTCCTACTTCACTTAGATCAAATGATATCCACAGTAATTTAATCTGTTATGGTGTTTTCCGTGTTCCCTCTTACAATATTCCTCCATGAGATATCCCCACGCTGAAGGCCCTTAATCAGCACTTCTCCTGTCCCCATATTTGTTGCTAGCGGAACTTCATACACATCGCATAAGCGAATAAGTGCCGTTACATCTGGCTCATGCGGTTGAGCAGTTAGAGGGTCACGGAAGAAAATAACCATGTCCATTTTATTATTAGCAATCATCGCACCGATCTCCTGGTCTCCGCCCAATGGGCCTGATTGAAAACGATGGATTTCTAAGCCAGTTGCTTCCATAATTTTTAATCCCGTTGTACCAGTTGCAAAAAGCTTATGATTCTTTAATATTTCTGAATAAGCAGTAGCGAAACGAATCATATCATTTTTTTTCTTGTCATGTGCTATTAAGGCTATATTCATTAGAGAGTCATCTCCGTTCTAATCAATGATGTTTTCTAGACCATAAATGAGAGTATTAACATTTTTCACTGTATCAACAGCAAGCTTAACCCCTGACATAAAAGATTCACGATTATAAGAATCATGACGAATCGTCAAAGTTTGACCATTTGAGCCAAACATCACCTGTTGATGAGCAATTAAACCAGGCAATCTCACAGAATGAATATGCATTCCCTCAAAGTTTGCACCTCTTGCCCCTTGGAGAGTTTCCTTTTCGTTTGGATGACCTTGATTTTTTTCCGTTCTTACTTGTGAAATCATTTGTGCTGTTTTGACCGCCGTTCCAGAAGGTGCATCTAACTTTTGGTCATGATGCAATTCAATGATTTCTACATCTGGAAAATATCTTGCTGCTAACTGAGAAAATTTCATCATTAAAACAGCCCCTACGGCAAAATTAGGTGCAATAATACAACCTAGATCTTTTTCTTTACAGAGGTCTTCCAATTCTCTTAAATTTTCTTCGGTAAATCCAGTTGTCCCAACGACTGGACGAACACCTAATTGTAAAGCTGTTCTCGTATGCTCCATCCCTATTTCAGGAGTCGTCAAATCAATAAGTACATCCGCTTTAACTTCCGTTAAACAGACAGTCATATTATCGTATACAGGCACTGGCAATGATGAAATTCCATCAAGCTCATTTAACTTTTTCCCACCGTGTTTGTGATCAACCACAGCAACCAGTTCATAATGTTCGGTTCTTTCTACTAATTTCACAGCCTCAGAACCCATTCTTCCTCGAGGTCCTGCTACAACAATTCTTGTTTTTTCCATAATTAAATCCCCTTTTATTTATTAATTTTAGTCCAGCGATCTTTATCTCTAGTAGCAAACTTTTTCATGACAGCATTATGAGCTTCTTCTAGATCAATATTTAAGGAGTTGGCAAAGCAAATTAACACAAATAATAAATCTCCCATTTCCTCTTCAATGGTACGAGCTTTTTCCGTTGTTTTTTTCGGTTTTTCTCCATAAAAATGATTGACCTCACGAGCTAATTCTCCAAGTTCCTCTGCCAACCGTGCAGTCATTGCTAGTGGGCTAAAATACCCCTCTTTAAACTGACTTATGTATGCATCGACTTCTTTTTGTAAATCTTTTACCGTTTTATCGTTTGACACTACAGCCACCTCGAATAATGAAAAAATAAAAATATTTATCCTTTTACTTCTATCATGTTAGCTAAACTCATTAAAATTTACAACATTTTTCATTTTTTCGTATGATTGCTATAAGAATGTTAAACTTAATAGAAAGAGATGCTGAATTGGAGGCGTTTGTCATGAGGTTAGGTCTTAAGTTTAAGAATATTGTATTAATCCTTATTGGTGCTTGTATTTTTTCATTTGGTATCGTCCATTTCAACATGCAAAACAACTTATCTGAAGGTGGGTTTACTGGAATTACATTATTGCTTTTTTTCCTGTTTAACTGGGATCCTTCATATGTCAATTTACTTTTAAATATTCCATTATTCTTTCTTGGGTGGAAATTACTAGGGCGTAAGGTTTTTCTTTATACAATTATTGGTACAGTTAGTGTCTCAATCTTCCTTTGGATCTTCCAGCGTTACCAAATCAACATGCCTTTAAGTAATGATATGACGTTAGCAGCGTTATTTGCTGGGACTTCTATTGGAGTTGGACTGGGAGTTATTTTTCGATATGGCGGAACAACCGGGGGAGTTGATATCATCGCAAGATTGGCGCAAAAATATATTGGCTGGAGTATGGGGAAAACGATGTTTTTATTTGATGCCTGTGTAATTTTTTTATCATGGATTTTTTATTTAACCTATCAAGAGGCAATGTACACACTTGTTGCAGTTTTTCTAGCTTCAAGAGTGATTGATTTTATGCAAGAGGGTGCCTATTCTGCTAGGGGAGCGATGATTATTTCTGAGTACAGTGATAACATAGCTGATAAAATATTAGAAAAAATGAATCGGGGCGTAACTGTATTAAAAGGGTATGGGTCTTATTCCAAACAAGAGCGAGAAGTATTATACTGCGTCGTAGCGAAAAATGAAATGGGGCGCTTAAAAGAAGTTGTTACGAGCGTTGATCCACATGCTTTTGTATCTGTTAGTGTTGTTAACGATGTGATTGGAGAAGGATTTACTCTAGATGAAAATAAAAGGCCGATTGAAGATTGAAAAAGGACGGACTTATTTTAGTCCATCCTTTTTCTTAGTCATCACTTTGCATGCCTGTATAAATGAGAATTAAACGAACCAATTCTAATACAGCAATTGCAGCAGCAGCCACATAGGTCATGGCGGCAGCGTTTAAAACCTTTTTCGTTTCTCTCTCCTCATCATTTCGAATAATACCGAGAGCAACTACTTGGTCCATCGCGCGATTTGAAGCATTAAATTCAACTGGTAATGTTACGACTTGGAATAACACAGCCGCAAACATAAACAAGATTCCTAACAGAACAAAGTTACTGAATCCAAGCAGCATTCCAATGATAATTAAGATCCAAGAGAAATTAGAACCAATATTAGCGACCGGAACAAGTGTATGTCTTAGTCTTAAAAAGCTGTAAGCTTCCGCATCTTGGATTGCATGCCCCACCTCGTGGGCTGAAACAGCGGCAGCAGCAACAGAATGACCGTGATAATTGTCAGTCGATAAACGCACTGTTTTGGTTCTAGGGTCATAGTGGTCTGATAAAACTCCACCTACTTCTTCAATGTTCACATTGTAAAGTCCATTATCATCAAGAATCTTCCTAGCAACCTCTACTCCCCTCATCTGTGAAGAAGAAGAAACCTGTGAGTATTTTTTATAGGTTTTTTTCACCCGAATTTGTGCCCAAATTGGAATGATTAAGACCAGCGCAAAATAAACTAAAAACAATCATTATCCCTCCTAGTACTTATCGTTACATTTATTTTAGAAGGTTTCTAATATAACTGTCAAATAATAAAGTTGAATTCAAGGTCATTTTTTAAAAGCGACTTATTGTCTAGATGGATTTTTGCCTTTTTCCTTTTCACCTTTATATTTTCTCCAGCCTACATAAGACAATGTAACAATGATTATACTTCCTGTGGAAATGATTACCCACCATAAGGATGGATCCATTTCATCCTCAGTGGTTATCTGATTAAAGACAGATGTTAGTTCTGTTTCAATTTCAAACAATTCTTGCCTTGCTTGATCTTTATTCAAAATATCCATACGATATCGGTCAATAAAGGCAATTCTCGTATCCAATTGTTGAATTTTCTCTGATGAAACATCTAATTTAAGACTTGGTTGAATAATGTCGTATAAAACCATAAAAGTATTTAAACTTTGATGAAATTTCTCCTTCTCGCCATTTATCGCAGCCTTTTTCACTTCATCATAGGCAGCCATTACAGGTTCCTCCATCCTTGTCCAAAGAGGCTCTTTTGAACCTGAAATGGCGTCAATCACAAGTCTAAACTTTGTCAATCGATTAATTCTCTCATCCTGATTCATCGTTGCATTTGTTGTCGCCTCGACTGCTTCATTATGAGCAATCGTCACAATACGTAATTCATCCATTGAAAATGACTGTTCTTTCACAGTTACAGACGAGAACTTTTTAGAGAATGCCTCTAAGATCAACTTAGCGTCTTCATATCTATGTGATTTTGTTAATTGGAGCGCCTCATCAGACAAATCATTTAATTGATCGATCGGCGTAGTTTCCTCATTAGCAAATACAAGATTAGGTAATAATAGCAAAAACAATAAAAAGACAATCCATATTTTGGATTTCATGCTTGTCCCCCCTCTATTAATAACAATCTATGAGGGGATAGACAAGGTTAGACCATTAATTTAGCCTGTGCAATAAGAAGAAATAGAGATTCAGAAGGGAAAATTATCTACTATATCTTATTGTTAATTTGAAACGATCTTCTCTAACGCCTAAGTAGTATGCAATAAATAGCGAACAAATACTTAGCCAAAAGGTAAAGTAGCCAATTTGCGGAACAAATGCATCAAGAACTTGATAACTTGGCATCATAAAAAATACATAATCAATGACATCATTATGTAGTGTCCAAATTCCTGCTACAATTAGATGCCAAACTTTAAAGCGATAAAATGGTGCATATAAAAGACCTTGGATGGCCATTCCAGCATGAGAAAAGACCAGCATCCAGCCTGCTAAACCAAGCTCCCCGGTTTCAAACAGAACAAGAAAGTTCATCACAACTGCCCAAAAACCATACTTAAATAACGTAACAATCGCTAACGCCTCAATGAGCGGCCAATTTTTTCCCATTAAAAAGGCAATTAATACAAACACAAAAAATAAGCTTGCCGTAGGGCTATCAGGAACAAATAGGATAAAAATCGCCGGTGTTTCTGCTAATTGCCAGCCGTACCAATCATATCCATAGATTGTGCCAAAAATATTAATGATTAATAATAGCCATAAAAAATAACGATTTCCTAATAAGGGATACATTTGTTTCATTATAAAATTCCTCATCTCTGTGCTAATATGTACCTTTTTATATTAACATAAAGAAATTAAAAACAAGAAAGAAGCCAATCTCAAAACCGGCTTCTTCGATGATTATTTACTTTCAATACTAGATAAAAATTCTGACATTTTTGCTAGTTCATCATCTGTTCCACTAAATAAGCCTGCTGGCATTTTACCACTTTCTGTACCATTTTTTGCAATATCTGCAATTTCTTCAGGAGTAAGACCTGTATCAATTAAAGATGGAGCAGCTGCCGTTCCTTCAAGCTGATTTCCGTGACAGCTTATACACCCATTGACTTCAAAGATTTGATAACCTTCCGCAGTTGTATCTATCTCTGCTTCAGCTACTATTTTCCCTTGTTCTGCAGCTGCCTCCCAGTCATGATTGTCAACGGCTTCCCAAGTTAAATACGTAATTGCTGCAACAGCAAGTAACATAAATCCAGTTGCTAAAGGACGTTTTGTTGGCTTTCTTTCAGGCCCCCTGTCAATAAATGGCGCTAGTAACAGCGCCCCAAATGCTAAGCCAGGAATAACTAGCGCCCCTACCACATTATACGGACCAGAAGCATAGCTGTATTTTAATAATTGGTACAAAAATAAGAAATACCAGTCCGGCAATGGGATATAGGCTGTATCACCAGGATCTGCAACTTTTTCCAATGGAGGCTGGTGGGCAACGGTTAAACATAAAAAGCCAATAAGAAAAACAGCACCAACCATCCATTCTTTCAGTAAATAGTTTGGCCAAAATGCTTCCGTTTTCCCAGGGTATTCCGAATAATCTTTCGGAATGTTCGGTTTTTTATTTTCAGTGACGCGTGAATCACCTACAAACTTCATCCCTTTTCCACGTTGCATGAACAATCTCCCTCCCTTTTAGAGATCATAGATTCAGAGGAATCATTAATTTAGTGTATCGAAAATTATAGATTAAGACTTTACTTATCTTATAATGGTCCTGAAATCCCTTGTTTACGAATCATGATAAAGTGAGCAGCCATTAATCCAAATAATGCGGCAGGTAAGAAGAACACATGAATCGCAAAGAATCGCGTAATTGTTTGGGCCCCGACAATATCAGAACTACCTGCTAATAAAATTTTTAGATATTCTCCGATAAATGGTACAGATTCAACAATTTGAATCGTAACCTTTGTCGCAAACAACGCTTTCATATCCCAAGGTAGTAAATATCCAGTAAGACCTAATCCAAGCATAACAAAGAAAATTAAAACTCCGACAATCCAGTTCAATTCCCGTGGCTTCTTGTAAGCGCCTTGGAAAAATACACGCAATGTATGTAAAAACATCATAACGATTACCAAGCTTGCTCCCCAGTGATGCATTCCTCTAACAATTTGTCCAAACGCCACTTCATTTTGCAAATAATACACAGATTCCCAAGCATTTTTAATATCTGGTACATAATACATGGTTAAAAACATACCGGAAAGAATTTGAATAACTGTAATAAAGAAAGTAAGTCCTCCAAAGCAATAGACAAATGCGGAAAAATGATATGCTGGATTTACGTGCTCTGGAACTTCATGATCGGCAATATCTCTCCATAATGGAGTTATATCCAAACGCTCATCTACCCAATCATAAATTTTATTTAACATGTTTAAGCACCCCCTCGTGGTTCTGCTTTACCTAAGTAGAGGTATCCATCTTTTTCTTGAATTGGGTATACATCTAGCGGAGCAATCGGTGGTGTTCCTTTCACATTATCTCCGTTCTTCGTATAAAGACCTCCATGACACGGGCAATAAAAATGGTCAGGATTGGCTTTATCTGTGTTCCAATCAACCGTACACCCTAAATGCTTACATACTGGAGAAAGGGCGACGACCTCACCATTTTCATCCTTATAAACCCATGCTGAATTGGATACATCTGATTCATACCAAGCATCTTTTTGCTCAAAAGTAAAATCGACACGTGTTGGTACCTCTGTAATATCACTAATCTTTTGTGGTGTAGGGATAAAATCGCTGCTTCCAGATTGTTGTAAAACTGGATCAACAGCGAAACGAACCATTGGCATAAGGATTCCAGCGGCCATAAATCCGCCTACACCCGTCAACGTATAGTTTAGAAATTGACGTCTAGAGACACGCTTTTTGCTCATACATCTCCCCCCTAAATCGATTAAATTGAATTAACAAAATTTTCTTACTAGGACAATTTCAATAATATATCAATATTTCGGTAAGGTCAATAAAATCAGAAAATTATGGTGATTTTTATCACCCTTATTCTTCGGTTTGCCACCTCTTCGCTAATTGAAATTTAAGTTCCTTCAGTTTATCTTCTAGGATAATATTTTGATATTTTCGATCAGATGAATGAATTGTCGTTTCGAAAATGGTAATTAATGTGCCATTTAATTTATTTTCATAGCTTACCCATTCGTTATCTCCAGTTAAATAGAATATATGCTTAAACCCAGCCTGTAATAATTCTGATTCCCATTTTAACAAATAATCAAATGGCAAGTCCCTTTCAATTCCTTTTAAATAGGTAAATCTAGGGAGCAGAAGTAATCTGCCTTTGAATTGTTTTTCAAGGGGAACTGTCAATAATGATATAAATTCAGACATCCCTACGGTTTCTTCTAAGTTATCTTCAAAGGATATGGGACATAATGGCAATACTACTGTATCTATATATTCTTTAGCTTTAATAAACATGTCCATATCTTCGTATGTCCATTTCAAAACGGTTTCCTCTTTTCCATATTTTCTATATATTCTAACATATTTTTAGTAATAAACAATTTATCTAGCCTTATCTAAAAAAATAGACCTGTTCCGAGTAACAGGTCATTTAGCGTCCATCAGTTTATTTAACTGGGCCGTAAGCTTTTGAAAGGCCTCTTGATCTTTTTTGTCAAGGGCTTCGTCAATTTGTTTGAGGAGTTTATCCTTTTGGAACTTTTCAATGCTGTTAATTAAAAACTTTTCTGCTAATTGACGATCTTTATCGCTAATTTGGATGTTTTTTGGCATAAATGGATTCTCTTCTAATACAGCTGCAAACTGAGGAGCTTTATAGGATGCACGGAAGTTTAGTTGAATGTATATGTCTTCATCTCGATTTAAACGGATGTCGTGAAAAGATTTCTCGGCATCTGTTGTCATCACATTTTCCTTGTAAAAGCGAAAAGGTACTTCGTCAACACAATGGGCAGACATGATGATACCCCTCGGACAGTATTGAGCCTGTTCAACAAAATGAACTTTCTCCATTAGTTGATCGTGACTCATTAAGTAGTTTAAAATCCATACACACTCTCGTCTTTTCAATTGGTAATGATTTAGAAACCAACGAATAAAGTCTTTTTTCTCATTGACAGAAACAGGGGCGTTCATCTTTGGTAACCCTCCTCTGCTATTATTAGCATATATTATTATTTTTTAACAAATCCTTTAATGCTATAAAAACTTTAGTAACATCTTTTGTTAAACCAATTTACCTATAATGGGTCAATATCTTCAGTTAGCCTTTGCCAAACATCTACATACTCTTCATTATTAGGTTCCATTTTAATCAGCTCACTAAAAACTTCGACGGCCTTCTCTCGTTTCCCTTCTTCAACTAGAAAATATCCGTAATGGCTTAAAAAATCTGAGGAGTCTTTAAAAAATGTATATGCGTTCTCATAGCTATTTAATGCCTGTGAATATTCTTCTAAATTTTGATAAGCTATAGCCGCATCCCAATTGAATTGAGGATCTTCTTCCACTCCAACGATGCTTATGATTTCGATTATATCTTCATATCTTTCTTGATGAAGGAATAATTTATTCAGAGTTAATGCCGCTTCTATTAATTCTGGATCTAACGCTAAAGCTTCTCTGAACATTTGCTCAGCCTCGTCCTCTTTACCTATTTTCAGGGCTAATTTTCCAGCATATAAATATAGATCCTTATTAAACTCATCATACTGCATGGCTTCTTTAAGGATTTGATAACCTTTTTCCACATCTTCCACTCGTTCGTATGCGCGTGCTAAATTGGTGTATAACGAATAATATTCCGGATCAATCTCTTTTAACTGAAGGAATAATTTAATTGCTTTTTCATTAAAACCAGCTTGAAGAGCTGTGAAACCATAATTAAAAAGTGTATTTAATTCCATTTTTTCCATTAGCGCTTTCTCATAGTAGTGTAGTGCATCTTCAAATGAGCCACCAGCACTCAAGGCATCAGCAATTCTTTGATTTAGATTGACACCTCCAACTTCTTCTGTTGTTTGAATAACCATTTTATAATAATGGATGGCTTCGCTAAATTTTCCTTCCTCATAATTAAGCTCGCCTAATGCAAAATCAATGACTGCTTCATTTGGTAACAGCTCCTTTGCCTTTAATAATTTTTGTTTACTAACTTCATAAAGGCCTTCCATCTGATAAAGATCGGCCATAAGCAATAAGCTTTGCGGATAACTCGGGTCATTTGGGCTGATTTTCTCTAATTCTAGCACCGCAGCCTCTTCATTTCCTTGTTCCATTAGCGTTTCCGCCAGTAAGACTATAAGTTCACCTTCTTGTGGATAGACTTTTATAAGCTCTTTTATTAAATTCTGAGCCTCAAGGATAAAGCCATATTGAAATAGACCTTCTGCAACTAAAAACTTTTCTTCATGTGAACCAATAGCTAAAATGGCCTCATACTCTTCCATTGCTTTCTCGTATAATCCATTTTCCAAGTGTGTGATTATTTTATTCGCTACATCCATAATTAAGACCCTTTCTTTTTATCATTCGTTTAACCAAAAAAACAATATTCAAACCTCATTATGTATTCATCTTTTAATTGTAAATTTCATTATAACAAAAACAGGTTAAATAAAAAAAAAATAAAACTGCAATAATTGCAGTTTTATTTTCAATCTGTAGCTATTAATTGCTGGAGATCATTAAAAAATTGTGGGTAGGATACTGAAATTGATTCTTTTTCTTGGAGAAAAACCTCGTTCTCACAGATTAATGCGGCAACCGCAAGCATCATTCCAATCCGATGGTCGCCATGACTTGATACCGTTCCACCAGTTAATCGATTATTGCCTTGAATAACCATGCCGTCTTCAGTTGCTTTAATCGCTACTCCAAGCTTTGATAGTTCATTCACAACTGTATCAATCCGGTTCGTCTCTTTTACCTTTAATTCTTGGGCATCACGGATAATTGTTTGACCCTCTGCTTGAGAAGCAAGTAAAGCAATTACAGGAATTTCATCAATTAATCGAGGAATTAAGTCACCGCCAATGGTCATTCCCTTTAAATTTGACGTTTTAATCGTTATGTCTCCAACAGGTTCAAAATTATTCTCATCTGATTTCATTTCAATTGTCATATCAGCACCCATCTCTTTTAGCACATCAATAATTCCAGTACGAGTTGGATTTAAACCGACATTCTTTAAGATAATAGAGCTATTAGGTACAATCGCTCCTGCAACAAGGAAAAAAGCAGCAGATGAGATATCTCCTGGAACATGAATAGTCGTTCCTTTTAAAGTTTGTCCACCTTTTACTGATACGGATAAACCATCTTCTTCTACTATACCGCCAAATTGTCGGATCATTCGTTCCGTATGGTCTCTTGACTTTTCTGGTTCTATAACAGTTGTTCTTCCCTCTGCTTGCAAACCAGCTAAGAGAATGGAAGATTTCACTTGAGCACTTGCAACAGAAGGGTGATAGGTAATCCCCTTAATTTGTCCACCTCGGATCGATAATGGGGTATACTCTCCGTTTTGGCGACCATCAATTTGTGCTCCCATTTCTGTCAACGGCTTCGTTACCCTTGTCATTGGTCGCTTTCCAATAGATTCATCCCCTATGATTGTACTGTGAGATTCACGACCAGCTAAAAGGCCCATTAGCAAGCGAATAGTTGTTCCTGAATTACCTACGTCTAGCACTTCTTTTGGTTCCTTTAAACCGCTCCATCCTTTTCCATGAATCACTAATTTATCCTCGGTCTGCTGTATATCAACACCCAATTGACGAAAACAAGCAACCGTATTTAAACAATCATCTCCTAATAGAAAACCAGTTACGGTTGTGTCACCCTCTGCAATTGCTCCAAACATAACCGAACGGTGTGAGATGGATTTATCACCTGGGACTGTAATCTCTCCAGTTAATGAATGTTGATTGTATTCTAATGGTTTTGAACCCATCTGTTTCACCTTCCTTACTAGTTGAACCTTATGATATTAAGGTTGTTTCAAAGTCTGTATAGTGCTCAATACATTTCTTAGCTCGTATACGGTCTTCTTCCGTCTGAAAACTAATAACAAGAACACCAATGATATCTTCTCTAGTTTCTCGAATTTGTATATTGGTAATGCTGATTTCTTCCTTAGCTAAATAGCCCGTTACTTCAGATACAACCCCCGGATAATCGGGGACATCAACAAATAAGTCATAAAAGGCAGGAATGGCCCCTTTCTGTTGTGGCAATTCATCTCTGAATCTTTTAGCATCGGCAAAATATTGATAAATTTTTTCACCATCTTCAGTTTTAATAATGGTAGCAACAGTTCTCATTTCGTTTTGCCATTGGTCTAGCAATTCCATTAATACCTCTTTATTATGTAAAAGAATATCGCGCCACATAGACGGGCTACTTGAAGCTATCCTAGTAATATCTCGAAATCCTCCAGCTGCTAGCCGCGGAATTAAATTTTGTTCTTTACTCTTTTTCTCAGCTTGATGGACAAGTGATGCAGCAATAATATGTGGGAAATGGCTAATCACTCCCGTTAAGAAATCATGTTCTTTCGGTGTAACTACAAGAAATTTTGCGTTTGTTCCTTTTAACCACTCTTTCAACACTTGCACTTTTCCTTGTTCAATTCCTTGACCTGGAGTTAATAGATAGAATGCATTTTCAAACAAAATGGCGCGAGCTGCTGATACTCCACTTTTATGGGAACCGGCCATTGGATGTCCACCGATAAATGTAATTCCTTGCGAACTTAATTTTTCCTCCGCCTTTTTGACTACCTCATATTTTGTACTTCCAGCATCTGTAATTATCACGTTTTTCTTTAGAGGAATTTCGCAGAGAAGATCGATAATTTGTTCTGTTTCTTTAACTGGAGTCGTAATTAAAATCAAATCAGCGTCTTTGGCACCGTCTTCGATTCTATCTACTAATCTGTCTACAACTCCAAGCATTTTTGCAATTTTACCTTGATCCTCATTAATATCATAACCGGTTATTTGGCATTCCCCATGCTCCCCTTTAATACACAATGCGAGAGAACCGCCAATAAGGCCTAGTCCAATGACAAATACTTGACCTTCCAATTCGGCCACCCCCTTTTTTTGCATTGCCACTCTCTATATAGTTGGATTAATTTGAAATAGCCGCTTTTTCTTGTAAGTATTGAGTCATGACTTCTATGACTCCATTATTCTCTTCGGTAGAACCAACCGTAACCCTAACAGACGTTGGGAACCCTAATGCATTACCAGAACGAACAATATAACCTCTTTCCAATAAATATTGGAAGACCTCGTCTCCACTCGTACCAAAATCAATTAAAATAAAGTTCGCTTGTGAAGGAAAATACTTTAATTGCTTTTCTTTACAAAATAACTCGAATTGAGCCATTCCATCGCGATTTTTCTTTTTGCATTCTTCAACATATTCTTGATCATTAATTGCAGCAATTGCAGCAATCTGTCCAAGTGTGTTGACATTAAATGGTTCCCTGACTGGTTCTAATGCTCGTATAATATCTTCATGTGCAATCCCATAACCAATTCTTAAACTAGCAATTCCATAAATTTTTGAAAAAGTTCTTACGACAATTACATTTTTATAAGTTTTAGCGAAGTCTACTGAATCATAGAAATCATCAGCTACAACATAATCATGATATGCATCATCAATAACCACTAGTGTTTGATCTGGTACACGATCAAGGAATGAAACGAGTTTTTCTTTTGAAATATGAAGGCCTGTAGGGTTATTCGGACTGCATACCCAAACAACCGCAGTATTTTCATCAATTGCCTTAAGCATAGATTCTAAATCATGTTCTCCATCGTTTAATGGGATCTCTCTAATCTCCGCTCCATCAACAATGGCATTATGTTTGTATTGTGAGAAGCTAGGGCTTGGCATCACCGTGTTTTTCCCCGGCAGCAAAAATGCGCGAGATACAATTTGAATTAAATTATCTGCTCCATTTCCAAAAATCAATTGATTTTGATTTACTTTTAAAAAATCACACATTGACTCTCGCAGCTTTGTCGCATATCCATCAGGGTAAATAGCGAAATTAGTAACCGCTTCTTTTAAAGCTTCCACTGCCTTAGGCGATGCCCCAAATGGGTTCTCATTAGAAGCAAGTTTTACAATATTCTCAAGACCATATTCTCGTTTTACCGATTCAATGGGTCTTCCTGGTTGATATGGTTTTAATGTTAATAATTGCTCTTTCCACTGCATGACTATTCACCTCAGGTTAATCTTGATTGTTTCTATGTTGTACTAAGTCCGGCCGTAAAGTAACAGCCTCTTCTAAATAAATATGCTCAATTTCCCGTTGCCTTTTCGTTGTATTAATATGCATCATTACTCGTATACATTTCTGTAATGCATGAGGGACAGCCATTTCCTTCATACACATGACAGGTACATAGCTCCACCCGTCGATCGCACGCATCGCTCTTGCTGGAAAAGCATTCGTAATATCATCTGTTACAGAAATAAATACGGAAGCCACCTGCTCTGGATCGATTTTATTCGCTTTGATCATCTCTCGTAATAATCGGTCCGTTTCTTGTAAAACAGCTATTTCAGTATCTTCTTTAATTGTAATCGCCCCGCGGACTCCTCGAACTTGCAAAAAATCCCCTCCCAATAGAAAAGCACAAGCGCCTTGACCAGCCCCGATAAAGAAAACTCTCCGACTGGCAAGCCTTTAGGCGAAGACAGAGGAGTAGTTGCTCTTATGCCTAACATTTTTCTAGTTAGGCCAAGCACAAGACGAACTGTCAAGAAGGTCGACCTTTACCTTCTTGACGGATTGGCTTGTGACCTCGAGAGGCTAGGCGCTGGAGCTAGACAGTTACCTAAAACTTATAAGTATAGCCTCTTATTCAGAGGCTGAATTGCTCTAACTCTCCTAAAATTTCCGTTTCGGATAATTCATAGATTTGCGGCATTCCAATTTTATTTAAAAGGACAAACCTAATTTGCCCATCGATTGATTTTTTATCACCTTTCATCCTTTGGATGAGTGCATCTAAAGATAAACCTCTCGGCAACTCGGTTTGATAGCCTAATGAATCAAGCCATATTTGAAAGGCTGCTGTATCCATTTGAAGCCCTGCAAATTTCTGACTAAGTTGTAAGGCGAATCCCATTCCAATTACAACGGCTTCTCCATGAGTGATTTTCCCATAGCCCATTTCAGCTTCAATCGCGTGTCCAAGAGTATGACCGAAGTTTAAATAAGCTCTTACCCCAGTTTCCTTCTCGTCCTCACCGACAATCACGCTCTTAATCTCAATTCCTTTTGCTAAAAACGTAACAAGATCCTCTTCTGTCAAATATTCTAATTGGCGAATATGATTTTTTAGCCAAGTATAGAAAGAAAAATCCTGTATGAGTCCATGCTTAATAACTTCAGCAAAACCCGAACGTATTTCATGCTGTGGCAAACTAGCTAAGAAATGAGTATCATAGATCACTGCCTCTGGTTGATAAAATGCCCCAATCATATTTTTACCTTTCGGATGATTGATCGCAACCTTCCCACCTACCGCACTATCATGTGCCAAGATCGTAGTTGGCAGCTGAATAAAAGGAATTCCTCGCATAAATGTCGCAGCAACAAATCCTGCCAAATCTCCAACCGCACCGCCGCCAAGTGCAAGGATTAAGGAACCGCGATCAAGACCGGCATTTAAAGCTGCTGTTTGACATTCATAATAAACGTCAAATGTTTTAGCCTCTTCCCCACTTGGTACCCTTATTGCTTCAACATGAAAGTCTTTGAGTAATTGAAGGATTCGATCTAAATAAAGAACTCCCACCTTTTCATCCGTAATAACCATGATTTTCGTGACAGATAGATGTTCCTGTATAAAACGGGGCAGTTCATCAATTACACCAGGCCCGATATAGACTGGGTAAGATTTTAATGGAGTCTTGACCATATGTTGAATCATTAAAATTCCCTCGCATATTTACGGTGTTCATCAACTACTTCTTTTAGCGTTTCAAAACGATCACTATAAAACTGATCAATAATGGCTGAAGCCAATTCCCATGCAACAACATTTTCAGCAACAACCGCAGCTGCTGGTACGGCACAACTATCTGAGCGTTCAACACTTGCTGTAAATTCCTCTTTTGACTCAATATCCACACTTTGCAGCGGCTTGTACAATGTTGGAATTGGTTTCATAACTCCTCTTATGACAAGTGGCATCCCATTGGACATACCACCTTCTAAGCCACCTAAACGATTGGTTTTTCGATAGAACCCTCTTTCTTCAGACCAAACGATCTCATCATGTACTTGGCTCCCTGGAATATGCGCTGCATCAAAGCCTATTCCAAATTCAACACCTTTGAATGCATTAATACTGCAGATTGCTGCAGCCAGTTTCGAATCTAACTTACGATCATAATGCACATAACTGCCAACCCCTGCTGGCATACCCTCTACAATAACCTCTACAGTTCCACCGATTGAGTCGCCATTTTCCTTTGCTGAGTCAATCGCTCTCATCATTTTTTCCCCTGCTTCTGGATCTAGACAGCGTACAGGTGATTCTTCTGTTATTTCTCTTAAGCTTTGAATCGAGTCATAACTTGTCTCTGATGCCTTTACCCCACCAATTTCTACTACATGGGATGCAACCTCGATTCCTAGTAGAGATAATAATTTTTTCGCTACAGCCCCTGCTGCAACACGAACGGTCGTTTCTCGCGCAGAGGATCGTTCTAATACATTTCTCATATCACGATGACCGTATTTTAACGCTCCGTTTAAATCAGCGTGACCTGGTCTAGGTCTCGTAACTTTCCGTTTGATATCTTCTTCATTTCCTTCAAAAGGCTCAGCCCCCATGATTTTTACCCAGTGTTTCCAGTCATTATTTTCTACAACTAATGCAACTGGCGACCCTAATGTTAATCCATGTCTAACCCCACTAGTGATCTCAACTATATCCTTTTCAATTTGCATTCGACGGCCGCGACCATACCCTTTTTGTCTTCTTGCCAATTGTTCATTTATATCCTCTTGTAATAGAGGCATTCCCGCTGGTAGTCCCTCTATAATGGTTGTTAATTGCGGGCCATGTGATTCTCCTGCTGTTAAATATCTCATCTTTCTTTCCCCCTTCACATCATTAAAGGATTATGTATCAATATAACATATCAATCCAAATTAGAATAGTAAGTTTTAAAAATAATCCTAACATTTTTTCAGAAAAGTTTATACCATTATTATATCTTTTTGTAGAAAAAAGTATCTTCCACTTCAAAACGATATTTGTTTACATTAAAAATTTGTTCAGTACTACCAACAAAAAGGATACCGTCCTGGTTTAGAGCCTTTGAAAATTTTTGATATATACTATCCTTTGCTTCTTCTGTAAAATAAATGAGAACATTGCGACATATAATTAAATCATAAGCTGTTCCATAGGGTTCAGCTAATAAATTATGTTTTTTAAAAGTGACGGTCTTTTTAATTTCCTCTGAAAGGACGTACCCGCTCTCCTCACGAGTAAAAAATCTTCTTTTCATATCCACCGGGATTTCGTTGAGAGACCGTTCAGGGTAAATTCCTAATTTTGCTCGAGCGATCGCTTTTTCATCAATATCTGATGCTAATATATTAATTTTTGATAACGGCATATACTTGGATAATATCATCGCTATTGTATATGGTTCCTCGCCTGTCGAACATGCTGCGCTCCATACTTTTGGTTTATTTACCCTTTTTAGCATTTTTGGCAAGATTCCTTTTTCTAAAACCTCCCAACGTTTATAATTACGATAAAATTCGGAAACATTGATCGTCATTCGATCCAAAAATTCATATAACAATTCTGAATCACGAGTCACCCCTTGAAAGTATGCTTCAAAGAAGGAGTATCCTTTCTTTTCATACAAGGAGGTTAGTCTTCTTTTCATTTGTGTCTCTTTGTATAGACTTAGATCAATTCCTGTTTTGGATTTTATGCGACTAATGAATTGTTGATAATCAGTAGGCATTCTTATACTCCCTTTATTAGGATAACTTTAGTATAGTACAAAAGGGATTCCCTTTTCCATCTAAATAGAAAAGCTACTCATTAAAAAAACGGCACTTGAAAAAAATCAAGTGCCGCTTTTTATTAATAAATCCATTGACCCATTAATTTATCGTATTGAACTACTTCTTCTTCCTTAAAAAATAATCCGATTTCACGAACTGCACTTTCAGGAGAGTCAGAACCATGAATTACGTTTTTTCCAACTGTTACTCCAAAATCGCCGCGAATGGTTCCAGGTGCAGCATCCTTTGGATTTGTTGAACCCATCATTTGACGAGCAGTTGCAATGACATTTTCGCCTTCCCAAATCATCGCAAATACTGGACCAGATGTGATAAAATCAACTAATTCACCAAAAAAAGGACGTTCTTTATGTTCACCGTAATGCTCTTCGGCTAATTCTCTAGGAATATTCATTAATTTTCCACCAACAAGTTGAAAACCTTTTTTCTCAAACCGTGAAATTATTTCACCAATTAAATTACGTTGTACACCATCTGGTTTAACCATTAAAAATGTTTTTTCCATAATACTTCAGCCCCTATAACAGTATGTATAATATTCTCCCTTTCGCTTTTTGAAAGGGATTCCATGGAAATAATAACATTTATTTGAATACTTTACAACTTCCCTAAAATTTTCTTTTGCCAATATATTTAGCAATATTACGAAGTGCGGTTTTGGCCTGATTATCGGGAAGTTGTTCAACCATGATTAGGGCTTTATTTAAATATTGATTGCTGATGTTTCTAGCTCTTTCAATTGCACCACAATCAATAATCAATTTAATAATCTCTTCCATTTCTTCCTTAGTCATCTTCTCATGGACTTTACGAATTTCCTTTGCAATTGCCTCATTTTCCATGGCAATTAAAGCCGGAAGTGTGATATTCCCTTGTAACAAATCTCCTCCAGATGGCTTCCCTAATTCCTTTTCAGTTCCTGTAAAATCAAGAATATCATCGATAATTTGGTAGGACATCCCCACATAATATCCATATTTCGCCAGATTCCATGCTGTTTTTTCGTCAACATTGGCCGTAATTGCACCTAACTGACAGCTCGATTCAATTAACAGAGCCGTTTTCCTTTTGATTCTCCGTAAATAATCCCTTAAATTTTGATTAAACCGATATTTATCTTTCATTTGCTCTAATTCACCGATGACCAACTCAACCATTGTATGCGAAAGAATTGTATGTGCCTGAGGTTTTTCTATTTCAGCCATTAATTCTAAAGCACGAGCAAAAATATAGTCGCCTGTATAAGTAGCAATTCGATTATCCCATTTAGCTTTAACGGTCGGTTGTCCTCTTCGAATGGACGCATCATCAATTACATCATCATGAATAAGAGAGGCAGCATGGATTAACTCTAAAGAAACCGCCACTTTTTTGATCTTATGAATATCGTACTCACCAAATTTAGCCGCCAATAACACAAAAAGAGGACGAATCCGCTTCCCCCCCGCTTGCAACAAATGAAGAGAGGCTTCTCTTAGCAGTGCCGAATCAGCATACACAGCCTCTTCTAATGCTTTCTCTACTATATCAATATCCTTATTTAAAAATGAATACATCATTTTAAATTTCATATCCGTATCCACCTTGCTGTAACCCCTGCTTGCACACGCAAACAAAACGTCCATTTATTTTAAGCTAAGTATTTGTCACATCACTTATCAATGTGTAAGACTGCTGCTGAATAAAGTTAACGCTTATAGCCAAAATGTGCTGCTGCAACGCCACCTGTATAAGGTTTATACGTTACATTCACAAAACCTGCTTGTTCAAACATCTCAGCTAGTTTTCTCATCCCCGGAAAATGACGCGTTGATTCATTTAACCAAGCATATTCCTTATAGCTTTTCGCAAATAATTTACCAAAAAACGGCATGATAAATTGAAAATAAAAATAATATAATTGCTTAAATCCAAAAGCGGTTGGATGAGATGTATCTAATGAAACAACCAATCCACCTGGTTTAACGACACGATACATTTCTTGTAACACTTGCTGAAGATCCGGTACATTTCGCAGCCCAAATCCAATGGTTACATAATCAAAGGCCCCATCAGGAAAAGGAAGTTCCATAGCATTCCCATGAACAAGAGTAACATTATGATAATTTTTTAACTTTTGTTCGCCTATTTTGAGCATATTTTTACTAAAATCCAGTCCGATTACTTCTCCATTGTCACCGACAGCTTGCGCTAGAGAGAGTGTCCAATCACCCGTACCACAACATAAATCAAGTGCTTTTGATCCTGCACGTACGTTCATTCGCTTCATAATATCATTCCGCCACCTGACATGCTGTTTGAAGCTAATGACAGAATTCATTTTGTCGTACTGGTCATAAATATTTTCGAAAACGCGGTGAACCTTTTGTTCTTTTGTTTGTTCTTGCATGCTTCTACCCTTCCTCCACAAATGATTTTTCTACTGGTTGGGTTCTATCCATCAATCGTTGTTTTAAATTGGGACTTAATAAAGGTGCATCATCCATTCCAATCATGATTTGCTTCTTAGCGTGCTCAATAAAACTCTCACATTGTTGGATTAAGCTCTGTTGCATGTGATTGTTTAGCCTTTCTCGATCACTTGCAAATGTTGAACGGTCAATGGCATGAAGAACAACTGAATTTCCGGTCGTCAAAAATAGTTCCTTTTCCTCAATTAATCGATTGAGGAGGAGAAAGTTTGCGATACTATAATCCCAATTTGTTATGTTAAAAAAATGGGCAAACTCTTCAATTAAGGAGAATTCAATCACCTTTACACTATCCATAACTTCTCTTACATTGTTTTGATTTTTACTGTAAAGAGTGACTTTATGCTCGTTAATTCTTTTAACTGCTTTCGATAGTTTTTTTATAATTGCAATATTTTCTACTTTAGCTAAAAATTTGTAATACAATCCACTATAATAGTCTCCCGCTAAAATAG
Organism: Niallia sp. XMNu-256; assembly: GCF_036670015.1. NCBI lineage: Bacteria > Bacillati > Bacillota > Bacilli > Caryophanales > Bacillaceae > Niallia > Niallia sp. XMNu-256. The sequence continues at coordinate 2,947,536 of NZ_CP137636.1, forward strand.
TGAGTTGCCTTGTTTTCATACTATTATCATCTTTTAAAGAGTTGGATACATAATCATGTGTATCTAAAGCAATATACATAAGCATAATGGCAATAATATATGAATCTTGTTCTATTGGAGAAAGATCTAATTGATCAGCTATTGAAATCAGGATAAGTAATTTATCCTCATCAATTTTTGGCAATTGGATATATTTACGTAAATAAGGATGTAAAACATATCTTTCGATGATTTCCTTCATTTGTGCTATTCTAATTTCAATATCGCTCATGTAATCACACCCTTATTCCCCGTTTAATTATTAAGTAGTGTTAAATCTATATATTATATAGGACAAGCAGACCCCATTATATCATAAAAGATGCTATATTGGGGTATGCTTTCCTATTTTGTTTACTTCACTTCAGTTGAATATATGGTTAGTTAGAATCCGTTTTTCCTTCGCTTTCTAAGTCACCAAATTGCGTTTTAATAAAAGCAGAACCGCGAATTTTAATTGCTGATGTATGTTCTGTAAATTGTGCAATTAACACTTCGCCTTTATCTAATTTTTCAGAATGGTGAAACTTAGTATCTGAACCCCTTGTTAAACCAATGACGTTGACACCGTCTTCTTTTGCTTTAATAATTACATAATCATTAGAGGTTGGTTTTGTATTCATAATCCCCACAGCCTTCTTTCTATATTGAGCTTTATGGATGTTTAATTAACGACAGCACTTCTGATCGTAAGTTACTATCCTCGTCAAAAACACCCCTCGTTGAAGTTGTAAGTGTTCTAGTACCAGGTTTATTGACACCCCTCATTGTCATACACATATGTTCGGCCTCAACTAATACCATGACTCCATGTGGTTCCAGTGTTTCATATATACTATCAGCAAGCACAGCTGTAATCCGTTCCTGGAGCTGTGGCCTTCTTGAAACAGCCTCTACCGCTCTAGCCAATTTACTTAAACCGGTAACTCGTCCATTTCTCGGTAAATAGGCTACATGGGCTTTACCAAAGAACGGAACTAGATGATGCTCGCACATCGAATAAAGAGTAATATCCTTCACTAATACTAATTCTTCATGTTCCTCACTGAATACGGTTTGAAAATATTCTTTCGGGTCTTGCTGTAAACCACTAAACACTTCTTCATACATCTTTGCTACTCTTTTAGGAGTATCTAGGAGTCCTTCTCGATTTGGGTCTTCTCCAATTGCTTCTAATATTAAACGTACCGCTTCTTCAATTTGAGTACGATTGACTTGTGTCATTCAGATTTCCTCCTAATATGATCTCAAAACTAAATAATAATTTCTCTTATCTCTTATAGAAAACCTTAATGATTCGTTGATGAATTACTATTTATAGTAGCATACTTTATAAATTATTATTAGGTGGAAATCATGAGGATATGCCTGTCAGCAACTGAAAAACATATGTATATTTAGATGACTTCAATAAAAAACCGCGAATTCTCGCGGTTTATTAGCACTTATATGTAATTATTTAACTGCATCTTTTAGCGCTTTACCTGGTTTAAATGCAGGAACCTTACTTGCAGCAATTTCAATTTCTTCCCCTGTTTGAGGGTTACGTCCTTTACGTGCAGCACGCTCACGGACCTCAAAGTTTCCGAAGCCAATAAGCTGTACCTTATCACCGTCTTTTAATGCGTTTAGAATCGCATCAAAAACAGCATCTACTGCTTTAGTGGCATCCTTTTTAGAAAGCTCACTTGCCTCAGCAACTGCGTTAATTAATTCTGTTTTGTTCATGACAGTCACCTCCTCCCAATGATTAAAAACCTTGTAAATACTCACTTCTTACCTACATTTGTAAACAAATTTTGTTAATTCTATACATCATTACCATTTTTTAAATGATAACAAGCATTATCTTAAAACATAGAGAAGAATATTTCAAACCTTTTTTTAAAAAAAGCCTTTAATTTCAAGGGTTTTTTGATTATTATTACCAATTCCTCTAAAAGATTATCATAATAGAATCCTAATCGCAAGAGAATTTTAACAACCTAGACAAGTTTTCCCTCCATTTACATACACTCCGTCAAATTTCACCCCGAATACTTATACACCCAAAGCACAATTACATAGATTCACCTGACTAAGTTGTCATAACCGTAGCTCGAACTCATTCGGTGAGTTTCTACCAAATATTCCTTGGTTTCCGCAGGAAGCTTAATATATATCAGCTTAGGATTGAACTTCGCTCTATTAGAAAATCATTTGCACTCTTCTCCGACTTTTAGAGGTAGAACTAATCAACTAATGAAGCAACAAAAAAAAAAAGAACTCTCATAGTGAGAGTCCTATAATATAATCGCAATTAGTCCACCAGATCCTTCATTGATAATTCTTTCTAACGTTTCTTTCAACTTATATCGAGCGTTTTCAGGCATTAAGGACAGTTTTGCTTGAATGCCTTCCCTGACTATGGAACTCAAACTTCTTCCAAAAATATCAGAGTTCCAAATGGAAAGTGGATTATCTTCAAAATCCTGCATGAGATATCGGACTAATTCTTCACTTTGTTTTTCAGTTCCAATAATTGGAGCAAATTCACTTTCCACATCAACTTTAATCATATGAATCGATGGAGCCACCGCCTTTAGGCGTACACCAAAACGTGAGCCCTGACGAATAATTTCTGGTTCTTCCAAACTCATATCCGCGAGGGCTGGTGATGCAATTCCATAGCCTGTTTGTTTTACCATTTTTAAGGCATCTGCGACTTGGTCGTATTCGGTTTTAGCATGGGCAAAATCCTGCATAAGTTCTAGGAGATGGTCTTTTCCACGGATTTCGACACCTACAATCTCTTTTAAGATATCATCGTATAATTCATCAGGTGCAAATAAATCAATTTCCGCAACACCCTGGCCCATTTCAATTCCCGCTAAGCCTGCTCGGTCTATAAATTCAAATTCAGAGAACTGTTGAACCACTCGATCCACGTCTCGCAGCCTTTTAATATCCTTTACTGTTTCTTTAACGGCCTCTTGATAACTCTCACGAAGCCAGTGATTCTCTTTGAGGACCATTACCCAACTAGGTAGATTAACATTAACCTCGAGAACTGGAAATTCATATAATGCTTCTCTCATCACATTTAAAACATCGGTTTCACGCATCCCCTCTACACTCATCGCCAGTACAGGGATGTCATACTTTTCCGAAAGATCTGCACGGAGGGATTCTGTATTTGGATGTTGTGGTTGTACACTATTGATCACCATAATAAATGGTTTTCCAACCTCTTTTAACTCATTGATGACACGTTCCTCTGCCTCAATATAGTTACTCCGTGGAATGTCACCAATTGTACCGTCTGTCGTAATGACAACACCGATGGTTGAGTGCTCTTGTATCACTTTTCGAGTTCCAATTTCTGCAGCCTCATGAAATGGGATCGGCTCTTCATACCAAGGAGTCGTAATCATTCGTGGACCATTCTCATCTTCATATCCTTTTGCCCCTGGTACTGTATATCCAACACAATCAACTAAGCGGATGTTCACATCCAATCCTTCAGCAACATGAATGCTTGCTGCTTGGTTTGGAACAAATTTCGGTTCTGTTGTCATGATTGTTTTTCCAGCAGCACTTTGAGGGAGCTCATCTTGGGTGCGGGCTCGCTCTGCTTCATTGCTAATGTTAGGTAGTACAACTAATTCCATAAATTTTTTAATAAATGTTGATTTACCAGTACGGACTGCACCAACTACACCTAGATATATGTCTCCACCGGTTCTTTCGGCTATATCTTTAAAAATATCTATCTTTTCCAAGTGATCCCCTCCTAAAATCCCGATACTAATAATGTATTGAATGATCCTATCAATTATTTTCTACACTATATGTTTATGATGTTGTCCCACATCGTTATGACAGTTTTCTATATTTTTAACCTCCTTATCGGAAGAATAACATGTGAGGGTTTCACTTTCATTACGAGAAAAAACCCTTCTTTTACAATATATTTTGTAAAAGAAGGGTTATGACTAATTCGTTAAAAAGACAGGTTCATTTGTTTCTGAATCAATCGTATATGGCAAGGAATAAGCGGGTACAAATGGAGAGCTCTTTATTAAAATATTCCTTATATCATCTCCATTTTGGAATTCATGAGACTCATTGTTTATCGCCTGATATAAATCACTACGATAATCCACATATACTTCTGTTTTGTGATTAATCACAATCGGGAGATGTTGACTACTATAAGGACTAACCACAAATGGTTCCTCAGAATAACCTAGCTTTTCAAAATCAATACTATAAATATTTTCAGCAAGCTTATCCTTAAATGGAGGATAACCTTGAATTTTAATACGTAAATTAATTTCACTAATGAGATCAGCTATTCGCAGGTCAAACATTTTAACTGTTGGTTTCGTTTCAGCGTCAACAATGACATATTGAAACACCCCCCCACTCTCATAAGCATTGCTAGGGGGTTCAGCCATATACTCTGGTATAAGTCTTTTAAAATCAATTGGATATTTATGGTATATAGGTGTGTCCTTTTCTAATGTTTTGATTGGCAAAATCCCACCCTGATCTTTTTGGAAATTCTCAACTGCAGTCTGTACCGATTGCAGTTGATCCTGATATGGAATTGCATTATGTGCCAATTGTTCCTCAGGAAACATACACCCAGCTAACAGTGGTATGCTAACTAACAACACAAGTGTGAATAACTTCTTCAATCTCCTCAGCCCTTTTAATCTATAAAGTTACTATGTAGTTGGTCCACTAAAAACCACTAAAAATATGATCATTCCAGAAATAAATAATAATAGATAGGCAAAAATAGCGGAAAAAACCTTTAAAATTTTTTGTTTTAATTTATACCTACTCAAATAAATTAAGATCATTGCCACAAACAAAAATCCCATTGATGCAATTGATATCCACATTCTCATTAATGCTGGTGACATTTTCTCCACTCCCCTTATTTGAGAAGTATTATATCACAGTAATTAGTATTTTTATAATGTTTTGACTCTTTATTTTTTGTCTAATAATTGAGGGCAATTTTTTTAAAAAAATAAAAAAAGCCAGAACGAAGATGGGGCTAAAAAATCTTCATTCTGGCCTCTAATTGACTAAATAACCCATGTTCACAGTTTAATACACCAGTTCCTTCGTATGCATTGTATGCAAGAACCTTGTAAATCGTATCCTCAAATGCCTAGAAAGGAAAATTTTTTTCAGGAATTTAAATCAATTAGATGGTTAAATCTTCCATTTCATGAGTTTTTACTCTTCCCATTAATTCATCAACAGCAGCTTTGGCATTCCCATTATTAAATAATACCCCATATAGGGCATCAGTGATCGGCATATTGACCTCATATTTCTTGGCTAATTGCCATGCAGCCTTTGTTGTTCGTACCCCTTCGACAACCATTCCCATGTTATCCAACACTTCCTGGAGAGACTTTCCTTTACCGAGTAAATTCCCAGCTCGCCAATTACGGGAATGAACGCTTGTACATGTAACAATTAAATCACCAATGCCTGTTAAGCCAGCAAAAGTTAAAGGACTAGCCCCCATTTTGACTCCAAGTCTTGTGATCTCTGCAAGACCTCTTGTCATTAAAGCAGCTTTAGCGTTATCTCCATACCCTAGTCCATCCGATATTCCTGCCGCTAATGCAATAATGTTTTTGAGGGCTCCACCAATTTCTACCCCAATAATATCAGGATTTGTATATACGCGGAAATGTTGGTTAATAAACAGATCTTGCACTCGCTCTGCTGCAGTTATATTCTGAGAAGATGAAGTTACAGTTGTTGGTTGGCGTAGAGCAACTTCTTCAGCATGACTTGGACCTGATAGAACGACAATACTTTCATATAGATCTTTAGGCAGTTCTTCTTGTATCATTTCTGAAATTCTCATAAATGTATCAGGCTCAATGCCTTTACTAACATGCACAATCGTTAATGGACTTTTTTGAAATGATCTGACCTTCCCTAGTACTTCACGAATTGCTTTTGTTGGAACAGCTAGAACAATAAGGTCTAATCCTGAAACGGCTTCTTCAAGAGAAGAATAGCCAATAATATTGTTGGGTAACTCGATATTTGGTAAATACTTTTGATTTGAATGATGTTGATTAATTTCTTCTATTTGGTCTGGTTTATGTCCCCATAAGCGGACCTCATGTCCATTGTCCGCTAAAACAATGGACAGGGCTGTTCCCCAACTTCCAGCACCTAACACAGCAACCTTTTCTATTTTACTCATACCATCACACCCTTTTTTACTTCCTTGCACGCGGGAAGATTTTGATTGGAGTCCCCTCAAATCCAAACGCATCCCTGATCCGATTCTCAAGAAATCGCTCATAAGAAAAATGCATTAATTCTGGTTCATTAACAAAAACAACAAATGTAGGTGGTTTTACAGAAACTTGAGTTGTATAATAAATCTTTAACCGCCTCCCTTTGTCTGTTGGTGTCGGATTCATAGCAACTGCATCCATAATGACATCATTTAAAATACTTGTATCCACACGACGAGCGTGATTTTCACTCGCCATATCAATCATTGGCATTAATGTATGGATCCTCTTCTTCGTTTTAGCCGACAGAAAAACAATTGGAGCATAATCAAGAAACTGGAAATTATCCCGAATGTTTTCTTCAAAGTCTTTCATGGTTTTTTCGTCTTTTTCGACAGCATCCCATTTATTTACAACAATGACAACAGCTCGTCCTGCCTCATGTGCATAACCAGCTATTTTTTTATCTTGTTCAATAATCCCTTCTTCAGCATTAATTACGACTAGAACCACATCTGAACGTTCAATCGCCCGCAATGCTCTTAACACACTATATTTTTCAGTTGTTTCATATACTTTTCCTTTTTTTCGCATCCCGGCTGTATCAATAATGACATACTCTTGACTGTTGTATGTTAGAATTGAGTCAATGGCATCACGGGTTGTACCAGAAATATCACTAACAATCACACGTTCTTCTCCTAGGATAGCATTCACTAATGAGGATTTCCCAACATTAGGTCGTCCAATTAAAGAAAAACAAATCACATCATCTTCATAATCTTTCGTATCTCTTTTAGGAAAGTGTTTAGCTGCCTCATCTAATAAGTCTCCAAGCCCTAAACCGTGGGAACCAGAAACAGGGAACGGTTCTCCAAATCCCAAAGAGTAAAAATCATAAATCTGTTCTCTCATTTCAGGATTATCGATTTTATTGACCGCTAACACGACAGGTTTCTTCGCTTTATACAATATTTTAGCGACTTCTTCATCAGCAGAAGTCACACCTTCTCTTCCATTCGTTAAAAATATGATTACATCTGCTTCATCAATTGCAATTTCTGCTTGCTGACGAATTTGTTCTAAGAATGGCTCATCTCCAATGTCAATTCCACCTGTATCTATGATGTTAAAGTCATGACTCAGCCATTCTCCAGAACTATAAATCCGATCCCTTGTCACACCTGGGATATCTTCGACAATTGAAATTCTTTCTCCTACAATCCGATTAAAGATCGTTGATTTTCCAACGTTAGGCCGACCTACAATGGCAATAACGGGTTTCGCCATTATTATCACCCTCCTTATATATTCACGCACTTTTTGTTATGTATCATTTGGTTTACAAGTAAAATTTAACATGGTGGATCATTACATGCCAGAAAACCCTTCTGTACTAAGAAGGGCTTAACTATACTAGTTTATCAAAAGTATACTCCAATATCAATGTTTCACGATAATATAGACTTCATCTGTAATGGCATGGGCAATTCCATCCAATATTGCTTCTAAATTGGTGGCATAGTAGTCCATTTGTTCTTTATCGTCACAAACAAAAACCGTTGTTCCACTTGGAACGCGATTCGGATTTGTCGTAATTGCAGCTAAAATAAATTTCCCGAGATTCATTCTTCAATACTTCCTTCCGACTTAACTTTTCTCTCTTTTGGCATTCGTATCGCATTTTCCAAAGTTGGAACCGCTCCGATCGTTTCGATCGCTTTTTGTTTATCACGATCTTGAGGCAGAATAAAAACAGCTACCCTTCCATCTTCTAAATCTCTTTTAGCAAGCGGCGCTAGGGCAGGAGTACCGGAATCACGATAAATACCTAATGCTGTTGATACATCATGCAGAATTGCTTGTCGTTGTCCGAGATTAGCAATTGTCGAGCGAGCATCGAAGTTTTTCGGTGTTAAAACAAAGCCCATTCCATAGCGAAGGATTTCTTCACGACGGTCCGGTATTCCAATATTCATAATATATATATTATCTACATGTAATCCAGGTCCATCAAAATGAGGTTCAACATATTTAATATCCACAATTTCTCTTAACTTTCCGCCAGTCATTAACTTCTTTGAAATCAACATACAAACAATTACAGCAACTACCGCTACCCAAAAGTTAAATATTAAATAAAAAAGTGTCGTAATTAAAGATGTAAAGATTACTAAATAATTCCTGCTTTCAAAAACAACCGCAATTCCTTCAATATACGTTTTTCCACGCGGCACCAACTCATAGCCGTCTAACTCTGTCAGCGTATTTCGCTCCATGTTTCTCACTTCTCTAAATTGAGAAGCTGCAACGGTTAAGAAGGTAATTGCTGTAAAATCCTCCTCCATTAAAGACGGAACAGCCAGTGTTCCTAGACCTGCAGCGATAAAGCCTAAGGCAATGTGGATGATTTTCCCATGCAAATAAGTTGGATATTGACGATAATCGGTTTTCAACATATATACTCTAGACAATGTTCCGATTGCTACCCCGAATGCGACGGGTAAAGTGTATTCATTCATGATAGTTTTTGTTTCTCCTTTTCTATAGAATCGACCTGCTTGTCAAAATAACTAGCTACTAGTTCTAATCCATTCCATCCAACTAAAAATGATATTGACAAAGCATAAGGGTCAAGTGAATATAATGTAGCTACAGGATATGAGAATGAATACTTTGCTACAAGCAAACTATATAAGATTTCTCCATGGATTGATCCCATTGTAACTGCAATCATTCTCAATCTTTTATCTTGAATGAGTAGCAGCGTTGTACAAGTTAGAATAATAGCTAATAACCATTCTCTCTTCATCATTAACCATACAGGGTCAAATAATTCGTATAAATGGAAACAGGCCGTAACTAACATTAAAATAAAAACAGAAAATAAAACATATAATAAAGGTTTTAAGTCTAAACGCGAAATGGTTAGGTAGGTGGTTAGCAACATAAATAAACCTGAGCCACTTATCTCTAGAGATCCCACTAGAACTGAAGAAGTAGACAGCATAATAGAAACTAATATCCAAGCAGATAGAATTAAACGGTCATGATGGTTCTTAGAATAAAAAAATGTAGTAATGACCCACCCCATCCAAAAAATCCAATAAAATAACAAACCATTCATTTCCCCATATACCTCCTATCTTTACCAGTATGACTACATTTTATGTAATTTAATCGCGCAGCAAGTTGATAACCAAAATCTTGTACGTTTACGGGTATAATCTAATATGGATGTTGCATGTTATTAAAGTGGAGGTGATAAGATGGGAAATGATCGCCAAGAAAAGAAACTTAAACAATCAAGAAGAGTAGAGTCCGACAGAGACCAAGCCTTACACTATCCCGGTGCAACGAAACTACAAAGTCCTGAAGAAGCCAGAAAGTTAAATGACGGAAAATAAAAGGTGCGAGGCATCATCCATTTTCTGGATGGTGTCTCGCACCTTTTCTCAAACTATACTGTTTTGTATCAATATTTCGTTCATTTAACCAATGATGGGTATTCCCACTTATGACGAGAGAAGATCGTTGTAGTTCTGCGATATTTTGGACACCTAATGCTGTCATAATCATGATTAATTCTTCATGCATTAGAGCGATTTCACTTATTAAGCTTTCGATCCCTTCTTTAATAAGCACTTTTAAGAAATGTCCTGAAATACCAGATAAGTTAGCCCCTAATGACAACGTTTTTGCTACATCTAAACTTGTTTGAAGCCCACCAGAGGCCACCACTTCCATCTCACATCCGCTATTTTTTGCTTCTATTAGTGAGGCAGCTGTAGAAATCCCCCATTGATTAAAGAAACTTAAAAACCGTTCGCGTCGTTTGTTCTCAATCTTCGCAAAATTAGTCCCACCATATCCGCCGATATCGACCATTTTTACTCCAATGGAAGCAAGTTCCTTGACTGTTTCACGATTCATGCCGAATCCAACTTCTTTTACGATAACAGGTACATCTAATCCATTCACAATTTTCTCGATGCGTAACAAAGCATCCGCAAAATCGCGATCTCCTTCTGGCATTGTAAGCTCTTGGATCACATTTAAATGGATTTGGAGAAGGTTTGCCTCAATCATGTCAATGGCCCGTTTGGCATCGTCAAGACTTGCTTCACTGCCAAGATTCCCCATAATGATTCCGTTCCGATTTTCTTTCCTTACTATTCGGTATGTTTCTGCCTCTATAGGGTTTCGGATAGCAGACATTTGCGAACCAACAGCAATGGCTAAATCCAATTCTTTTGATACAATTGCTAGCTCCTGATTTATCTTTGTTGTTCTTTTCCCACCGCCACCAGTCATCGCATTGATAAAAATTGGCGAACTTAAAGAAAGTCCGCCAATCTTTGTATCTAATGAAATATCGTTCACACCCATATTGGGTATGCTTTGGTGTATGAACATCACATCATCTAAACCAGTTGATCGCTCCTGACCTGTTGATAGTGCATGTTGGATATGATCCCATTTTCTTTTTGATCTAGACAATTTATATCACCATTATTTTTTCAAATTCTTAAGTTGATCCCCAATTACATCACCAAGGGAGAAGCCTTTCGTTTCTTCTGGCAATTCGTAATCAGTCACTTCTGTTGCTACATTTTCTTCTAATTCCTTAATGCTTAGAGAAAGTCGTTGTTCAGATTCGCTAACATCAAGAACCTTCACTTTAATATGGTCTCCTTCGCCTAACACTTCATGTGGTGTACCAATATGTTTGTGAGAGATTTGTGAAATATGAACAAGTCCTTCTACTCCTGGAAAAACCTCTACAAATGCACCATAAGATACAATTCGCTTAACAGTTCCATCTAAAATAGAGCCTTTTGGTGCTTTTTGAGCAATATTTTCCCATGGTCCTGGCAGTGTTTCTTTAATTGATAATGAAATTCTTTCATTATCTACGTCAACACTTAAAACCTTTACTTGAACCTTTTGTCCTTCTTCAACTACATCAGAAGCTTTTTCGATATGCTGATGGGATAATTGGGAAATGTGAACAAGTCCATCCATACCGCCTATATCAACAAATGCTCCAAAATCGGTTAGTCTTTGTACCGTTCCTTCAATCACTTGACCTGATTGTAAAGAAGAAAGTAACTCTTGCTTTTGTTTTACTTTTTCTTCTTCCTGTACTGCTTTATGGGATAAAATAATACGGTTCTTTTCTTTATCTAGTTCAACAATTTTGAATGTTAAGGTTTTTCCTTTATAATCTGAAAAATCTTCAACAAAATGAGATTCAACTAAAGATGCTGGTACAAATCCACGAACGCCTAAATCTACAACAAGCCCGCCCTTTACAACATCTTTAATTTCAGCTTCAAATGTTTCATTATTTTCAAATTTAACAACAAGTTGATCCCAAGCCTTTTCAGCATCTACCTTTCGCTTAGATAGAATTAACGCCTCTTCCTCAACTTTTAAAACTTGAAGGTCTAGTTCATCACCAACAGACACAGCATCACTGGCCTTTTCAATATGAAGACTTGATAATTCGCTGATTGGAATAATACCATCTAGTTTACTTTCAGCAACTTCAACAACTACTTGCTTCTCTTCAACCTTAGATACAACGCCTGTAACGCGATCGCCTACCTCAAAATTTCTAACTTCTACTTGGCCCATTTCCTCTGACATATGTATTCCTCCTTAATCCACAAACTTACTTCAAAATCAAATTCGCCTACCGAATTTGCGCCGGATTTATCGAGCTCGCTCGATAGAAAAATCCGAGGCGTCCGCCGGAGGCCAACTTCATCCAGCTGAGGTTTGTACCCCAACTGAATCAGATCAATTCTTTCTTTTATAGCTTTAAAATTAGGAGCGTGAGACTATTGCTGAATGAAGTTAAATGACGAATTTTTCATTAAAAATGAAGCTCTAATAAATCTTTAATAGAATTTTAAGAAAGATACTCCTTTTTAATAACTTCTTATAAATAGCTCATTTTGTCAAGTAAGATGCTATTTATAAATTCCGATTAATTGCTGAATTTCATTCATAATAATAGCAGTTGCTTCTTCAGCAGATACTTTGTTATTACGGTGTTCTGTAAAATCAATTGGCTTACCAAATACGATTTTAATTCTTTGAAAAGGCTTATATGACCCGATGACTGCACAAGGTACAATCGAAGCTTTAGAACGTAAAGCAAAAAAACCTGCTCCAGCTAACCCTTTCCCCAATTCACCCGTCTTACTTCTCGTCCCTTCTGGAAACAATCCCAATACTTGTCCTTCTTTTAGCACCTTTAGCCCCGTTCTTAATGCCTCCCTGTCACTCATTCCTCGTTTCACAGGAAAAGCATTAATATGGGGAAGAATTTTTCCAATTACGGGAGCAGAAAACAACTCCTCCTTTGCCATAAAATGAACGGGTCTAGGAGCTGCAATCCCAACTGTAGGGGGATCTAAATTACTAATATGATTGGAACATAGCAATACACCCCCATCTTTCGGAAAGTTTTCCCTACCAATAATCTGATAATTATAGATTGGATATAGTAACCCACTACAAATGGCTCTTCCTAAAGGATATAAATTCACTTACGATCAAATCCTTTCTTTTACTAATTCCAGAATTCGCTCTGCTACTTGATTGATCGAAAGTGTTGTTGAATTAATTAGAGTGGCATCTTCTGCTTTTTTTAGCGGAGCAACTTCCCTCTCGGAATCTAGCTTATCACGCAATGCAATCTCCTCTTTTAATTTCTCTAGATCAGATGAGTATCCTTTTTGTAGATTTTCTGCATGTCTACGATTGGCTCGCTCCTCAACAGAAGCGATTAAAAACACTTTCACTTCTGCATTCGGTAAAACAAAAGTACCGATATCACGGCCATCCATGACAACTCCTCCGCCTGAGGCTAAAAGTTGTTGACGTTTTACCATTTCCTCCCTGACTAACGGATGTCGAGATACAATAGAAACCGAATTTGTTACTTTTGAAGATCGAATTTGTTCGGTCACATCATTACCGTCTAAATAAACAAACTGCTTTCCGTTCTCGGGCACTAATTCAATTTTCGTATCTGATAATAGTGTATGTAAAGCCGGTTCATGTTCAAGACTAATCCCTTGATTCAACGCTTTATAGGTTAATGCTCGATACATGGCTCCTGTATCAATATAAATATATTTAAGTTTTTCAGCCACTAACTTTGCTACTGTACTCTTACCAGCTGCCGCAGGCCCATCAATGGCAATAGATATCTTTTTGTCCATGTTTCCTCCTGAATGTTCGGTAAAAATCTTAAAATTTAATTGTTTAATTTATTTTATCATAAGATTAGTGTAGAAGCCCTTATCAATTGTTAAAAGGAATAAGTTTATTATCGCCTATTTCAAGAATAAATAAAGACAGAGAGAATTCCCTGCCTTTATTTATTGATAAAGTGAAGCCACCGTTAATTAGGTTTACTTTCATCCCCACTTATAGATGTGGAGAAATTCTGCTGAATTGAGTTAAATGTTTCTAATACTTCTGTGATATTATTTTCAGTTACTCCTTCATAATGGGTGAGTTGTTGTAATTCTGGAAAAGAATTCCACTCATGAAAAAAGAGTTGGGTTAAGATTAGTAAAACGAGTTGAATCGTGATCATCTTCACTAACAATCTTTCAATAAACTTCATTTTATCCCCCATCATCTGTTATTTTATTCCTATTATGAGGGATTAAGGTTATTATTATTCGTTATAATCAATTCCTTTTTTCTTCATAGCCAATTGTCGATCAAAGGTAAAACGGAGTAAGGTTTGTCTTTCAATAGATGTAACATTCAAGAATTGCAAAGAAAATAAAGACCTTCCAGTTTCATCCTCATTGATCCTCCTAATAATTTTACTTCTTAGTTTCAAATAATGGTATTCTCCATCTTGAAAAGGCAAAATAAAAACAGCTACTACATCCGCTCCTTGTTGGACTGGATGTGCTTGTTGATCCAGTAAAAGTAATGAACCTCCAGCACTTATATCTTCTGTTATTGTTGTAAATGGTAAAAATTCATCTTGTACCGGGTGTATTGCAACATCAACTACCGCTGGGACTCGTACATATTGACGTCTTTGTATCTTAATGACAAAAGAGTCCCCGGGATACCTTAATTTTATCATCGGGATTCCTTGTAGTACTCTTCCTAAAACCTCAGTATTAAACATAAAAGCTGAATTGCCAAAAACAAAAAAACTTTCAATTGAGTCCCATCTACAAGAAACGTCGTTTGATTCGTTTTCATATTTATAGGATAATCAATATAAATAATCCCATCACTTTTTTCTACTAAGCGACATTTATATTTTTCCGAATGCTCATTATCTCTAGGTTCTAAAATTAGAGTGTCTCCAATCGTTAACATATGACCACATTCCTTTAATTTCCTTTAGGTAATTACTTAAATTATGCACATAAAAGATTAAATGGGCAATAGTTTCAGATGATCTTAAGAGATTAAAAATGTCTGTGTGACAGATCATCACACAGACATTTGTTTTATACTAAATCTTCATAAATTGGCTCTGCATTTTTCATTTTTTCGACTTTTTCTTCCTGACCGGTTTCAGCATTAATAAAGATACGATAAGTGTCTTTATCAAGTGTTCCCATAAATTCATAGCATAGAACAGCTTCATTTAAATCATTAATAATAACAGCTTGACGTTCCTCCATCACTTCAACTTGCGGATTGATTTTCTCTCTTGCCTCTGCCACAGTGATAGATGGTTTTGCAACTTCTGTATCAGAGGTAACTGATTTTAAATAATCTTCGTTCGAAAAACCAACAATTTGACCATTGTCTAATGCGACCTTTACTTTAAGTGACTTAGGATAGACTCTGACACCATCTAGAGATTTTATGATTGTAAATACACCTAAATTATCATATTGAGCACTTTCAAATACTTCAAGGTCCTTAAAACCATGATCTTTTAGAAATTGAACCGCACGATTTGCAGCATCATTCAAACTGATTTCCTGGCTCTTAACATCTCTAGAGAGCATGTACCAAAGTGGATGGCCGCCTTTTTTGGTAATATCCATATTCGAAATTTGATTCGTCTTTTTGTCTTCAAAGGAAATACTGTAAAAGCCATAGTCGGAGCCTTTGGCGTTTTCTGTAATTTGAACTTGTGTATCATTACTTAAACCAATAAATTTCTTGGCAACCTTGACCGCTTCATTTTTCGTAATAGTCTTGCCTTTTAAATGATCATAGCTATTATCATTTACCTTCATGTCGACAAATGCAACGCCTAAATCTGTTTCATCATAACCTTCCACCGTCTTTTCAACTGTTTTAAATCCATCGATGATTGCATTATCTCCTTGCTGTTTACCCGATACTAAAGCCAACTCAACATCCATCCATCTTAAGTTATTCTCCATGGCGACATGCTGAACCTTTCTAAGTTCATCCTGGATTTCTTCTGCTCGTCCATATAATTGTTTTAATGTAGCATACTCTTCTTCAGTCAACGGATCTTTGTCTAAATCACGAACAGCTGCCCGATAACTGAAATCTCCTACTTGAGCTAAGAACTCTTCTGTTTTATTAAACGGGAGAAGAGTTAACGGCAGTTGCCCAACATCACTATGAGCTTGTGAAGTTATCCTCCATACCTCTGCTAGAGTCGGTGAGAGGGATTGGCGAGAATTCATCGCGAGTGTTGTTCCGATCTTATCATGTAATAAATCAATTTGATAAGTTAACTCATGAAACGCCCTTTGGTAGTTATTTTCCGCATTGATTAAGACCGCATTTTTTTCTCGGTGTTCCTGATACCCCCATATAGTTGTACCAGCTACCGCTAATGATAAACCTGCAATTAAAATTCCTCTAAACAATGTACCTCACCTCTCTATTTACAGAATATATGTTTACCGATTTTTTTAATTTGTGGTCTAGTCCATATCCAACCACTTGTTGCTGTATCAGGGTTAAAATAGTAAAGCGCTTCACCTGTTGGATCCCAGCCATTTATGGCATCCAGAACCGCTTTTTTAGCAGTTTCATTAGGGGTCAACCAGATTTGACCATCGGCAACCGCTGTAAAAGCTCTAGGTTCAAAGATAACACCTGAAACTGTATTAGGAAATGTTGAACTCTGCACTCGATTTAAAATAACAGCTGCAACAGCAACTTGACCAATATAAGGTTCACCCCGTGCCTCACCATGTACCGCGTTTGCCATTAGTTGAATATCATTTTGTGAGAAACCATTTGGTACATTTGTGGCTGTTGGTCCTTTAGGCGTTGTTTGTTGCTGCCTTGCCGGTTGCTGTTGGGCTGGTGTCTGTTGCTGTCTTGCCGGTTGTTCTTGCTTTGCTGGTGATTGTTTCTTTGGCGGTGCTTGCTTATTTAAGTCTGTCCCACCATAATGCGTAAATTTTTTCCCCTTATTGATGTTTTGTTTCACATGCTTCTCATTATATTTTGACGCTTTAACAAGCTTTTCTTTCGTCTCTGCTCCTGCTAAACCATCTACTTTCATGCCAAACTCATACTGGAAATTCCTTAATGCCCAATATGTTCTCCATCCAAATACTCCGTCAATTTTTCCATTGTAAAAACCTAAATATTGTAGACGAGATTGAAGTTCTATAACGTCATCACCTACCGCACCTTGTTGAATGATTTGGTCCGTAAAGGCATCTACCTTTTCTCTATCTGGATAGAAACTGAAACAAATCGAGAAAATGATGATTAGTGCCGTAAAAAAAACTTTTCTTTTCATGTTAACTACCCCCAGTTATAAATCATTTTCACATTAATCGTATTTTTTGTAACAACTGGTTCATTTATACAAGTAATTTTTTTACCTCTTCTTAAAAGCAAAATAAAACCCTTCACTTTATAAATGAAGGGTTTTAACATTTTTGGAGTATTTAACACTTAATATGTGAGCCTTTTTCACTTTACGTAAGCCTAACCACCAAAGGAAAATCATAAAGGGCAACATAAAATAAATCCACGTTGTATGCAAATATAAAATGTAATCGTAAATCCCATGTAATAAAAATGGGACAAACAGTGATAGAAAAAGCCATTTTCCTTTTGATTGTGAAGAAAATTTTGCTTTGCCTAAATAATAGCCCATAATTACCCCAAACATGGCGTGGCTTGATACCGGTAGTAATGCACGTCCGATTGCAAATTCCAATCCATTACCAATCAAGTATAATATATTCTCTGTTGTTGCAAACCCAAGAGAAACAGATGAACCATACACGATGCCGTCATAGGGCTCATCAAAGTGAAAGTGCAAATAAGCTATATAATATACAATAAACCATTTAAAAAATTCCTCGAGCAAACCTGTTGAGAAAAAAGCATCCCCCATATTTGTGCGTAAAATATTCTCTGTCTCTAAAACATATTGAATAAACATAATCGGAAAAACAATTAGCGCTCCAAAGAAAAAAGTTCTAATTACTAATGCAATCGGTTCTACACCAAACTGATCCTTCAAATAAAAATAACATAGCAAGGCCAAACCAGGTGCGATTCCGGCTGACAGAATTCCCAGCATTTGCCGTCCTCTTTTCAAACTTTTTCTTTCATCCTAACATGTTACATACGTAAAGAAAACGGCTAATTTTACTAGTGAACAACAGGGGGCTAATATTTTTACGCGAACTCACTTTGTGTTATTTTTTGATCAGAGGCTAATAATACAGCTAATTTGATCCTTGCCTTTTTACTATCATAGTCCTCCCCTAGCAGGACGCCACTTTTCTGTAAATCATGAGCACTGCCGAGGTACCCATAGGAAGGGTACACTTTGCCTTCTTCCGCACTTGTTGTTACAACTGTGATAACTCCTTTATTAATAGCACTTTTTATTGAATCCATCATATAAGGAGGGACTTGTCCTCTTCCAACTCCTTCTAACACAAGTCCTTTTGCACCAGCAGTGACAGCGGCATCTATAAAAATTCCATCACCACCGCTATAACATTTAACAATATCCACTCTTGGGATGGATCTTTTAATAAGATATGATTCCTTCCTAACGGGCTTTTGGTAAATACTGACGATGTCATTATCAATGATTCCTAAATAGCCATATCCAAAGGACTCAAAGCCCTGTAAATTGGAAGCGTGTACTTTTTTCACATATTTTGCAGAATAAATTCTTTCATTAAAAACAACTACTACGCCAACACCTTTTAAAATGTCTGTTACTGCTACATAAATTGAATTTCTCATATTTGAGTAAACATCCGTCCCAACATCCTGTGGAGAACGCTGTGATCCGGTCACTACGATTGGTCTTGAATCATCAATCGTTAAATCTAGGAAGTAGGCCGTTTCTTCTAATGTATCGGTTCCATGGGTCACGACAATACCACAAATGGAAGGATCTTCTAGTTGTGAGAGAATTGCTTTACGAACTTTTAGCATTTCATCAAAGTCAATATGCATACTCGGCTTTTGCATCACATCGATAACTCTTACTTCAATATCATCAGGCAGTTGACATAACTCTGCCAACTCATTCCCCGTAAGAGCCCCTGAAGCTAAAAGTCCCTTTGATATTTCTTTACTAGCAATGGTTCCACCTGTTGTAATTAATGCAACTGTTTTTTTCAACTTATTCATCCTTTAATTTCTATTATCGATTGAAAGGGCTATTTTTTCGCCATGAAAGCGGCCATTTTCAACAAAAATCTCATTGGCCTCATTCCCAGCAGCAATAACACCAGCTATATAAACTCCCTCCACATTTGTTTCCATTGTTTCATCATTATAAACCGGTCTACCTGTTAAATCGTCTATTTTTACACCAATTTTTCTCAAGAAATCTTTGTCAGGATGATAACCTGTCATAGCAAAAACAAAATCGTTCTTTATCGTATACTGTTCTCCATCCTTCACGTAAACTACAGTGTTTTCTGTTATTTCCTTAACGACTGACTTCCATTCCATCTTAATGCGTTCATTACGGACATGTCCTTCAAATTCTGGAAGTATCCATGGTTTAATTTTAGGAGAGTATTCATTACCGCGATATAAAACCGTTACCCTTGCCCCTGCCTTAACTAATTCAAGGGTTGCATCTACCCCTGAGTTCTTTAAACCAATAACCACTACATCTTTATCAAAATAAGGGTGGGCCTCTTTAAAATAATGAAATACTTTTGGCAAATCTTCACCTGGTACTCCAATTAAATTAGGTTGATCGTAGTAACCTGTTGCAATAACAACATTATTTGCGATATATTTTTCTTTATCCGTTGTTACAATAAAACGAGAATCCTCTTTTTGAACATAAAGAACCTTTTCGAACGCATTGATACGTAAATCTTTCCGCTTTACGACTTCTCTATAGTAGGCAAGTGCTTGGCTTCGATTTGCTTTTCTTGTTTCTGTTATAAACGCCACATCACCAATTTCCAGTTTATCACTAGAACTGAAAAATGTTTGATGGGTTGGATAATGATAGATCGCATTTACAATATTACCTTTTTCAATGACAAGTGGTTTAATCCCAATGTCTTGTAGTGCAATTGCTGCGGCCAACCCACATGGACCTCCACCGACAATGATAACTTCTTCCTGTTTCAATGATGTTCACCTCAAAATTACGTACTATTTTTAGTAAAAAACAAAAAACTTCTATCCTATTATGATAGAAGCTTTGTTTAAAACTTTCAATATAAGAATAATTAGACCCAACCTCTGAATCTTGATGCTTCAGCCATTTTGCGTACGCCTACCATATAGGCTGCTAAGCGCATATCAACTTTACGAATTTGTGCCATCTCGTAAATTTGGTTAAATGCTTTCACAATAACTGTTTCCAATCTATCGTTTACCTCTTCTTCCGTCCAATAATATCCTTGATTATTTTGCACCCATTCAAAATAGGATACGGTTACTCCACCAGCTGATGCTAACACATCTGGAACAAGTAAAATACCTCGATCCGTTAAGATTTGTGTTGCCTCAAGGTTTGTCGGACCATTAGCAGCTTCTACAATAATTTTCGCATGGATATGTGGAGCGTTTTCTTCCGTAATCTGATTTTCAATGGCTGCAGGAACAAGAATATCACACTCTTTTTCTAGCAATTCCTGATTAGTGATCGTATGGTTAAATAATTTGGTAACCGTTCCAAAACTATCTCTTCTA
The DNA here is from genome assembly GCF_036670015.1 of Niallia sp. XMNu-256. Taxonomy (NCBI): domain Bacteria; kingdom Bacillati; phylum Bacillota; class Bacilli; order Caryophanales; family Bacillaceae; genus Niallia; species Niallia sp. XMNu-256. Next base: position 2,967,989 of record NZ_CP137636.1, read on the forward strand.
TCTAGTAAATACTCTACATCAAGACCATCCGGATTATAAAGAGCACCGTACGCATCCGAAATTCCGACAACAATCGCCCCTGCATCGTGCAAAAACTCCGTTAGGAAACTTCCAGCATTTCCGAACCCCTGAACGATGACTCTTGCACCTTTTATATCTATACCTTTTTTCTTTGCAGCCTCATTTATACATATGATTACACCTTTTGCTGCAGCGGACTCTCGTCCATGTGAACCGCCTAACACAAGCGGTTTTCCTGTAATAAATCCTGGAGAATTAAACTCATCGATCCGGCTGTACTCATCCATCATCCAAGCCATTATTTGTGAATTCGTAAAAATATCTGGAGCAGGTATATCTTTCGCCGGTCCAACAATTTGACTAATTGCTCTTACATAACCACGACTCAAACGTTCGAGTTCTCGAAAAGACATATCACGCGGATCACAGACAATTCCACCTTTCCCACCACCATATGGCAAATCAACTATTCCACATTTTAAACTCATCCAAATGGAGAGTGCTTTAACTTCATTTTCAGTTACTTCCGGATGAAACCGAATGCCTCCTTTAGTAGGACCAACTGCATCATTATGCTGCGCCCGAAAACCTGTAAAGATTTTCGTTGACCCATCATCCATGCGAATCGGGATTTTGACAGTCAACATCCGAATCGGTTCCTTCAACAGTTCATATACTTCTTCTGGATATCCTAATTTTTCCAAAGCCTTATGAATAACGGTTTGGGTTGACTTTAAAACATCAAGTTTTTCCTCTGCCGTGTTCGTTACCTGACTGTGATCGGCGGTCATGCATATTTCCTCCTAAAATCGTTGCTGATAGATGATTCTTTAGAGTTAGTATACACTTTTGTTGATAATATGCAAGACAAATGATTTTCTAATTAGAATAGTTAAAATATTTATAAAGCACTATGTAAACACTTTGAAACTCCCCTCGATTATTAGTTTCTTCATAATCAAGGAGAGTCGCATATCCGCTATTATTGAAAGTAAGTCATCATTTCGTTTACAGCTTTGTCCTTTACAATTGTTTTACCATACTCTTCTAGAATATGAACACTGATAAAAGACGGGTTTCCATACTCAGCCATAATCGCCGTAATGGTTGTTTGAATATCTTCACAAACATTATCAATTAGAAAATAATAAGCATTGTTCATATAGTAAATGGTTCCACCTGAAAACCCCGTGGCTCCTAACCTCTTGGCTAACCCAATCACATCTTCAAAATCTGCAATTTCAAATAAAATCTCCACATTGCCTTCTAATGTCACTTGCATATCGATAAACTGATCGTTAAAAATATCTTCTTCACTCTCTTCAACTGTAACGATCATCACCATCCCCTGTGCTTGCATAGAGAATATTTCAACAGCGACAGAACCATGGATATCCACTTTAAACTGTTCGCTAGCTTCTTCAAGCATATCATGAAAAAGTTGATGCCATTTCAATGAATCTTTCCAAATATCTTCTTTCGTCAACCCTCTGTCAAATAAATCATCGAGGGTCAGGAATATTTTAATCTTATTGTAATTTAATCGTTCTAAGCGCATATTGGATGCCCCCTACTGTGAACAAACTCTTAATTTAGTTTATGTAATAAAGCTATATTTGTGAGTCGTCTCATCCTAGTTGTATGTGTATACCCAATTTTGGTCAGGTTTCATGCTTAATCGTGATAAGATGTGTTTCAGCCTTTGCACCCAATCTAAATGGAATACCTGTTGTACCATATCCGTTACTTATTAAAACCGTTAATTCATCTATCTTCTTCAAACTTCCTTTCTCATAAGGTCCATACCCAAACAGACGGATCTGCCCTCCATGTGTGTGTCCTGACAACAATAAGTTAATTCCATACTTTGGTTCGATTTCCCTTCTAATTTCAGGATTATGACAGACTAATATTTTAAAGCTATCAAGCTCAACTTCTTCCATTGCCAATTCCAGATTATGTCTATCTTTACTAACCTCATCTAATCCGATAAAGTATAACCGCTCCCCTTCTTCGGATTGAAATAAAATCGAATCATTCACTAGTACTTTCACATCTAAAGATAATAGCATTGCATCCAGTACCGGAACATCTCCTTCATAATCATTGTTCCCCCATACAAATAAAACCGGCCCTAATGTTTTTAATTTCATAATATTGTTTTTGACACGTTCTAATGGTACACCTTTTTCCAGTAGATCTCCGCCAACAATGACGACATCTACATTTCCTTTTACCTCATCAATAATACTGTCAGAAACCGTTCGACGATGGATATCGGAAATAAAAAATAATTTAACTGTACGAAAGCTCTCTGGAAAAGCTGAAAATTCCAATGTATGATATACAACTCTGTTGCCAAAGGCTTCTCTATACATATAAATAAATAAACTAAGGAGAGTGATTAAACTAAGTATTAATATCCAAACCATCATTTTTTACAAGTGCCCCCTAAATAATAACTCATAGTCCTTAACATAGGATTTCTCGCATGAAGAGACCTATATTTTACCATAAAAATGTAACATAGAATAAATTTACCTATCATATGATTTAAAGGATGAAATAAAGGAGGTTATTAGATGAATACAAGAAATAAAGTTTGGCACCCATATAGCAGTCCATTCGATCCTTGTAAGCCTATCAAAACAAAAAGTTATTCTACTCCTCCCCATTTATACATGGGATTTCAACCACCAAATTTAGAACAGTTCGCACCTTTGGAGGCTTTAAAAGCCGGAACCCTTTGGAAGGCTCTTTACGATCCCTATTACAGCCCATATGAAAAAGCTAAAGGGAGGGATTAACATGAAAAAGATGCCTCCTGAATACTATCAATTACTCGAACAACTTCAAGCAGTTGATTTTGTCCTTGTCGAACTGACCTTATATTTAGATACCCATAATGACGATGCGGAAGCGATTAAACAATTTAACCAATTCGCTTCGGAACGAAAAAAAATAAAAAAGGCAATGGAAAGTAAATTTGGTCCACTGCAACAATTTGGAAACAGTTATTCGGGTTATCCATGGAACTGGGATGACGCACCGTGGCCATGGCAAGTATAGGTCGACTTATCCGATTAGGATTTTAACAAATGGACTTGTAGAATGTTAGGAGGTAATCTAATGTGGATTTATGAGAAGAAGTTGCAGTACCCCGTTAAAGTCAGCCAGTGTAATCCAACACTCGCGAAATACTTAATTGAACAATACGGTGGTGCAGATGGAGAATTAGCCGCAGCCCTCCGTTATTTAAATCAACGCTATACCATTCCTGATAAAGTAGTTGGACTATTAACCGATATTGGTACAGAAGAATTTGCCCATCTAGAAATGATTGCGACAATGGTCTATAAATTAACAAAGGATGCAACCCCTGAACAACTCAAGGCAGCCGGTCTTGGGGATCACTATGCAGATCATGATTCCGCTCTATTTTATCATAATGCAGCGGGTAATCCTTGGACTGCGACCTACATTCAAGCAAAAGGCGATCCGATTGCAGATCTTTACGAGGATATCGCTGCAGAAGAAAAAGCAAGAGCTACTTATCAATGGTTGATTAATATAAGCGATGATCCTGATATTAATGATAGCCTTCGATTTTTAAGAGAAAGAGAAATTGTCCATTCCCTCCGATTCCGCGAAGCCGTTGAAATTTTGAAAGAAGAAAGAGGGAAGAAGAAATTTTTCTAACAAAATCTTTTATTGAAAACAAATAAGAGTCTTTTGATACTCTTATTTGTTTTCATGGTATAAATTAATATCATAATTTTTCTTCATCATCTCAAACACAAGATGCCGATTTTTCCATTCGTCCTTATTACTCCACAAATCCTTACTTTTATCGATAATTTCACAACGCAATAAGTGGAATTCCTTTTCAGCCTTATCCCGTTTTTGCCGAAAAACATTCATTAGACCAAATAGGCCAAGGACGATCATTAACATAAAGAGATGGTTCGAATTATTTACATAAACCGAAAAAACGGTCGCAAAGGAATATGAATACGGCTTAAATAGCGTATAATACAAAACTATAAAATAGCCAAATGCAATAATGATTGTTCCCCACATAATCATTAAATGCCAAAAGGTTAATTTATCAAATTTCTGTTTTCTCTCAACTACCTTTTGTAACATTTTTCTTGTAGCCTGATCCGTTCTTTCATCAAGCATCATAATCGGTGATTCCAACTCATTCCCTCCCTTCTATCACCAATTTATGAACTTGTCCGTAAATGTATGACGGTTCTTTTTAAGAAATGATCTAATACGGCAAAAAAATCGGCACCACACATGCCGATTTACTTTGATAATGGGATGGTCAAAACCTGCCCCACTTTAATTTCATTACTACTTAATCCATTGGCCCTTTTAATCGTATCTATGCCTGCTTTTGATTGATAATATTTCATCGAAATTCGATAAATCGTTTCACCCGGCTGAACGGTATGGTAAATCGATTGATTGGATTGAGACTTCGTTTCACTCACGATTGAATCGACAGAAATAGAAGGGTTAGAGTTCTCTCCAGAGGAAATCAAATCATTGGGGTCCCTCCTTCTATCAACTGAATCTTCCACAACATCCTGTTCTCCCTCTGTTGAAGTTTCTGGTTCTGGCTCTGGATTTATCTCTTTCTCACTTTTTTCTTTTGGCACTGACTTTTCAATATCAATTACTTCGAAGCCCTCTGACGACTCCCCTATCGTTTTTCTTACGCTACTCATTGGTTCTTTTAACAAGGAAGAATAAATACTAAATATCGTAATTGGTAATAAAATAAAAAATAACACTAATAAACGAATGACCGGATACTTTAGCTTCCATTTATTTTTTTCCCTTTTTTGTTGGTGCACACGGCTTCTTGGAGGTAATTCTTCTCTTTCAACCATTTGCCCCTCTTCAAAGGTAGTTTTCTCTAATTTTTGCCTTAACTTCTCAGCTTGTTCTCTGTAGGGGCGCTCTTTACTCATTCAATGATCCCTTCCTGTTCATTTTGTTTCTTAGACTGAATAAAGTTGTATTTAATCAAACAACCTAATAAAAAATCAATCATAAAATGCATTAAAATCGTAACCAATAGATTCTCAGTCCGATCATAAATAAATCCAATTAGAAAACTTAACCCAATGACATTTATAAATAGAAACTTATTAAATAAATAACGAAAGTGAACGAACGCAAAAATAAGACTTGATAAAATAAGACCAACATGCGTTTGAATTACTCCACGGAATAAAATTTCTTCGGCTATTGAAACGATACCAGAGATCATCGCAATTTCAACAACTGGACGGGTTTGAAAAATTCGTTCATTCAATCCACCGTCATCATAGTAATGGGATGGAAGTAATTTCATTAACAAATAATCTAATAAAAATACCGCTACTCCAGCACTACCGCCCCATAAGAAAATTTGGTTTATATCCCATTTAAATAATGCGGCAAATTCTCTAACATCATCAAATAAAAAGAATCCTAGGATAAGAGAGAGGATTAACAAGAATAGCTGTGTTAAATATAAAGATTTGAGCAATTCCTTATCAGTTACTTCTAACATTAATTCACTGTACTTTTTTTTCATTGTTTCACTCACTTATGATATATTCGGTATCTTTTAATTTAATAATATATCAGTGAGTCTCTGTTTCCAACTAAATTCGACTTCATTCTTTTCTTCTATATTCCCACGATAAAATAATTTCATCTCAAACCCACACCTATCACAGCATGATTTAAGGTCTTTTCCTACCGTATCTTCCTTAAAGTACTGGAGGATCTGACTTCTTCTACAGCCGTCTGATCTGACAAGTTTCGTCATAACTGCTGTTTTTTCTTCTTTCAATTTTCTTCTTGATTCAACGATATTTTTATAATCTAGAAGATTTGTCAGAATGTCCGATTTGGTTTGGTCACGATCCAACAGAATATTAGATACAAATCTCCAACTTGTATCTGTAAATCCCCCCATTTTCTGCCATGCTTCCAAATCATGACTCCATACATCCTCGGATTGATGAACCATATTGAGTAACCAATCCAACTGTTGTATGGACGGTATTTCTGATAAAGCCAATTGATAAGCAAGTTGTTCATCACCAGGTGAGTATAATAAAACCGCAACACTCGGCTTTCCATCACGGCCTGCCCGCCCAATCTCCTGCAGATAGGATTCGACTTGTCCTGGCATATGATAATGAATAACAAAACGAATATTTTCTTTGTTCACGCCCATTCCAAATGCACTTGTTGCACATATAATTTCAAGTTGATTCATGAGAAACTGCTGTTGAATTAAAATGCGGGATTCCTGATCCATACCTCCATGATAAGCAGCAATGTTATTCACACCTTTTCCTCTTAAATATGTAACAGCCTGTTCAGCCATCTTTTTACTTGAAAAATAAATGATTCCGGGTCCCTTTAATTTGGCAACATGTTTATATAAAACGTTCCACTTATCTTGATGATTTTCAATTCGTAACACCGACATTGCAATATTTGGGCGATCAACCGAGAACACAATTTGCTGACAATTGTCCAACCTTAGTGATTGGATTATATCCTCAATAACATCCTTTGTCGCTGTTGCAGTTAAAGCTAATGTAAGCGGAAAACCTAGTTTTTCCCTAACTTCTCCAAGTTTCATATAATCAGGTCTAAAATCATATCCCCATTGTGAAATACAGTGCGCCTCATCAATGACAAATAGTGAGATTTTTTTTAACATTTTCAGCCTATCCATGAGAAGTGGATTGGCCAGTGATTCTGGTGAAATAAAAATAAATTTATATTGGTTTAAATTTAGCAGCGCTTTTTTCCGATCGGATCCAGCTAAAAAAGAGTTGACTGCGACAACACTTTTTTCCCCATTCATTTTCATTTGTTCAACTTGATCCTGCATTAAAGATAATAATGGAGAAACAATAATAACCTGGCCTGTAAGCTTATACCCTGAAAGTTGATAGCAAAGTGATTTGCCTGTTCCAGTCGGCAGCATTGCAATCGTATGATTGCCTTCTAGAACGGAAGTAATCACTTCCTTTTGTCCTGGTCGAAATTGTTCATAATTAAAATACTGTTTTAAATCGCTTTCTAACATGATCACCCGTCTCCATATTTAGCCAGCACCAATCTAATCTGAAAGTAAGTAACGTCCTCAACCATATTGAGAATAACTTTAAGTTGCTTTGACATCGACTGACTAGCTGCCCTTTTAATTTTTTCTTGTTTTTCTACTGTTACATACGGTTCAATTGAAAAGTCATTGATTTTTAAGGCTAGTTCGACTATATGATCTTCAATCGTACCTTTTTTTAATTGCCGAATGTCAATAATTTCTAGTAGTGAATACCCTTGTTGTAATAACTCCATTGTTTTTTCGGCAGACTGGGTAAGAACCCTGCTTTTCGTTGGTTCAATTAATGTATGTAAAATCGGAAATTTTTCAGCTTTTTGTTGAACTTCTGTAACCATAAAGTGGAGGATATTCAGAAATTCATAATAAAAATGTGTCGTCTCTAGATTAAACTTTTGAGCAGCTTGCTCTATGGTCAAACCAATAGAATGATATCCGCTTAAACGAACAACTATTAAATTAGGGTTAATCGACCGTTCTTTCTCTAAACAGGACACTAATTCAGAGTGTAAGTTCATACCTAATGTTTTCCGATTATAACGGTTTTGTTTTAAAAACATTCGTATCCAGTGAATGGTTTCTTGATTTTTTTGAATCGGGATATACTTTGAATCACGTTTTTGTAAATAGGAAATGACTTGAACTAATAGAGACAGCCTTTCCCAAAAAAGGAGGCTCTGCTTTTGCACATTCATGCCATCTAAATAACGTGGAATTGGTTTTTCGGTAATTAACCCAGCAAGAATGCACTCGCCTTCTTCCGTAAGACAATAATGATCATTATCGGAAATTGCTCTGACCCATTCGTTTGTTTTAAAGAAAGAGAGCATTTCTTCTAATTCCTGTCTACTTAAAAAGGGATAAGTATTAAATAAAGGTGTTAAACGATACAAGAATGCATCTTGAATCGTTTGTGAGGATTGTTTTCCATGTAACAAATGGAAAATCGAGTATATGGTGCGTTCTCCATTCAGTTTTTGTAAACTATATAAAATGATCATTTGTAAAAATGACAATTCCATTATGCTCACCGAACCATTCTAATATATTATTTCAAAAATAGTATACGCATAAACCCTACTTCAATCATACCATGAAACATTGTAATGAAAGGGTTTTCATATTGATTTTTTCAGCTTTAACCCTGAATAACTTTAAAAAAGCTATTCAAAATATTTTTTCTATTGAAAAGTTACTCAACCCGATTTAAAATAGAGGATAAGAAATGAGTTTATCGTTAAATCATCGTACAAACGATAAAATAAAAAATTATATTACTCAGGAGGTTTTTTCAATGGCAAAATATACAATCGTAGACAAAGAAACTTGCATCGCATGTGGCGCTTGTGGCGCAGCAGCTCCAGATATTTATGATTATGATGATGACGGTATCGCTTTCGTTACACTTGATGAGAATCAAGGTACAGTTGAGATTCCTGATGTTTTAATCGACGACATGATGGATGCTTTTGAAGGTTGTCCAACTGACTCCATTAAAGTAGCAGATGAGTCATTTGATGGGGACGCTTTAAAGTTTGAATAGTATCAGTAGTTAAAGGGGGGCTGGCTTTAGCCCTCTTTTTTTGGAGATCGTTTTCTCCAAATAAAAAAAAGCACCTTAAAGGTGCTTTTTTTATTTATAGACCCATTTTGTATGATGATTGTTGCTTTTGAATCCAATTTCCCATTTTTGAGAATAAGAACAAGAATACAAGTGACATAGCAATTCCTTTAATAATATTAAATGGTAATACCCCTGCCACTATATAGGAGCGAATTTCCGGACCGCTCATTGCTGGCCAGTTTAATAAAAACGTATAAGCTGGAAGTAAAATAAAGTAATTTAGTACACTCATAATTCCAGCCATTAAAATGGTACCGATAATTAAGCCAAAAGTCATGCCTTTTTTCGTTTTAATTTTATTATACACGTAATATGTTGGCAAGATAAAAAGGATTCCTGAAACAAAGTTTGCAAAGTGTCCAACAGGAATACCTGTTTCGCTACCCGTCATAAAATAATCAAGCACATTTTTTAATAATTCAATAACGATCCCTGCCATTGGACCATAAACTAACGTACCAATCAAAGCGGGCAGGTCACTAAAATCAATCTTTAAGAAATTTGGAAACGGTGGTATTGGAAAGTTTAATAGCATTAATACATACGCAAAACTACTTAACATGGCTACAGATACCATCACTCTAATCTTTTTACTTCTCATCTTCCTCTTCTCCTTTACTAGGATCCCTTCATCGGTTCCATAGAAAGAAGGTTTAGCGATAGCCCCTATAAATTTTCAATAAAAATCCCTCAAGTTTTATACTTGAGGGAGAATATTAGAAGGCATCTTTAAGAAACATCCAAAAAAGTATAATTTTTCTTGAATGTTGCCAAACCTCCATCTTCTCCCATCCAGACTATACTGTCGGCTTTGGAATCTCACCAAATCCTGCCTTTAAAATAAAGGCTCACGGGCTTTGAGATAAATCTCATTACCGTCGGTCGGGAATTTCACCCTGCCCCGAAGATAGATCTTATTCATATTTATGTCTTTATTATACATAAAGGTCCTATATCTGTGAAGAAAAATGTCTTAAAAAGGTTAAGTAAAGGTATATCTGTGCCTAATTTGTCACACAATTAACATCATTTCTTCATTTTTAGATTCCTAAAAATAATAAACTGACACAAAAGCCCATTGCACCTGCTATTAAAAACCTTCTTATGTAATCTCTCACGTTAACAAATCCTCCTTCCCTTATTCCCCTTTCACCCTATGTCAACTTGTCCATGAATAGAACAAGTGGTAATGAAAAATTCATTACCACTTGTTGAACAGTATTTATCAGGCTTAACGCACAGAAAGACTCCCTAATGATAAAAATTACTTTATTTGTTCCTTATGAAACAAGATTTGTCGGCAATTTACTTCAAATTTCTTGGAATCAGGAAGGAAAATGTCGTCCCTTGTCCTAGTCTGCTTTGAACGGTAATAAAACCATTATGTGCTTCGACAATATTCTTGGCAATTGCGAGTCCTAAGCCTGTGCCTGACTTTCCTCGTGTTCTCGCTTTATCTGCTTTATAAAATCGTTCAAACACAAATAGTAAATCCTCTTCAGGAATTCCAGCCCCATTATCTTCTACTTCAATCAAAATTCCGCGGTCATCGCTTCGCTCATGAATAGTAACTGTGCCACCTTCTTCAGTATGTCTAATTGCATTATCAACAAGGTTTGTTAACACTTGTTCAATCCGATCAGAGTCAAATGAAAACACAGATTCATTCCCTTCGCGATTAAATTGAAGTTTAATATTCTTTTCTTTCGATAACCCCTGAAATTTACGGTAAATCCTGCTTAGGAATGGTTCTATGTCCACCTCTTCAAGTGTCAAATTAAAATGTCCAGATTCCATTTTAGCCAAGTCTAATAGTTCATTAACTAGCCGGCCCATTCTCAAGGACTCATCGTAGATGATCTTAGCCATTTCTTGCTTTTCCTCATCTGTTTGCGCAATTCCGTCCACAATCGCTTCACTATAGCCTTGCATCATAGCAATTGGCGTTCGTAATTCATGTGAAACATTGGCAATAAAGTCACTTCTCATTTTATCTAGTTTTCGTTCCTCGGTCATATCTCTTACAACAGCAACAGCTCCACGGATGGATTGATGACTATATAATGGACTGACAATCATCACCCAATAATGACCTTTAAGAGTGATTTCACCGATTTGTTCTTTTTCTGTATTAACAGCTTGCTGGAATAACTCCATTACCTTAGAAGGTAGTTCTTCAGAAGAAGTTTCCAGCTTTTGTTTTTCAAAAGACCAATTTTGCAGAAAAAGTTCACCAGGGGGATTTGTCATGAGTATGGTACCATCACGATTAAACGTAATAACCCCATCTGCCATCCCACTTAAAATACTAGATAATAATTCTTTTTCCTGATTAAGGGCATTCAAATTAAATTTCAATTGACGGCCCATTTGATTAAAAGCAGTTGCTAATTCACCGATTTCATCATTTGTTAAAATCGGTACTTTCGTATCAAACTTTCCTTTAGCAACTTCAAAAGCCGCCTGTTTCATCTTTCGAAGCGGAGCATTAATTCTCGTTGATAAGAAGAACGCAAAGAAGGTTGTGAGAATAATCGCAATTCCAGCTGCGAGTAATATATATTCCGTTGTTTCCCGCGCCATTTCCTCGCCAACTTCAACTGATTGGTAAATATAGACAGCCCCATTATGACCATCTTTCCCTGCCAAAGGTACCCCAATAATAATGTATTGTAATAGGTCTTCGGCTCCGGCCCGATCAGAAAAATTAGTTACCACTTTTTTTAATTCATTTTTTTTCAATACCTGCGATAACTCTTCATTTTCTAAAAAATATGACAAGGGAATTTTTAATGTTTTCCCTTCATACGGAGCTGTGTAATACTCCGTTGGACTTAATACAATTGTAAGCCCTGTTACTTGATCAATTAACTCCCAAGAAATTTCTAAAGCACTGTCCAACTCATGGGTCTCTATGATTCGTGCAATTTTTTCAGCTTCTTCTACTAAGTTTTTTTCATTTTCAGAAGCTGAGTAGTTTTGCAAAAATTGCATCGTCATAATTAATACAAAAAACAGTACAAACGAGACAAGCAAAAGAATCGTTGCCCAAAGTTTAACAACTACACTGCGCCAAAATTTCATTCATCGATTACCTCAAACTTGTACCCGACACCCCAAACGGTAATAATCATTTTTGCAGCCTGTTCTGATACTTTATTTAATTTTTCCCGTAACCGCTTAACATGAGTATCAACTGTACGTAAATCACCGAAAAATTCATAATGCCAAACTTCTTTTAACAATTGTTCACGGTCATACACCTTATCTGGTGATTTCGCCAAGAAGAATAATAGTTCATATTCTTTTGGTGTTAAGTTGACTTCCTGTCCATTCGCTACTACTCGATGGGCATCATTGTCAATGGTTAGATGCGGGAAAACAATGACATCTTTTGTAACTGGTTCTGCTTGCACAAAGGTGGTTTGAGAAGAACGGCGTAATAACGCTTTCACACGTAAAACCACTTCTCTTGGGCTGAAAGGTTTAACAATATAATCATCTGTTCCCACTTCAAAGCCTTGGACCCTGTTCACCTCTTCACCCTTAGCTGTTAGCATGATGACTGGTGTTGACTTTTTCTCTCTTAGTTCCCGGCAAACTTCGATGCCATCTTTACCAGGCATCATTAAGTCTAGCAATATAACATCATAATCATTTGCCAGCGCCATTGAAAGTGCTTCATTTCCGTCTTCTGCTTCCTCAATCACATAATTCTCTCTCTCTAAATACATTTTTAATAAACGGCGAATTCTCTCTTCATCATCTACAACTAATATTTTAATGTTTTTATCCAAAGAATAACCCTCCTAGCACATCTATTGTACAAAAAGAACTGAATTATATCTATCCTTTCCCTATTATTTTGCCTAAAAAGGCCTCCACTACTTTTGTGAAGGCCTAAAAAGGAAGTATATAAATGAATTAATTAAGCATATGAGTGAAGTCCTGCTATCACCAAGTTGACTGCAACGAGATTAAACATAATAATAACAAAACCAATAACAGCTAACCATGCTGACTTTTCGCCATGCCAACCTTTTGAAAGCCTTAAATGTAAGAACGCTGCATAAAATAGCCATGTGATAAGAGCCCAAACTTCTTTTGGATCCCAGCCCCAAAAACGTGTCCACGCAATTTGCGCCCAAATCATTGCGAATATTAGTGCTCCTAATGTAAAAACTGGAAAGCCAATTAATACTGAGCGATAACTAATTTCGTCAACTAAATTTAAATTGACATTTTTGACAAGGGGTTTAAAAAGATCGCCAATTCTTTTTCGGAAGATGATGCGAATAACTAGATATAAAATAATCCCTACAACAATTGACCAGACGACCGTGTTTAATTTTTTGGCATTAATAATTGCAGGTACTTCAACGAGTGGTGAAAAGTTATCCTTTGTCAATTGTTCTCCTTCATGAGGACCAATGATGGCTGGCATTGTATACTCGAGTTCCGTCTCCGCGCCATTTTTATCAATCCAGTTAAAGTTTGTCTGGTAATTTAATGCCGAAAAGGTACTTGTGACAACTATGAACCCTACTACACAGATTAGGCTAAACATGATTGTTTCAAGCCAAAAAGTTTTTTTGCTTTTTTTGGATTGGTCAATCGACTTCACTAAATAAATAAGTCCTGCTGCAAAGCTAATGGCAAGAATGGCCTCCCCTAGAGCTGCTGTAATAACGTGAATTTGTAACCAGTGACTTTGCAGTGCCGGTATTAGTGGTGTAATATCTCTTGGGAACATACTTGCATACGCTATGATTAATAGGGCTACAGGTAAAGTAAATAATCCCAATAACGATGTTTTATAAATAAAGTATATCCCGATAAACACTCCAACAATACACATTCCAAAAAAGGTAGTAAACTCAAACAAATTACTAACAGGTGCATGACCTGCAGCAATCCATCTAGTAATAAAATAGCCGAGTTGAGCAAGAAACCCAATAATTGTAATTGTAATGGCTACTTTTGCCCATCTATTTTGCTTTTTATATTCTTCTTGATGGGTCCTTTTATCCTTAATGGCTCCACCAAAAAAGATGGTAGCTATTAAATATAGTATAAAGGCAAGAAACAACAAATTACTACTTAGGTTCACCAACTAAATCCCCCCTTATCCGTCCTTTTCTATGTTTAATTGGTCGTTAGGCTCTTCAACTCCTGTACCGTCCAACACAAATGCGATCTCTTGTTTTAAGCTGTGCCAATTTTTATTTGTGTGAGCAGCAAGCCAAACTTGATTGTCTCTACTATAGATCCAAATTCGCCTATGATACCAGAATGAGCCTTGACAAACTCCCAGCATAAAAATAGCTCCACCGAGCGCTATAATCCAAAGCGTTAAATCTTTTCGAACGGTAAGTCCCGAAACATTTTTCGTTTCGACCTCTTTAAAAGTCATTTTATATTGATTGTCACCGTCTGGTTCAATCGTTTGTCTGATGGCGACAAAACTAATTTCCCCATCTGGTTTGTCAGGGGTGTACATTTTAAAAATAAACCCTGGATTATTTGGAATTTTTGACTTAGTAGAAGGTTCTCCGTCGTTATTAAATTCAAAGTCTGGAAAGTAACTCATCATCTCAACTTCATAACCCTCTGATAACGGATATTCTGTTTTAGGCTCGTTTAAGTCAATCGTTAATGTGCCAAACTCCTCGCCCGTTTCTTTATGACTTAAAGCAAACGTCATCGTACTTAATTCATTTAACTTAAATTCGGTTTGGTATAGGGCATAATCTTCAAATTTAAAGGGTTCATTAACTCTTATTTCTCCATCTTTCAGCTTTTCTAATTGTGGTGGCTCGCCTGGAAGGGAATTTCCCTCTTTTTTATAAAGGGTGACATTCGATTGATAATTTTTGGCAACGACTCCAGCCCGGTCAATCGCATCCGCAAATACCTTACCATCTTTTTCACTATTATAAGTTTCTAGAATAAACTGATTATTTTTAAGGTAATATTCTCCATTTGTTTCTGGGATCAGCTTTGTTTCCCCTTCACGAACCCAGAGGACTTTATCAACATACATACCTGGGACAAAGCGAAGCATACCACCAATTAAAAAGATAATAAGTCCAACATGATTCACATAGGGTCCCCATCTTGAAAAACGACCCTTTTCTGCAAGCAGGTTTCCGTTTTCTTCCCGAATATGATAACGCTTTGACTTAAGTTTTTCTTTTAACAAATTATAGTTATCATCAGATAATTTAACATTTGTTTTGCTAAAAAATCGTTGTCTCTGTAAGAATCCTTCATTCCTCGTTACCCTTTGTTTTTTTAAGGCACGATAAAGTGGGATTACCCGATCCAAGCTGCATATGACAAGCGACACTCCAATTGAAGCAATTAATAATAAATACCACCATGAACTGTATAAATTATGAAATCCTAGTTCATAATATAATTGTCCAAACCACCCATATTGTTCTCGATAAAACTCTGATGGTGGGATTTGCGGCGGAATATACATTTCTTGCGGAAAAATTGTTCCGAAGGCAGATGCTATCAATGTAATGACAATGAGCATCACACCCACCTTTACAGAAGAGAAAAAATTCCAAATTTTATCAACAATCGTTTTGTTATAGGTTTGAGAACGCCGTGCACTTCCTTCATATCTCATGTCGACAAGTTTTTGCTTATTTTCATTTTCAGATAATGGTTTTCCACATGCCTCACAAAGGATCGTTCCATGTGGATTTACATGGCCACATTCGCATTTAACCTGATTCATCGAAAAAAACTCCCTTTACTACGGTTGAATTTGCTTCATATAATTATGCACCATTTCTTCCGTTAATTCCCCTAAATGTGATTTCACCACTGTTCCATTTTTATCAATAAGAAACGTGATTGGCAGTGGATTTACTCCATAGGTAGTCATGACCTCTTCTTTTTTATCAATCACGACAGGAAAAGTAAGTTCATGGCGGTCAACAAATTGCCTAACCGCAAATTCAGTTTCCCCCACATCAACAGCTATAACTTGTACCCCTTTGTCTTTAAAATGCTTGTACTGATTATTAATATATGGAAACTCTTTTTCACAAGGCTTACACCATGTTGCCCAGAAATTTAAAAATACCCCTTGGCCCTCATAATCTGATAACTGATGTTTTTCCCCATTTAGATCGACTAATGCAAAATCAGGTGCCTTTTTGCCGATTTCGACTTTATGCACTTCATCTTTTGTTAAATTAGCATACAATGAATAACCAACAGCTAGTACTAAAACTCCCAAGATTATGGTTCGCATCCAAAATCGTTGTTTCTTCATAAATGGCTCCTCCCCCCCAGTCCATTTTTGAAAAATGAGATCATCACAAATAAACTATGATGATCTGCCTTTTTGTTTTTTGAAAATAATAATTTTTCTAATATTATATCATTAATCTCTATCCTGTATTATTTTTTTTGCTTAATATATTTGAATTCCCTAATTACTTTCTGCTAAAAATCGAAGCTGCTTGACTTCGTGTGCTGTTAGCTCTCGAGATTCACCTGCATTTAAGCCCTGAAGCGTTAAAAAGGCATATCTTTCTCTACGCAGTTTCATAACCGGATATCCAATCGCTTCAAACATTCTTCGAACTTGACGATTTTTTCCTTCATGAATCGTCAGCGAAACAATCGCTGTTCCTTTCTTTTTATCTACAGAAATGACTTTCGCCCGGGCCGGAGCGGTCTTACCGTCTTCCAATTGGATTCCTTTTTCGAGCATTTTTATCTTTTCTCTAAGAGGAACTCCCTTTATTTTAGCAATATATTCTTTTTCGATCTCATTACGCGGATGCATAAGCAAGTTCGAAAACTCCCCATCGTTTGTTAATAAAATTAGTCCTGATGTATCATAATCAAGACGTCCTACTGGATAAATCCGTTGTTTAATTTGTGGGAAGTAATCCGTAACGGTTTTTCGGCCTTTATCATCTGTTACACTAGAAATGATGCCTCGTGGTTTATAAAAAAGAAAATAAACAGGTTCTTCCTTCTCAAGAGGAATTCCCTCCACCTCAACTTTATCGGAGTTTGACACTTTGACACCAAGTTCTTTAACTACTTTGCCATTTACCTTCACTTTACCTTCAAGAATCATTTCTTCTGCTTTTCTCCTTGAAGCGACACCTGCATGTGCGATTACTTTTTGAAGTCTTTCCATATAGTCACCTCTATCAAATTCGCGAGCTTTATACTTCATTTTGAATTATGCCATATTCTGCTCTTTTTTCAAAATAAAAGAAATGTAAGTCAACACAAAGGGCGGCCCTCGCGTTTGTTTCATCAAACAAGAGAACCGCCCCTTCTATTTTTACCATACGAGTGACACGATTACAATCGCAATCATAATTCCAAAAAGGTCTGCTAACAAACCTACTTTTAACGCATCCCCCATCTTCTTAATGCCGACTGCTCCAAAATAAACGGTTAAAATATAAAAAGTAGTATCCGTACTACCTTGTAAAACTGCTGCTAAGCGGCCAATAAAAGAATCAGGGCCATAGGTTGCAATTAAATCACTTGTCATCCCAAGAGCTGCTGTTCCAGATAAAGGCCTGATAATGGAAAGAGGGACAATTTCTGTTGGTACCCCGATTGCTTCCATTACTGGTCGGATTAAATTCATAAAAAATTCAAGAGCGCCGGAGGCCCGAAAGATGGAAATAGCCACTAACATTCCAACTAGAAACGGAATAATTGAGATCGCGATTTTAATTCCTTCTTTCCCGCCTTCAACAAAACTTTCATAAGTCGGTACTTTTTTATATGTACCGTAAAGTAAGATAAATCCTATGAGAATTGGTATAAACCAAAGGGAAATAACTGAAACAATTCCCATTCCTATCACCCTTTACGTTTTCGGGATCTTCGATAATAAAATAAGCGATCAATCATAATAGCCGCAATCGCTGATAATAAAGTAGCAAGTAATGTTGGACCAACAATATCTGTCGGTGATTCGGCATTATAATTCATGCGAATTGCAATAACAGTTGTGGGGATTAAGGTAACACTAGCAGTATTAATGACGAGAAATGTGACCATAGACCGACTTGCCTCACTTTTACCCCCGTTTAATTCTTTTAATTGCTCCATTGCTTTTATTCCTAGTGGTGTTGCCGCATTCCCAAGCCCGAATAAATTAGCCATCATATTAGATAAAATATATCCCATTGCAGGATGTTGGGGTGGGACCTCTGGAAATAATCTTTTTACAAAAGGACGAAAAAACTGTGAAAGTTTGTCCAATAGCCCGGCATGTTCGGCAATTTTCATCATGCCTAGCCAAAAGACAAGGACACTAATCAGCCCGATACAGAGAGTTACCGCCTCTGAAGCTCCTTTAAAAACCGCGGCGTTGACCTCTTCCATTGTTCCGTTAAACATGGCAAACACGACCCCAATTACGGTCAATAATACCCAAATAATATTAATCATTCTCCAACACCTATATGAAGACTAAACATGTTTTTGAAGTGTTCAGAGAAAGATCGATCTTCCTTTTTACCTGATCCTTTATAATAAAGGGGTACCTCTCTTAGCCTTTTTTCATCAAAAAGGATCGTTGCTTTACCAACTAAATCAGGTTTAACGTTCCCTTCTCGCCATTCCTCTTTTGGTTTCTGCAACGTGATTTTGATATGGAATAATTCTTGTTCTTTTTTCGTAACTGGATAGACAACATCCTGTTCTACATATACCTTGTTCTTATAAAAGTTGTCATCGATTTTTTTAAGCGTTCCTGCTTGTAAAACAGTTACGAGGTTATAGTTATTGAATCCATGCTCATACATGTTAATATGATCATTCCAATCATCAGGACCATTTAGTGTAACAGCAATTAAATCAAGATTGTCTTTTGAAGCGGTTGTAACTAGCGTTCTTTTGGCCCTCTTTGTATAACCTGTTTTACCGCCAGTTGTATGCTCATATAAACCAGTTAGTAAACGATTTTTATTTTTCCAGATTCGATCCCAATCTCCAGATGGATCTGGGGCACGATGTACTTTTGTTCCAGAAATTTTCTTATATGTATCATCGTTCATTGCATATTGGGTGAGTAGTGCCATATCATAGGCTGTTGAATAATGATTTTCATGATCATCTAAACCATGAGGATTGGCAAAATGGGTATTTTCCATTCCGATCTCTTCTGCTTTTTGATTCATTAAAAAAACAAAACCATCTAAACTTCCACCAACATGCTCGGCTATAGCCACAGCAGCATCATTACCAGACCGAAGCATTAATCCATAAACCAAATCTTCTAATTTTATCTTTTCATTTGGCTGTAAATAAATAGACGAACCTTCTGTACCAACTGCGTTATTACTAATGGTTACCGTTTCATCTAATTTTCCAGACTCAATCGCAAGAATAGCGGTCATGATTTTCGTAATACTTGCAATTCTTTTCTTCTCATGTGCACTCTTTTCGTATAAAACCCTACCTGACTGCTGTTCCATTAAAATAGCACTGCTTGCACTGACTGAAGCAGCACCTTGCACATTATGGGGAAGATACAGTAAGAAGGATGAGATCATTAAAGTACAAATTAATAAGTATTTAAAAGATTTCATTCTGTTATCCCTCTTCTCCTTTATCGGTTTGTACAAGTTTATGCCACTCTTGTCCCGTTATGACAAAAAAGAATGCAGGCCTTTTCCGAAGACCTGCCCTTCTCACCTTCTTAAACATTATAAAATCTTCTAAAATGGCTTCCATTTTAATTGTCTCGCTTTTAAAAAACGCTCCTCGACATCTTTCCAATTGACCGTATTCCACCAATTGTCTACATAGCTTGCCTTATTATTTTTATATTGTAAATAGTAAGCATGTTCCCATACATCAAGAGCAAGTAGGGGAATCGTATCCCATTGCGTTAAAATCATATGTCTCTCGGATTGGAGGATTTCCAAATGGCGTGAACGAGGGGACCAGACAAGAATGGCCCAACCAACTCCTTCAACTGCCTTGGCAGCTTCAGAGAAATGTTTTTTGAATAAGTCAAAACTGCCAAAGTACTTCTCAATTTCTCTAAGTAATAATCGACCAGGGGCTCCACCACCTTTTGGAGTCATATTATTCCAAAAGATTGTATGCAGATAATGACCTGACCCATGAAAGGCCAATTCTCGAGACCAATGCTTTACAAGGGAGAAGTCATTATTTTTTCTAGCCTGGGCAAGACTAATCTCTGCTTTATTCAGTCCATCTACATAGGATTGATGATGCTTTTGATGATGCAATTTCATGATTTCCTCTGAGATATAAGGCTCAAGAGCATTATATTCATAAGGCAAAGGCGGCAGCACATGCTTTCCTGGTTGAACATAAGTTTCATTTATAAAAGTACTTCCATGACTTTGACGTTCGATAAAGTATTGTTCGACTTCCTCATGAAGAGCTGCAACTTCTCCTTGTACAACTGAAAGCACCTCATTCGATGCATCTTCCTCCACAAGCCTTGATAATTGCGTTGAAAAGTCATGAATTCGCAAGTATATGCTTTCATTTTCATTTACTCCTTCATCTTTTAAAACAGTTAACACGTCTTCCTTCCATTTAAGCACTTCTTCTAAATACTCGTGCCTAGAATTCATCGTCATGCCTCCCCATTATCAAATTTTCCTCCACCACTATCCTATGGATAGTAATGAAGATTATTGCTTGACTAAACATAAAAGGTGCCAGGTACATCCAAAAAGGATGTACCTGGCACCTTTGTACCTAATCATCAAAACGGTCAAAAAATAAATCGGCTTCCGCTTGGAAGTCGTCTTCTTCTACCTTTTCCGGAAGCGGCGGAAGTTCCTCAATGCTCTTTAAGCCAAAATAATCAAGGAACTCTTTTGTTGTTCCGTACAGATAAGCTCTTCCTGCTCCCTCGGCTCTACCTACTTCTTTTATTAGAGCTTTTGCCATTAATGTGTGTAAGGGTCTTTCTGTTTTGACTCCTCTTATCTCCTCTATTTCCATTCTAGTAATTGGTTGTTTATAGGCGATAATCGCTAATGTTTCTAATGCTGCTTGAGATAAATTGGCTGTATGAGGGGATTCAACTAACTTTTTCAAATAGGAAGAGTACTCCTTTTTGGTTACTAGTTGAAAAGCACCTGCCATTTGCACAAGTGTAATTCCACGGTTTGGATTTTCATTGTATTCTTTTTCCAGTTCTCCAATTACTTGTTCAACCAACATCTGTTCTATTTCAAGAACATCGCAAATTTGTTTCATGGTGAGACCTTCATCACCGGCAGCAAATAATAAACTTTCAACAATTCCTCTCCAGTGAATAATCTCCATTACTCTCTTCCTTCCAAAACACAAACATAAATATCAGCAAAGTTTTTTTCCTGTTCAAGAATGATTTCATTTTGCTTCATTAATTCTAATAGAGCTAAAAAAGTTACGACAATATGCTCCCGATCATGAACAGGAAATAAATCAAAGAAATACTTTCGTCCTTTAATGCTTCTTAAATCATTTATAATTTCCTTCATTCTCGTTTCAAGCGATATTTCTTGGCGGGCGATTTTTGTTAAGAGCGGCCTTTGCAGCTTTCTTCTCCTTAATAACTTTTGTAAGGCTCCTAACATATCGTATAGTGACACATCAACCAATGGCTTTTGTTGGGCTATTACTGAATCCGTATATTGGGTTAAGTCGACAGGAGGTTTTGTAAACAATAAACTTCTTTCTTCCTCTAGCGTTCGTAGATCTCCAGCAACCTCTTTATATTTCCGGTATTCAATAAGACGTTCGACCAATTCCTCCCGCGGATCTTCTACTAGTTCAATTATGACATCTTCAAGTTGATTATGATTGGGGAGCAACATTTTACTTTTAATTTCTAATAACGTAGCCGCCATAACAAGAAATTCACTAGCAACATCAAGTTGTAATTCTTTCATCGTATGAATATAGTGCATATATTGTTCGGTTATTTGGGCAACTGGGATATCGTAAATATCTATTTCTAGTTGATTGATTAAATGAAGGAGTAAATCAAGTGGACCTTCAAAAGCCTCAATCTTTACTTTATATTGCATATTTTCCACCAAAACTTTTCACATAATAGTTGTTACTTATCTTTGTTGAATATCTTCTCTATTTGAAAATAAGCTATAATTAGTATAGTAGATTGACCGAATTTATCCAATAAAAATTTAAAGGAATACATTCTTAAACAAAGGGGATTAGAGCATGAACTTTCCACAAGAATATATCGATTTTTTAGTTCATTTTCACGGGGATCGCGATTATTTTGAATGTCATGAAATATTGGAGGATTATTGGAAAAAAGTAGATGAACGGAATAAAGACTCTATTTGGGTCGGACTTATTCAAATAGCTGTTTCCAATTATCATCACAGGCGCGGGAATCTCCATGGCGCCAAACGAATGTTAGAAAAGTCGCTTACCATCCTTTCAATGCACAAACAACCATTAGAAAAGCTAGGCCTTGACGCAACCGCTCTCTTTCAGCAAATGGAGCAACACTTATTACATATAAAAAACTCCGTGTCTTATAGCAGTCAACAACTACCTATCACTCCCGAATTGTTGGCTTTATGCAAAAAACGTTCGCAAGAATTAGAACTAGACTGGGGTAGTGAAAGCAATATGGAGGATTCGGAATTAATCCACCGTCATAAGAGGAGAGATCGTTCATCTGTCATTAATGAAAGACAACAAGCCTTACAGAAAAAAATGAATAGAAGGCAGTGAGATCATTCACTACCTTCTTCTATACACTTATCAATAAATGCGCTAGTAACCTT
Source organism: Niallia sp. XMNu-256 (assembly GCF_036670015.1). NCBI lineage: Bacteria > Bacillati > Bacillota > Bacilli > Caryophanales > Bacillaceae > Niallia > Niallia sp. XMNu-256. The sequence goes on from NZ_CP137636.1 coordinate 2,990,580, forward strand.
ATTAGGTATAATTTGTTTATCCGGATACAAATCCTTTAATGCCATTACCATACTAGACCCAATTCCTTGTCCGCGATGGGATGGGTTCAGTGAAATGTGGTGAATCATAAATGTGGACTCATCATTCCAGACACCACCAAGTAGACCAATAATATCATCATCTACTTTCCATAAAAATAGCTGCCAATCTTTGTCAGACTCATATTGCTTTATGGTTTGTTGTAGTTTTTTTAAATCTTTTTCACTTGGCATATAGGACAGTAAACCCATAGCAATTTTCTCAAAACTTTTTTTATAACGAATAAGCATCATTAATCCCTCTTTATAAAACCAGTTGACCTAGTTTTACCTTTGTTAAAATTTTATCAAATTCGCTTACCGAATTTGCGCCCGGGTCTTTATCACGCGATTACGCCTCAGTGCGCCACTTTTGTGGCTTACACCTGACTAGAGGAACATCCTTTGTCGTGAAACTTCAATCAGTGGGTGTTCTATCCTACTGAATGCTGGTTGAACTAAACGGGTCTTTACTGGCAGTTGATTTCTACCTTCCTAGTTATATAATTAACTTGAGGTAGGGGTCTTACTACAGTTAAGACCCGGAAAAATTCCCCTAAAAAATCCGAGGCATCTGCCGGAGGCTTTATTTTATTCAGCAGGGTTTTAAACTACTATTAATGAACCGAACTTTACTTTTATTTCTTTCATCGTTCTGTTACAGAGAGTTACTGCTGAAAAAAGATAAATTGTATGACCTATTCATTTTGCAAACATCATACTTTTCATGATACCTAATTTATGGACATCTTTCAATGTCAAATTCGATATCGGACTAGAATTCATATTTACTTCTCTTTCTACTCAAAATTTTGTATGATGGAATTGCTTATCTTTATAGAAGGGATCACGAGGTGATAAAATTGAAAGTAATTAAACATGTAATCCTATTCCTGTGTATGCTTTTCATCCTTCCGCTCCAAAGCCATGCGGATGTTGCTGTTGGCGATACCATTATCACATTAGGTGAGAGTTTATCTGAAGAACAGAAGCAGGCCATCCTTGCAGAAATGAATGCACCCAAAGATGCCCAGATTATTACCGTTACAAATAAAGAAGAACATCAATATTTAGGTAATTATATTGCCAAGTCGATTATTGGATATAAAACCTTTTCTTCCTCAGCAATCACAATAAGAGAAAAAGGTTCAGGTCTTGAGGTTGAAACAAAAAACATAAATTGGGTAACAGATGAAATGTATCTAAATGCCCTTATTACTGCTGGTGTGAAAGATGCTGAAATTTATGTAACTGCACCTTTTGAAGTATCAGGCACAGGCGCTTTAACAGGATTAATTAAAGCCTATGAAGTTTCTGTTGATAAGACCATTCCTGAAGATGTAAAACAGGCTGCAAATGAGGAATTAGTAAAAACTGCTGAATTAGGAGACTCAATTGGAGCGGATAATGCTTCCGCTTTAATCGCCAAAGTAAAGGAAGAAATGGCAAAAACTCAACCTGAAACCGAAGCTGACATTAGAGCTATTATCGAACAAGCTGCAAAAGATTTAGGCATCACTCTAACTGAAGAACAAATCCAAAGTTTAATTGATCTCTTTAATAAATTAAAAGATTTAAATATTGACTGGAACCAAGTGGGCGAACAAATAAATATTGCAAAAGATAAAATTACCAAATTCCTTGAAAGTGAAGAAGGGCAAAGTTTCTTAGATCGATTGAAACAGTTTTTTATCAGTTTAATCGATGCCATTAAAGCGATGTTTGCCTAAAAGACAAAAGCTAAGCATTTGTTACAAATGCTTAGCTTTTTCATTAATAGATAGATCTAGTCGAATAAGATCTTCGTACGTTTCTCGTTTGACTACTAATTGTGCCTTTCCATCTTCAACGAAGACAACTGGTGGGCGTGGAATGCGATTATAATTATTTGCCATTGAATACCCGTATGCACCCGTACAAAATACCGCTAAAATGTCTTCATGATCACTTGCTGGTAAAGGCAAGTCCCAGATTAACATGTCTCCAGATTCACAGCACTTACCTGCAATTGATACTACTTCGGTAGGTTTCTCTAACGGTTTGTTGGCGAGAGCTGCTTCATATTTCGCTCCGTAAAGTGCAGGTCTAAGATTATCTGTCATACCTCCATCGATCGCAATATATTTGCGAACTTCCGGTACTTCTTTTCTAGAGCCAATTTTGTATAAAGTAATCCCTGCATCTCCAACTAGAGATCTACCAGGTTCAATTCCTAATTCAGGAATGTTCATTGAATATTCTTCTGCTTGTTTCTTTACTTCGTTAATAATTTCATTTACATAATCAGCTGCAGGTTTTGGTGTGTCATCTTCCGTATAACGAATCCCGAAACCGCCCCCAAGATTGAGAATCTCTGGTTGGTATGAAAAGCTAGTTTTCCATTGAGACAATTTTTTAAAGATTTTTTGTACTGCCAAAATAAACCCTGTTGTTTCAAAAATTTGTGAACCAATATGACAATGAATACCAGATGGTGTTAACCACTGAGATTCGATAATTTTTAATAAAGCTTCCTCAGCTTGACCATTTTCCAAGCCAAATCCAAATTTAGAGTCCTCTTGTCCCGTCAAAATATAATCATGAGTATGTGCCTCAATTCCAGGTGTAATTCTAATGACTACAGACATTTTTTGTTGTTTTTCCGCACATAACTCTTCTAACAGGTCTATTTCATAAAAATTATCGACAACCACATAGCCAATTTTATAATCTAGCGCCATCGATAATTCTTCTCTACTTTTATTATTGCCATGGAAATGAACCTTTTCCATTGGAAAGTCAGCCACAGCTGCTGTGTATAATTCTCCACCAGAGACAACATCAAGAGACAACCCTTCTTCATTTGCTAGTTGTACCATAGCAACTGATGAGAAAGCTTTGCTAGCAAAAGAAACTTGGGCGTTCACTCCATTTTTGCTAAAAGCTTCTTTAAAGCTTCGCGCTCTTTGTCTAATTAAGGCAACATCATAAACGTAGACAGGTGTGCCAAATTCTTTTACTAAATCTACCGTATCCACACCGCCAATTTCTAAATGTCCCCTATCATTTACAGTAGTTGTTCCATAATAGTACATGTTCGTCCCTCGTTCCTCATTAAAATAGATGTCACCAAGACTTCTTGTGTAAAATAATGTATCATAACAAAGTGAAATTCGCAATCGGCAAAACACACAATAGAGCTTGCGATTCCCCTCGCAAGCCCTATTTAAATTCGTCCCCTACATGAAGTTAGGAACTACTGTTTTGGTTGTCTTACCCGATTTGCCGTATGAATAATACTTGGTCTTAATTGTGCACCTGGGACGGCTCTTCGGATTAAGATTTGTAAAAATGCTTTCGGATGGAAAGGCAGTAACGGCCATAAATATGGGGTACTTAAAGAACGAATTCTTGCTAATAAAATAATATAAATGGTGATCCCCACGACTAAACCAGGTGTCTGGAAAATCGCAACGATAATTAGTATTCCTAACCTGGCCAACTTATTGGCTATCGCTAGTTCATAGCTTGGTGTAGCAAAATTCCCCATCGCAACAATAGAAATGTATAAAATGACTTCTGGAACAAATAAACCAACATCAATCGCAATTTGTCCGATTAGAACTGCAGCAACTAATCCCATCGCATTGGACAAAGCCGTTGGGGTATGGATTGCAGCCATCCGTAGAAACTCAATCCCAACATCTGCTAAAAAGACTTGAACAATAACAGGAATATTTGTTAATTTATTCGGTCCAATAAAAGCAATTCTTTCAGGCAAATGATGGGGTTCTAGGACAAATAAAAACCATAATGGCAATAAAAAAAGCGAGGTAAAAATCCCAAGAAAACGGACCCATCGAACAAATGTCCCGACTCCTGGTGATTGACGATACTCTTCCACATGCTGCATATGGTGAAAAATAGTGGTTGGTGTAATGATGACACTTGGAGAAGTATCTACATAAATTAGCACATGTCCTTCTAACAAGTGTGTTGCAGCAATATCCGCTCTTTCCGTATAACGGACGAGTGGATATGGATTATAGCCTTGTTTTAATAGAAACTCTTCTATTGTTTTATCAGCTAGTGGAATTCCATCAATCTCGATATTTTGTAATTCTTTCTTTATAATATCAACTAAATCTTTATTGGCAATTCCGTCAATATATCCAATTGCTATATCGGTTTTTCCTCTCTCACTTATACGCATGATTTCAAAGCGTAAGTTTTCATCACGGATCCTTCTTCTAGTCAATGCTGTATTTAAAATAATATTCTCGACAAATCCATCTCTTGAACCACGGATGACTTTTTCAGTATCAGGCTCCATCGGTGTCCTGCCGGGATAACTTCTAACATCTACAACTAAGGCTTGATCATACCCCTCAATAACTACAACCATTAAACCTGAAAGAACCTCGTCCACTAATTCATCAATCGATCTGATCGGTTTTACCGACTGATGGACGAGCCGATTATGTAAAATATCAAATAGATTTTCTGAATCCTGTTCGTTGTCATTAATTTCCACTAATTGTTCTGTTAACTCGATAATAAACCCCGCATCACATAACCCATTTACATAATAAAAATGAACATCTTTATTTAGAATTTTTAATTTCCGAACCCCTACATCAAAGCTTTTCCCCAGCCCAACTTTTTCTTTCATAAATTCTTCAACTTCGGTAACTGATCTAGGAATCGGTGTTTTTTCTTTCGCTTGACTAGCCATCAAAACCGCTCCTTTCTAAAATTAATCTTACGGCTTGTTTGGTAATCGGCGATCCTTTTTCATAATCATCTTTTCCCGCCATTTTTCCAATATCACCAACACCAACAATAATCGGTATATTTAACCCATCTAGACAGTAGACTGTATCTCCATATAATCTTCCAACATCCATTTCTTGAATCCCATATTTATCTACTCCCTTCTCTGTAAGGCAGCCCTCACGATCAATACTTACAGTAATTCTTGTCCATTCTTCCTTTCTAGTTCTAGAGGCGACAGCAATGACTCCAAGCACCTCGATTTCCTCATGTTGTGCAACAAATTTCAGTGCACTTTCTCCAGCACCTTCTCCAAGCATTCCACTATCATCAAACATTACTAGAACTGGATCCTGTGCAGCTTTTTTTATTAAATTAACGATTTCTGAACCGCTTAGTACAGTTGGATTACCATGAGACATTGATATACATCTCCCGCCTATATCTTTTGCAACTAATTCAAGGGATCTTCGAGCATAATCGTCTCCATCTGTTACTAAAATCACTTTTCTTTTCCGATTCATATCGTCAATTTCCTTTCCTATCAATTTTTTAATGATCGACAAAATAAATCCATTGAAAAAGGGACCCAATAACCTTTCCTAATGCTAAAGCCATCATTAAAATGACAATTTTCTCCTCTACCCCGATACGTTTAGCCAAAATTGGCCAAACATTTAAAACTTCTGTTAATGCTGCAGCCATCATCCCTACAAAAATACCTCCAGCTAAACCGAAACCAATGAGAATGAATGACGGAAAGTGTAAATGTGGTTCCTGTAAAATCGCAACGGTTCCTATAACGGCTCCCAAGATAACTGCCCATTCATACGCTTGAATCATTTTCATGGTTTTAGATAATTGTGTTAATCTTGGTATGATCCCAAGAACCGTTAAGAAAGCAACATAGCCTGCACCTACGGAAAAACCGCCTGCTAAACCAATAAATAAGACAAATAAGTGCTTCATGATCGTTTTTTCCTCGACATACTTTCTTTATTTTCATGCATAATGACATAACGATCGAGGTCTTGTTGATAGTTAAACATTTCAACTTCAAGGGGGCTTGGTTCTTCATTTAGTCTTTTCTTAAAGATATGGTTAAAAAAGATAATCATCCCGAGTCCCAGTCCAATTGAATATGGAATTTGAAAAAGCAACGGCTTTTCAACGCTTTCACCTGTTATGATTTTATAGAGTCTTTGATGAGCATCCTGCATGCTTACATCTTCATGGAAGTTCATTATTGTAAGCATGGAACCAAAAAATAGTAAAAACCAAATTAATCCAAAAAATACAGGTGAAATCTTTCTTTTTTTATATACGACTTCAATGATTGTTTGAGATGGACCAATCAACTGGATTTCTATCGCAGGATTAACTTTTTTCATCCTTTCTACAACTTGCATACTATCAATAATAATGATGTTTCGATCTTCGGGTTTGACTCTATACATGATCAATTCGTTAATTTGATTCAGTAAATGGTCTTCAGCAATAATTTGCGCGATGTCTTTTAAAAGAATTTTATCGTTTGGTTGAACAAGAATACGGTGACGTAGCCGAATATAAACCGTTTTTTCCAACATGTTCACATCCCACAATAGCATTTTTCTCTTACCAAGTAGTATTTCTTAGTTAAGAACGATCATGAACCCCAATAACTGGTTTATTAGTAAAGACTTGGAAAAATAAAAAACCGTATGGAGCTACATGTCCATACGGTCTTTCATTTGTTGAAGTATTTTCTTTTCTAGTCGAGAAACCTGTACTTGTGAAATACCTAGCCTTACTGCCACTTCTGATTGCGTCTGATCTTTGTAGTACCTGAGGTAGACGATTAATCGTTCTCGTTCATCGAGTTCTCGGATCGCTTCTTTTAAAGCGATTTGGTCAAACCATTTTCCTTCATTTCCGTCGTCAATTTGATCAAGGAGGGTAATCGGATCTCCATCGTTTTCATAAACGGTCTCATGAATGGATGAAGGTGTTCGACTTGCTTCCTGTGCCATAATGATATCCTCTGCCTGTATCTCCATAAACTCGGATAGTTCATTAATGGTCGGGATTCTACCTAACTTCTTAGATAACTCATCCTTAGCTTTGCGAATTTTATTCCCTAATTCCTTTAATGATCGGCTTACCTTCACCGTTCCATCATCCCTGATAAAACGTTGAATTTCACCAATAATCATTGGAACCGCATAGGTTGAAAATTTCACATCATAGGATAGATCAAATTTATCCACCGATTTCAACAATCCTATACACCCTATTTGAAAAAGGTCATCTGGCTCGTAACCACGATTTAAAAAGCGTTGGACAACAGACCACACTAATCGCATGTTTTTCTGAACGATCAAATCCCTTGCACTTTGATCACCAGCTTGACTTTGTTTAATTAATTCTTTTACCTCATTATCTTTTAAATAAGGTTGACTTTTTTCTGTTTTAACCTCCACATCCATCGGCAAGACTCCTTAATTGCACAGCAATTTACTTTTTTGTAATTGCTTTCTTAGTCGGATCTCGGTACCTTTACCTGGCTGCGATTGAACTTCGATGTCATCCATAAAATTTTCCATAATTGTAAAACCCATTCCAGACCTTTCTAATTCAGGCTTTGTCGTAAATAGTGGCTGTCTTGCTTCTTCTATATCTTGAATTCCGACGCCCTTATCCTTAATAGATAACTCTACAAACCCATGATCAAGAGAAACAGAAATATAGACGATCCCAGTTGGATCACTATTATATCCGTGAATAATGGCATTCGTTACCGCCTCTGAAACAACGGTTTTAATTTCCGTTAATTCATCCATTGTCGGGTCTAATTGCGATATAAATGCTGCAACGGTTACACGTGCAAAGGATTCATTTTGGCTCAGTGCACTAAATTGAAGTTTCATCTCATTTTTCATCGTATTAGGCAACCCCCAATCTTTGCAAAGCATTCTCTTCTGTAGGCTCAAGACGAATAATTTTAAATAAGCCTGACATATCAAATAGTCTTTGAACAGAAGGGGAAATTGCACATACGACCATCTCACCGTCAACCTGTTTAATTTGTTTGTAACGGCCAAGAATAACCCCTAAGCCAGAGCTGTCCATAAATGACAAGTGTTCCAGGTTTAATACAATATGATGAATGTCATGGCTCTCAATGGCGTTAACGGCTTTTTGGCGGAGTTCATCGGCTGTGTGATGATCCAATTCTCCTGCTAGACGAATGCATAAAACATCTTGTTTAACTTCCAATTCAATACTCAGACTCACTATTCGTTGCCCCTTTCATACATGTCCCTCATAATAGATGGTATGACATGCCATCTCTAAATTTATGATAAACTTGTTGGATAAAAATTATAAAATTAGAGATCGGCATCTAATAGTGAGTCAATTCTATAAAACCTGTATGATTTCCTTCTTCAAAACAAAACTAGTGGTAATTCGCTAATAAACTATCTTTTTTGTCAAAGTGTTTTCGTGAAGATTCCAAATGATCGTTTAAATAAATCCCACCAACTTGCTTTTTCAATATCTTGCTTAGCTACAATTGGACTCTCAACTAGTTTTTCGCCTTCTTTTTCAATGATTAGCGTTCCCACTTTATCACCTTTTTTTATAGGTGCTTTTAAATCTTTATTGATGGTTACTTTTTGTTTCACATCTTCAATATTTTCACCTTTTTTAGTCAGCAAGGAAATTGGTTCACTCGTAACAACATCTAATGTTTTTTCTTTCCCTTTGCTTATTTTTACAGAGCCCATTACATGATTACGTTTAAACATTGGATGGGTTTTATATTGACTAAAAGCATAATCAAGCATTTTCGTCACTTGAGCATTCCGATCCTTTGGTGTTGGTGCACCAAAAACAACGGCAATGACTCGCATGCCATCTTTTTCAGCTGTTGCTGTTAAACAGTACATCGCTTCTCTCGTAAAACCTGTCTTTAGACCATCGACTCCAGGATAGAAACGAACTAATTTATTTGTATTGACAAGCCAGAACTTTTTATCAGTATTTTCACGTAAATACGCTTCATAAGTACCCGTATATTTCGTAATATCTTCGTATTTAAGCAATTCTTTAGCCATAACAGCCATATCATGGGCAGAACTGTAGTGATCGTCAACAGGTAAACCTGTTGTATTTTGAAATTTTGTACCTTTTAGTCCTAGCTCTTTCGCTTTTTTATTCATCATTTCAATGAAAGCTTCTTCAGAACCTGCAATTCTTTCAGCCATTGCAACGGAAGCATCATTACCAGAACCAATCGCAATTCCCTTTAATAACTCTTCAACTGTCATTTCTTCGCCTGGTTCTAAAAAGATTTGCGAACCACCCATGGAGGCTGCGTATTCGCTCGCACGGACTTTTTCATTATATGTTATTTTCCCTTCGTCCAACGCTTCCATAATTAAAAGCATCGTCATAATTTTCGTCATGCTCGCAGGTGGTAATTGTTCATTGCTGTTATTCTCATATAACACTTTCCCTGTATCACGCTCAATTAAAATGGCAGACTTGACATTATCAGCTAATTCAACCCCTGTTTTTTCCTCCGCAGAGGCCATCGGAATCGCTAAAGATGTAAGTATTAAGACAGTGAGCATGATTGAAACAAGTCGTTTCATCACAAAACCCCTCCATTCTTTCTATGTTTTCCATTTTTTCCATTAAAACCAAATTTATACAGCCATAAGAAAAAAACATGGGAATGGTCTTTCTGTTCTCACAAAAAGACCATTCCCATGTTTTTTATTTTGTAATATTATCTAAAAAGCTCTTTCCGTTTGGCGGCATTTTCACTGAAAAATTATCAGCGATTGTTGCACCAATATCTGCAAACGTCTCTCGTAATGGTAACTCTTCTCCAGATTTCATTTTTGTTGAATAAACGATAAGCGGAACATATTCCCTAGTATGATCGGTTCCTTGATGAACAGGATCATTTCCATGGTCTGCCGTTAGAATTAGTAAGTCTTCTTCAGCCATTTTCTCTAACACTTCAGATAGTCGGGCATCAAACTCCTCAAGTGCTTTTCCATATCCAATCGGATCGCGACGGTGACCATATAAAGCATCAAAATCAACAAGATTCAAGAAACTTAAACCAGTAAAGTCCATATCAAAAGTTTGTAAGATTTTATCCATACCATCCATGTTGGAGACTGTTCTTAAACTTTTCGTAATTCCCTCACCATCATAAATATCATGGATTTTTCCAATCGCAATGACATCTAAACCAGCATCTTGCAATTCATTCATTGTTGTTCTACCAAATGGTTTTAAAGCATAATCATGACGATTGGCAGTCCGTTCAAAGCTTCCTGGTTTCCCTATAAATGGACGTGCAATAATCCTACCGACCATATATTCTTCATCAAGCGTTAATTCTCGAGCAATTTTACATATTTCATATAATTCCTCTAAAGGGACAACTTCTTCATGAGCAGCAATTTGTAGAACCGAGTCAGCCGAGGTATAAACAATTAAAGCACCCGTTTTCATATGCTCCTCACCTAATTCAACTAAAATTTCCGTCCCGCTTGCCGGTTTGTTGCCAATGATTTTCCTGCCGGTTTTCTTTTCTAACTCTTGGATTAATTCTTCTGGAAAGCCATCAGGAAAAGTTCTGAAAGGGGTTGATACCTTTAAGCCCATAATTTCCCAGTGTCCTGTCATTGTATCTTTTCCACTTGAAGCTTCTTGCATTTTTGTATAGTAGGCTAGCGGAGTGGTTGCTTTAGGGATTCCTTTAATTTCTTCAATTGCTCCAAGACCTAATTTTTCCATGTTTGGCATATGTAAACCGTTCATTTTTTCAGCGATATGGCCTAAAGTATGAGCTCCTTTATCACCAAATTTATCAGCATCTGGTGCCTCCCCAATTCCAACTGAATCCATCACAATAAGAAAAATTCGTTTAAACGGAAATGATGTAGTCATAAAACCCCTCCTGCTTCATTTTTACGTTATTCTTTTTGCCATCAAAACTATCATATCCTTCATTTTATTCTTTCATGAAATAAAGTAAAACTTCCATCAGTGGATGTTCTTCCCCCCTGATAGTTAGTTAAAACCAGCAGACTTGATGGTCACGCAGACATGACCGCAGGCGTTTTAGTCTATGTTCATTATTTCGGACCTTTACGGACAGTTGATCCCCTACCTTGATCTTGATGGAGTGAATTTACTGCCCGTTAGGTGCGGGAGAAAAAAAGCCACCATTTTATCACGGCAGCTCTGAAGAATTCTAAATGAAATTAATCTAGTTAAGGGATTGTACTCTTTACAAAGTGTGATAGGGCGAATTTATTTATGCACGTGGATGATATCGTCTATATTCATCATTTAATCTTGTTTTTGCTGCATTTATATAAATCTGGGTTGTCGATAGGTCCGCATGACCAAGCATTTCTTGAACAGCCCGGATATCAGCCCCATTTTCCAATAAATGGGTGGCAAATGAATGTCTTAGTGTATGTGGCGTTAACTCTTTCTTAATCCCTGCCTCATTGACCAATTTTTTTAAAATCTTCCAAAAACCTTGCCTTGACAATCGTTTTCCATGGTGATTTAAAAATAGAGAGTCGTCGTAATATTTAGGAGAAACAAATTGAGGCCTGCCCTCTTCTAAATAGGTTTGTAAGGCTTGGATGGCAGTTTTTCCAATGGGAATAACCCGTTCTTTATTTCCTTTTCCTGTACAACGAACAAACCCCATCATTAAATGAATATCATTCATAGATAAAGAGATTAACTCACTGACCCGAATTCCTGAGGCATATAATAACTCTAACATGGCTTTATCGCGAAGCCCATAATGATTAGTTGGATTAGGAGAATTTAATAAGGTTTCGACTTCTTGTAAGCTCATTATTTTTGGAAGGGAGCGCTCAACATGCGGACCTTCGACAAATACAGATGGATCATCATCTGTCGCCTTTTCCCGTAATAAAAACTGATGCAGTGCCCTTATTGAAGCAATATGCCTGGCGATGGTACGCGATGATTTCCCTTGCTCTTTTAAATAGTCTAAAAACCCAAAAATATGGAATTGCCTGGTTTCATTAAATCCCTTTAATTTCTCTACATTGGTTAAATACTTTATGTAACTCTTTAAGTCTCTTTCGTATGATACAATGGTGTTTTCCGCTAATGCCTTTTCTGCAAGTAAAAAATGGGTAAACTTCTTTAATTCAGCTTCCATCTATCATTACTCCCCATTTAAATAAAACAAGATTAACCGATCAAACCAATTTGGATGCTGTTCCTCCCCTACTGCTATTACCTTAATTGCCGATCCTTCTGGTTCATCATATCGGTGGTATTCTGTATATTCTTCATTTAACCACATAATACCATAATAAAAAAGAATTGTGCATCCAGTGAATAAAATAAACACTTTGATTGTATGGAACATTAATCTCAACCAGTTTTTCATTTTTATTCCTCCGCCAAGTATTTCCTACTTCATTCATATGCCAAGATGGACAGGTTTTATACATCGATTAAAAAAGATTGGTTAGTTATCAATCGGATCCATATAAAACAAAAAAACCTCTTCTATTATTTATAGAAAAGGTTTTGATTTTAATTGCTCTTCTCTTTACTTTTTCCTTGACAGCGATGGCAAATTCCATGAAAAGTAAGCCTATGATCTTTAATTTTGAATTTCCACTCACGCTCAACAATTTCTTCAACATCATCCAATAAATCTTGTTGAATTTCGTCAACAGATCCACATTCAATACAAACAAGATGGTGATGAAAATGCGCCGCACCCTCTGTACGGAGATCGTATCTTGAGACACCGTCTCCAAAGTTTATTTTATCGACTATTTTCAATTCAGTTAGTAGCTCTAATGTTCGATAGACTGTAGCAAGACCAATCTCAGGCGACTTTTCTTTCACAAGGAGGTAAACATCTTCTGCGCTTAAATGGTCTTCTTCATGTTCTAATAAAACCGCCACAGTCGCTTCACGTTGTGGTGTCAACTTGTAGCTTGATGAGTGTAATTGTTTTTTAATTCTTTCAATTCTAGTCTCCATAACGAAAAGTTCCTCCTCTTCTCCCATTCTCAATTATAACAAATGGAGAGGGGGTGTCAATCTAAAATCATTATAATCTACATGTGATAATTGTTATTATTTAATATACAATATCGATTATTGTTTTCATTAATGAAGGAGATATATAGGCTTCAAAAAGTGCTGCTACAGCAAGGAATACCCCCGCCACAACGAAAATTAAAGCATATCTACCCAACAGCGGGAGAATCGGTTCGCTGTTTTTTTTCATAAACTGCCTTCTAAACATTTTCAACGAAATCGATACAGCCACTGTTGCTGTAATAATAAACACGGGAATGATAATAAAATTTTGCGGTAATACCGAAACAAATGATAACAGAAATCCATTCCACCCCATTTGATTCACTAAAAATCCGACGGTAAAACCAATGACTAACCCTTTCATAAATAAAACAATTAATATGATTGGCAATCCGACAATTGAAATTCCCAGTATTCCCATCATCCCGATAAATTTGCTATTATCAAAGAAACTTTGCGAAAATACGTCGCTGGCTGATGCAATTTTACCGTTTGAAACTTGTCCAAAGAACTGCGATAAATAATAGGCTAAATCTTCCTTTTGACTAAATGTTAAGCTATTTACAACAACTGCTCCGAATATGACCCCCATTAAAAATAAGACGACCACAAATAAATAAATTGAGGAATGCTCACGAATATGGGCGGCTACAACGTTCTGGTACATTTTTTTCTTCATTGCTCTTCCTCCTGCAAATGATTATTACAATTTATGCAGGAGGTCTGAAATCTATGACGCCGATTTAAACATTTAATAGATTTACTCTACTGTTAGTCCCCAACCGATATTTTTCCATACTTTCCACCACCACCAGCAGAAAGGTTTAACTTGCCTGTTCTTGCGAGGACAATGTACTGAGCTAGCTTTTCTGGAACGACGTTTTTTAAGTGTTCAATTGGAACATCATGTAGAATCGCCATTTCGGTACCAAAATGATTTAATAGTTTTCCTCTAATTTTTGGTCCAAGTCCCGGAATGAATTCAAGCGGAATTTGATGGATATAGGGAGGGCGTTCTCGCTTATTTCTGTTATCTCCCGATAATTCGGCAATCCGCTCCGCTACACCTTTTACATATTTAGAATGTCCACAATGAGCGCAAGTTGTTTCAGTCTCTGGGTGAAAAGGGTGAAGACATTTTTCACAAACGGTTTGGTGGTATTTTCCAAGTAATGGATCTAGTCCATAGTTAGCCAAGATTTTCCTTTCCTCTACATTATGCAACGCTTTTTCTAACTCACGGAAAGTTCGATTTTCCATCTCAATTGCCTGATATTCACGGGCTATTTTTCCAAGCGAATGTGCATCTGAATTAGATAAAAATGAATAGGAATGGAGCTCAGCAATTCCGTCTGCCATGTACGTGTTAGAGCTTAAGCCAAGTTCAATTCCATCGATATATTCTGGAATGAACACCTCTGTTAAAGAGGAATGAACCCCTTTCCCATATAGACTTTTATAAGGGGTAAACACATGAGCTGGAATAAATAATCCATTTAATTCTTTCACCTTTTGTTGTAACTCTTTTCCACTACAATAAATCCGTTGGGAGCTAAGATGAATATTTTTCAAATGATTACTCAGCCAGTTCGAGAAGGTTTTTAGCGTTTCAATGGTCGGTAAATAACAAAGAACGTGGATGGGACCATGACAGTTTTCATCATAAATTTCCAATTCTGAACCAGGAATAATTGTTAAACCGCCGTAACTTAATCCACCTTCCTCTAGTTGAATCAATTCACCTGCCTCCATCAGTTCTTCCATCTCAATGATAACTTCAGGAGAATGACAATCAATAATGCCAATCATGTTCAATCCCTTTTCATCCCTTGCATGAGCAATAATATTTGAAAAGGTTAACGTTTTGGCACCAGTAATTTTAACCGCCCTGCCGTTTTTTGTTCTGCCAATGTGAATATGTAAATCAACAAAATATTGGTTCATATTTGCTTCAACGCCTCTTGTAACTGCAAATATTGAACGGCAAAGACAGTTTTTGCATCATAAATTTTTTTCTCCTCAATGGCATGCATGGCTTCTTCCAGTGTCAATTCTCGTAATTCAACAAATTCATCTTCATCAAGGCCAGCGGCATTTTCTTTTTTTGACAACCCTTTCGCTAAGTAAACATGAACAATTTCATCAGCAAAACCCGGTGATGTATAGAAAGAACTAACTAGTTCCAGCCCTTCACATTGGTAACCCGTTTCTTCTTCTAATTCTCGCATTGCACATTGAGCTGGATCTTCTCCCTTTTCAAGTTTACCAGCTGGAATTTCGAAGATTGTTCGCTCCAATGCTTTACGGTATTGCTCGACTAATACAAATTTATTTTCGGTAGTTACTGCAATAATTGCGACAGCCCCTGGATGTTTGACTATTTCACGCTTCGCTTGTTTGCCATTTGGAAGTTCCACGTCATCCACTTGCAAGGAAATGATCTTTCCACTAAAAATTTGTTGGGTTGACAGTGTTTTTTCTTCAAGACTTTTCAATTTATACCCCTCCAGTTCTATTCAATTTATTGACTCATACATTTTAGCATACTCGGTTAGGGGGAAATGAGAATGAATATTTATGTCCATGAAAAAGGAGTTCTTTTAACAGGTAAAGCATGGGAAATAAGACAAAAGTTAAACGAGTATGGTAAATGTTATGAATATGTTGCAGATTGGGTGGGAGCCCAGTCTAAAGATGCCTCAAATGTATCTTATCACAAGCCTTCCTTAATCATGAATCCACAGCAAAAAGAATTTAGACCCACTTCCTCTAAGAAACGCTAATGCTTTTTCTGGTTTTAGAATTAGCAGAGTGTTATAAATAAGGAAGGAGGTGTCGCATTTGGTACAGAAACGACAATTAGGGACTTCTGATTTACAAGTTTCAGAACTCGGATTAGGATGTATGTCTCTCGGTACCGATCCTTTAAAGGCTGAATCTATTATAAAACATGCAGTTGAGGCCGGAATTAATTTTTTTGATAGTGCCGATTTATATGACTATGGTGAAAACGAAAATATTCTAGGCCAAACACTAAAGCCTATTCGAGATAAGGTAGTAATCTCTACAAAAGTAGGGAACCGCTGGAATGAAGGAAAAGAAGGCTGGTGTTGGGATCCCTCAAAAGCTTATATAAAAGAAGCAGTTAAAAATAGCTTAAAAAGGCTGGATACCGATTATATCGATTTATACCAACTTCACGGTGGAACGATTGAAGACCCTATTGAGGAAACGATCGATGCCTTTGAGGAACTAAAGGCTGAGGGATACATTCGCTATTACGGTATTTCTTCCATTCGTCCGAATGTAATTCGAGAATATATCGAGAAATCGAATATCGTCTCGGTCATGATGCAGTACAGTCTGCTCGACCGTAGACCAGAGGAAGAGGCCCTTCCTCTTTTAAACAAGCACGGGATTAGCGTCATTACAAGAGGATCACTGGCAAAAGGACTTTTGAGCGTTAACATGTCAGATAGAGCATCCTTTGCTATTCGTGAAAAAGGTTATTTAGATTATTCGTTTTCAGAAGTGTCTAATGTAGTAGATAAACTTACAGCCTCATTACAACGTCCATTAAATGAAATTGCTTTGCATTATAATTTAGCCCATCCTGCTGTTGCTTCGGTTGTAGTTGGTGCTAGTTCAGTACAGCAATTGAAACAAAATGTACAGGCAGTTAATAGTGAAAAGCTAACTACAGAAGATGTCACTCAACTTCAGGCTTTGACAAAGAATAATATCTACCGAGAACATCGCTAAAATAGTAGGCAACTTCCACTTTCCGAAGTTGCCTACTATTTTATTTAAAGTCTTTCCAATTAAAACTACTTTCATTAAGCAGCTCTTCAAAGCTTTTATTTTTCTCTTTTTGTCTGCGTTCTTTCTTTTTCTGCTCTTCTTGGGCTTTCCTTTTTTGTTCTTCCGCTGTCTCTAATTCCTTTTTCTTTTCCTTTAGTTCCTTAACTAGATCTGCGTTTAAGAGATCCCCCAATGTAGCTGATTTCTCAACAGCTTTTTTCTCTTGTTTTTTTCTCATCCAAATCCCTCTTTAACATTGAATTTTCATAACCCATTATAACATTTATCAGGCTTAACGGGCAGTAAGACTCCCACCTCAAGATTCTGAGTAAAATAAAAGAAGATAGGTGGGGAATCAACTGATCGTAAAGCGCCGAAATAATGAACATAAACTTAATACGCTCCAGCAACATCTGCGTGACCAACGCTGTGGACTAAAGCTTTCCATCAGTGGGGATGAAAGCCCCCCTACTGATGGATGTTTTACTTTATTGACTGCATAATTTCCTCTCTTTTCAACCATGTTAACAAGTGAAGTACATACTTATTATTTAGGAGATGAACAACTTGAGTCAAAAACGTGAAAAAGGTTATAGCCAAAAGGGAAAGCCGAATGCTGATACGGTAAAAAATACAATTGCTGCTGAAGATTTAGAAACAGCTATCCATCCAACGAAAAAACAAAATTCTAAACAGTAAACCGCTTTTTCATAAGCGGTTTTTTTGAATGAATTTTTTCTATTATCTCATACTAAAAAACAAATTCAGTTATGCATCAACCATCGGAGGCAGCAATAATGAATAAGAAAAAGGTACTTCAATGGTCTTTTTCGGCCGCCCTATTTCTTTCTTCTATAGGTATTTACGCGTCAAATCGACTAATGTACATGAAAACTAAAGATGATGAAGCCATTATCCACCGCGAAAAGAATGCAGGACGAATAAATCCAGACGAATTTAACTCCTTAAATAAAAGAGAAGTTACCCTTTCTTCTCCATTCGGTTATCCGTTAAAATTGCTTCTTGTCGAACCACTTGTCACCAACCGTTACATCATTATTTCTCATGGGGTAACTGAAAATAAACTGAGTTGTATAAAATATGTAAAATTTTATTCAGACAGAGGTTTTAATGTCCTTATGTATGATCACCGACGCCACGGAGAATCAGGGGGAAAAACGACTAGCTATGGTTATTACGAAAAATATGATTTGCGTGCAATTGTGCATTGGCTAAAGCAAGACATGGGTCCAGAGATTTTACTAGGCATTCATGGAGAATCGATGGGAGCTGCCACTCTTCTTCTTTATGCCGGCATGCTTGAAGATGGTGCTGATTTTTATATTGCCGATTGCCCTTTTTCCGACCTTAAAGAGTTAGTATCCTATCTCATCAAAAAAGAGGTTAAATTGCCTCCAAAACTGGTTTTGCCTGTTTCTAATTTATTCTTACGACTACGGGATCGCTATACTCTTCACGACATTTCGCCGATTTCTGTGATTGATAAAATTAATAACCCAATTTTATTTATTCATACTAAAAAGGACGACTTCATTTTACCTTCCATGACTGAGGAACTTTATCACCGGAAAATAGGACCCAAACAATTATACCTGGCCGAAAACGGATTTCACGCCTGTTCTTATAATGATAATAAAGAGTCTTATGAAGCTACTGTTGATGAATTTTTAAAGAACTTTGTTTTTAACATGGTGGAACAACAAGCAAACTAGAATGATTTCGCACCCTCAAACCATTTTGGGTGCTTTTTCTTTATTTTAATTTTTTTAACATCCTTAATATGGGCACCATCCCTTATACACTACAGTATTATATATTACTAATAAAAAAACGGAGGCGCGCCTTGTTATGATGAAAAAATTCATAAAGATGGTCCGTTTTCTGTGTTCGCTTCTATTATTTCTTTCTTCCTTTGGGATTTTAATTACCAATCGATTGATGTACATCAAGAAAAAAGAGGATGAAGCCATTCTTCATCGCGAAAAGTCATCGGGCCATTTCCATCCAGATGATTTTCTTCATTTACCAAAAAAAGAGATGACTGTTCCTTCTCCATTTGGCTATGATTTAAAAGTCATTCTTGTGGAGCCCCATCAAACAAATCGCTATATGATTATTTCCCATGGGGTAACGGAGAATAAAGTAAACTCAATTAAATATATGAAACTTTTCCTAGAGAGGGGTTTCAATGTGGCCATTTATGATCATAGACGTCACGGGGAATCCGGTGGTAAAACAACCAGTTATGGTTATTATGAAAAGTTTGATTTAAAAGCCATTGTCCATTGGCTAAAAAATAAGAAAGGCTCCGATCTTCTCTTAGGAATTCATGGGGAGTCTATGGGGGCGGCAACCATGCTTTTGTATGCTGGGTCGGTTGAAGATGGAGCTCATTTTTATATTTCCGATTGTGCTTTTTCAGATTTTAAAGAACAACTTTCCTATTTATTAAAAAAGAATATAAAACTACCGCCGAAGCTTGTTCTTCCTCTCGCCGACACCTTTTTACGAGCTCGGGAAAGATATACTCTCCATGACATTTCACCGATTTCAGTTGTACACAGAATTAAACATCCGGTTCTATTTATTCATAGTAAAAAAGATGATTATATTTTACCATCGATGACAGAAGCACTTTATCAAAAGAAAAAAGGACCGAAGAAACTATTTCTTGCTGAAAACGGAGCCCATGCCAAATCTTTCCATGAAAATAAAGAAGCCTATGAAGCAGCCATTGATGCATTTTTACAAGAGTTTGTTTTCCAAAGAGACAGATAAAATCTGAATATAATGGTAGAAACCACGTCTATCATTGCGTGGTTTCCCTCTATTTCCCTGTTTTATCAATAAAACTCATTCTTGGATTTAAATATTGGTTAGGACTTTTCAACATGAAGCTGAATCTTTTTTCATTGAAATCAATGGTCAACTTTTCATCAAGAAAAACTTCCTTTGATTTCTCAATATAAACGCTGACATTATTGGTTTTTACTTCATAATCATCGCTATCCAATTCACTTACGAACCATAGGGTAGAAACTCCACACATGACACAACCACATTCATCTGTATCATATTTGAGTTTCACATAACCTTTTTTATCCTTTGTTAACCCGTTGATTTTTTCTTGGGCAAGCTCAGTGATTAAGATTTCCATGGAGTAATCCTTTCTTTTATGAATTAACTAACTGTTTTATTGTAACATAAGAAAGATTTTTCCCTCACCTTCTTTGCTTCAGACATATTTATCTAACTATTTTAACATCCATAATATTTTGAAGTTTAATTCGGTGTTCTTCATCAAAGTAATCAATGATACACAGCTGATTTTCCAATGGATCAAAGCGATGAATCTGCCCTATTAATACCTCGTATTTTTTGTCACGATAGTGGACTATACTAACAGAGCAGTCAAACTCCATAGCTTCGGCAATCACTCCATTCAGAACTTCTAATTGCTGATCATCCAGTATTTTTTTTGTTTCATACGTGTCTTCTTCAGCCCACTCCCTTAAAACTTGAACATGTTCAGGAAGCATCATAGATACCCATTTTATTCGTCCACGATCCCGTATCACTTATATCCCTCCTTCTCCATTAGTGGAGGTTTTCTTTCATCCCCACTATCTTTTTTATTGTAATCAAAACTTAAGGTGGGACCTTACTCCCCCGCTAAGCCTGATCAAACTACGTCTATGAAATTTTACATTTTATGGCCTCCAACAAGTTTCGAGCGTTGTCTTGCTGTACCAGCCTTTGTATAAGAAACTGCCCTTAGGAGGGCATCTGATCCAAACCGTTGGCGTATATGATCAACGGTGTAGCCCAAGGCATGTCTTTTCCAGCCATTTAAATCAAAGAGATCTAATTGAAAGTCTGTGTCATCGACAATATTGCTTAATGACATCGAAATCTTTCTTACCGTTTTCCCTTCATAATGCTCATGAAAAAGCTCCAAACAAACACGGTAAATATCCATTGTAGTATTGGTTGGATTTTCAATCGTTCTAGAGCGATAAAATCCGCCGCCTAACTCATCTTGACTATAACTTAATCCAAAGCTAATCGTCCTGCCTGCTTTTCGGTGATTTCGTGCCCTTTTAGCGACTTCTTCACACATTTCGAGAATTACACGCTTAATCTCTTCCTCTTCTTTATAATCACGTAGCAACACTTGCCCTTTCCCAAAGCTAATCTGTCCTTCCATAATTGGAGCACCGATTTCTGACAAATCAATCCCCCAAGCATGGTGATACAACTGATTGCCCATAACGCCAATTTTTTTTTCAAGTTTCTTTAAATCGTATTGGGCAAGTTGGCCGACTGTGAAAATTCCCATGCCATTTAATGTTTTTTCGAGCCTTCGTCCAATCCCCCACATATCCCGTAATGGTGAAATTGGCCAAAGTTTTTTAGGAATATCCTCATACGTCCACTGAGCAATTCCCGTTTTCTTTGCTTCTAGATCAAGGCAAAGCTTAGACATCAATAAGTTAGGGCCAATCCCGATCGCACATGTCAGTTGAAATTCCCGCTCAATATCATCTTTTATCTTTTTTGCGACCGTTACAGGATCTCCCCAAAGCTTACTTGTACCATCTACTTTGAGAAAACTTTCATCAACACTGTAAGCATGAATTGCTTCTTTTGGTACATAGCGATTAAATACTCGTAATATTTCCATTGAAACGCGAACATAGGTCGCCATTTTTGGTTCAACAACCACAATTCTTGGATCTTCCGGGATATCAAACTTTCGCGACCCCGTTTTAATCCCAAACTCTTTTTTCATTTTAGGAGAAGCGGCAAGGACAATACTTCCCTCACGTTCCTTGTCTCCCACCACCGCCAAATAGCATTGCAATGGATCCAGCCCTGCCATCACAGCAGAACAACTCGCGTAAAAGCTCTTCATGTCCACACATAAAATATACTGTTGCGGCATTTTACTATAATCGAACATGAATGGCAGCCTCCAATAAACAAATTATCTTTAAGAACATCCGTTCTTTATTCTATTCTCATCTTAAACGAATATACGTTCTTATTCAATGGGATTTTCTCCCATAAGGACAAAATCCTATAGACATACAAAGATATTACTCAAAAAAAGTAATCAATTTCATACAAAAAAAAACTGCCTAACAAGATCGTTTAGACCTTGTTAAGCAGTTTTTTAAATAATAATATTGATTAATAAGCTAACGCAAATAGACCTTTAATATGGGACAAGTAACGGACATTACTTGCTTCTTTCATTAATGATGCAGGAAGCCCTTTAAGCGGTGTTGAGTTGCCTCCGATTTCAGCAACAGCATCTTTGCGACCAAGACTAGCAAGAGTACCCGAGTTAACAGGGGCAAACTTATCCATCGTTTTACCATTTAAGTATGCAAACAAGTTATAGCCAACAAGCTCACCCATTTGCCATGCATTTTGTGCAGTTGGTGCATATGGACGTCCGCCTTCTGGAGGGAATGCAACCGCGCTGTCACCAACAACAAACACATCTTCATGGGATTTTGATTGTAGGAATTCATTCACAGTCGCTTTTCCACGATCTACTTCAAGTCCTGATTCGGCAACAATTGGAAGAGCCTGTACACCGCCAGTCCATACAAAAGTATTAGCGACAATTTTGCTGCCATCTTTTAAAGAGATCTCATTGCCTTCTACACCTGTTACTGGAAGACCAATTAAGAACTCAACTCCACGCGCTTCTAAGCTCTCTTGTGCACGTTGGATCAAATGATCAGGAAGAACTGGCAGAATTTTTGGTCCAGCTTCAACTAACTTAACCTTCATTTCATTCCAATCCACACCATATTGTTTCGCAACTATTGGCATATGATCAGCGATTTCACCAACTAATTCAACACCCGTTAAACCACCGCCACCAATAACAATCGTAGCATCAGCCTCATTTTTAGTTTTAGCATATTCACGAATGCGCTCTACAATATGTTTATAAATTTGGTTTGCGTCCTCAACTGACTTTAAAACCATACTGTTTTCCTCAAGTCCTGGAATTCCAAAGTAAGCAGTTTTACTTCCAAGAGCTACAACCAGTACATCATAGGAAAGCGTAGAACCGTCAGAAAGTGAAACCTCTTTTTTATCTGCAGAGAATGAATTAACTTTTGCAATTTTAAGGTCAATATCTTTTCCTTTGAAAAGCTTGTTTAGCGGTAATGCCACAGACCCTTCTGAGGTTGTACCACCTGCAAGACGGTGTAATTCAGTAATAATTTGGTGTGTAGGATACTGATTAACAACTGTAACATAAGCATCATTACTTTTTAAGTATTTTCGTAGAGTTAAAGCAGTAAGTACCCCGCCATAACCCGCTCCTAAAATCACAATATGTTTTGACATAAAAAAATCCCCGTCCTTATTGTTTAATTAGTACTTCTTTTCACTTTCACGTTCAGTAACAATTTCTAAGTATGCGTTTACAAAGCGAAACATCTTTTGTACTTGTGGGTCTTTCATCATTTTTAACATACCGAACAGACCAATGGTTTCATGACTATCTTCAGCGCGGTCTTTAGCTTCAATCGCTGTAGCTGCAACCTTTTTAACTGTATCTACAACTGGGCCCGCAACTTCTGATAGAGCAGAGACCGTATCATTTTTAAGGATCTCATCAGTTGCAAGTGATTGAGCTGTATCATAATATTTTGATAGAACTTGAACCATTTCGGTGAGCTTTGGAAGTTCCTCAACTAAGACTGTTAGAGATTCTTGTACTTCCGGCTTTAATAAATGATCGAGAATATCCAATTGTTCTTGTCTTTTAGACAGGCTTTGCGAATAGTTTTCTAGAGTACTAGTTTCTGCCATTTTATATTCCCCTTTATTAGATGATATATTTGAATTTTTTGTGTCATTTTGCACAATCTACTATAAAAAAAGTGATATAAATCATTTGCAAACGTTTTACAATTAATATTATACATAAAATTGTTAAAAAGTGAACATAAATTTCAAAAATACTTTAGTAAAATACTGAAATTTTATTTTATTTTATAAAAAAAGCTCCAAGTCCATCAAGAAAATAGATGGTGCCTGGAACCTCATCATATTTTTATTTTAAACTACGATTTAAAAATGCTTTTGTTCGATCGTATTTTGGGTTTAGAAATAAATCTTGTGGGTTTCCTGATTCAACAATTTCCCCTTGATCCATGAAAATAGCTTTGTTGGCTACCTCTCTGGCAAATTCCATTTCATGGGTAACCACAATCATCGTCATATGTTCTTTTGCCAAATCTTTCATCACCTGTAAGACTTCTCCTGTTAACTCAGGATCTAGTGCAGAAGTCGGTTCATCAAAGAGCAAAATGTCCGGATTCATCATAAGCGCTCTAGCAATGGCAACCCGCTGTTTTTGTCCGCCTGAAAGATTCCCAGGAAGCTTATTAGCATGTTGAAGTAAACCAATTTTCTCCATCAAGGCTTTACTTCGCTGATCGATCACATCATATGATTCCTTTTTTACCATTTTTGGTGCAAGTTCAAGGTTTTCTTTAACTGTTAAATGAGGAAAAAGATTAAAATGCTGAAAGACCATCCCCATCTTGGATGTTACCTTCTTTAGTTCCTGAGGTTTAGAATAAACGCCGTCCTTAACTAAATAATCACCGGAAACACAAATACTTCCCCCATCAATTTCCTCCAAATGAATTAAGCCACGCAGCATCGTACTTTTTCCAGAACCTGATGGCCCAATCACTGCAATCACATCATTTTTTTCGACTTCGAAAGTAATTCTTTTTAACACTTCTAAGTCACCATAAGATTTTTTGAGCCCTGTTACTTCAATGAAAGCCACAAATAACTACTCCTTTTAATCGAATTTAAATCGCTTTTCAAGCCACTTAAAGAACATTGTTAACACAATAGTCATAAGTAAATAAATAACACCTGCTACAAAGAAAGGGAATATTGTAAAGTCACGATTTACCGCAGTTTGGGCATAATGTAGTAATTCTGGAACCGCAACCGCATACAAGAGCGCAGTATCCTTCACCAATGTAATCGATTCATTTGCAACAGAAGGAAGGGCGATCCGAAACATTTGTGGCAGCACGACCTTAATTGTTGTCTGCCACTTATTTAAGCCTAGCACTTTTGCTGCCTCATATTGACCCTTATCAATCGCAAGTAGTCCACCGCGAAAAATCTCGGCAAAATAAGCCGCATAATTTAAAATAAACCCAAGAGTAGCTGCAACAAAGCGATCTAAAATTAAATATGGACCAATCACCGGTATCATCGGTAGCCCGAAGGTAATAATTAATAATTGTAATAATAGAGGGGTTCCACGCATCACATAAATGAAGGCTTGTGCTAGCCATGACAATGGTTTAAAGGTGCTCCTAACCGCTAAAGTTAAAATAAATCCTAATGGAATCGAGGCAATGATTGCAATAAAAAATAATAGGATGGTCGTTTGGGCACCCTCAAGCATCGGCTTAAGGATCGTTATTAAATAATCAACAGACATAAAAGAATTCCTCCAAAACAAAACAGGGTTTCCTTAGGAAATCCTGTTTTGTCCTATTTTTGCATGATCTTATTCTAACACTTTATCTTCGCCAAACCACTTTTCTGAAATTTCAGCTGCTGTTCCATCAGCAATGACAGCATCAATGGCCGCTTGAAGTTCATTCAACAATTCATCATTGCCTTTAGCAACACCAACAGCATATTCTTCAGGTGCTAGTTTTTCGTCTAATACTTTAAACGTATCTGGTTTCTTTGTCATTTTATAATTCATAACAACTTCATCGATGACAACCGCTCCTACTCGGTTGTTTTCTAAGTCCATTAATGCAAGGTCATTTGTTTTATATTCATGTAGACCACCAACTTCTTTACTGATTGATACTCCATTCCAAGCATCTAGTGCTGAAGATTGAGCTTGAATACCAATTTCTTTCCCTTTTAAATCATCCAACTTTTCGATTTTGGAATCTTTTAAAGTAACAACCACTTGGTTATTTGCTAAATAAGGCTTTGTCAGTAAAACTTTTTGTGCTCTCTCCTCTGTAATGGTATATCCATTCCAGATCAAATCGATTCTTCCACTGCTTAATTCAGATTCCTTTGAGCTCCAATCGATGGGTTGGAACACAACTTCTCTCTCCATTTTTTCCCCAGTTGCTTTAGCCAAATCAATATCAAACCCAACAATTTCATTGTTTTCATCCCGGAATCCCATAGGAGCAAATGTATCATCAATCCCAACGATCAATTTATCTTTAGTAGTACTAGAGTCTGAAGCATTGCTGTCGTTATTAGGATTTGAACATCCTACTAAAACGGCAAACAAGGCTGCAATAACCATTACTAGACCCAATAATCTTTTCTTCATAGTAACCACCCTTATAATATAATAAAATACAAATCCTTTAGTACGTTACTATATTAGATTAGCATAAAACAGGTAAGAGTCATACCCCTAAAATATTATTTTAATATTATGAAATGTAATTAAGATGAGTCGACATTGTGCTCTCTATCACTTATAATCATTTTCCCTTCGTTTATCACCTGAATTGACTATAAGACGATGAAATTATTATAATAGTCGAAGAACGGAGTGAACAAATAATGAATAATAATAAAAAGGCATTATCGATCCTTTTTGCCGTCATGTTCTTAGTTATGGCCGGCTTTGGAATCATCATCCCGGTACTACCCTTTTACGCAGAAGAAGTCGGTGCATCCCCTACACAATTAGGTTTGTTGATGGCGGTATATTCTCTTACTCAACTACTATTTGCACCGATGTGGGGACGGATATCAGACCGAATTGGCCGTAAGCCTGTCATTATGGCCGGGATCTTAGGATTAACATTCTCTTTTTTCATGACAGGATTTGCAAACGAACTTTGGATGTTATTCGTTGCGAGAATCATTGGAGGGATGCTGTCGTCCGCTAATATGCCTACTGCCATGGCCTATGTAGCCGATATTACAAGTGCAGAAGACCGTGGAAAGGGAATGGGAGTCATCGGCGCAGCAACCGGCTTAGGATTTGTGTTTGGTCCAGCAATCGGCGGGGTTTTTTCAAAGTTTAGCTTAAGCACCCCGTTTTTTGTAGCAGGCAGCTTATCCTTACTAACTTTCTTCCTTGTTTGGATCCTATTAAAAGAATCATTAACTACTGAAAAAAGAACCCAACCACAAGCCAAAAAAACATCAGTATGGTCAGAGTTTACTGGGGCCGGGTCCCTCTTGTTTTTCCTGCAGCTTTTTATTTCACTGTCCCTGTCAGGACTTGAAACAACATTCGCTTATTTTGCAGCAGTAAAAGCAGATATCGGTACAGTTGAACTCGGATACACATTTATGATTATGGGATTAGCCAGTGCGTTTGTCCAAGGTGGTTTGATCGGGAGGTTAACAAAGAAGTTTGGAGAAGGGCCAGTCATCGCTGGAGGGATTATCGTATCAGCCTTTGGTTTCTTCCTTATTCTATTTACTTACAACTTCTTAACCGCGGCCTTATTTATTACCATTTTTGGAATTGGAAATGGAGTCATCCGTCCAACTGTATCAGCATTGCTGACAAAAAGTGCTGATTCGGGGCATGGCAGTAAAACAGGGTTGCTCTCTTCCTTTGATTCATTAGGAAGGATTATTGGACCTGTTGCAGGCGGATGGCTTTATGAGAAATCGATTAACCTTCCTTACATATCTGGGATTATTTTATCCTTTATCGCATTAGCACTCTACTTTATCTATAAAGCACAGGCGGCAAAAATGAACAAGCCTAACTTACAATAAAAAGAAACAGCCTTGCAATGAAGGCTGTTCTTTTTATTTTTTGCTCAAAAATGGTTTTCCCGCCTTTTCAAACAATCGAGGAAAAAGAGCAAATAAGACACTGCCTGCGTTCATCCATCGGGGCAGATTGAGTTCTCTTTTATTCGTCAGCACAGCATTTACTATTTTACTAGCCACAAAGTCTGGCGTAATCATAAACCTTTTGACATTTTTGGCATAGGAGCCCGTTTCATCAGCGATTGAAAAAAAGTTCGTCTGAATCGGGCCTGGATTTACAGCAGTCACAAAAATGTTCATGTCTGAAACTTCCATTCTAAGGCTGTTCGTAAATCCTAGTACTGCATGTTTCGTAGCAGCATAGGAACTAGATTTTGGAGTTGCAATTTTCCCAGCCTGGGATGCGATATTAATAATATGACCTTCTTCCTGTTGCAACATGACAGGGAGAACCATATTTGTACATGCAATTAATCCAATCACATTCACAGCAAACATGTCTTTTATCTTTTCAATAGATGTTTCATGCGCCGTACGGAAAAGCCCAAATCCTGCATTATTGACAAGCACATCAATTTGCCCTATTTCTTTAATTATTTGCCCAAAAACATTTTTTACTTCATCCGTATCCGATACATCCAATTTGAATATCCTAACAGAGACTGAATAGCGAGTTTGTAAGTCAGTTTGAATTTCTTTTAGTACGTCTAACCTTCTAGCTAGAAGAATTAAATTAGCTCCGTTTTCTGCACACTTTTCTGCAAGAGAACGTCCTACTCCACTTGATGCCCCAGTTATGATAATATTTTTATGTTGCAAACGTTCATTTGTTATCATTTTTTCACCTACTGCATTATGGTTTACTCATCTCTTTAATTTCTACTATGTAGTAAAGGAAGTCAAGTAATTATTAGGAGGAACTTCAATTGAGGAAAATAGCGATGGTCGGTGCCGGGTCGATGGCAGAAGCCTTAATTTCAGGAATGGTAAATAATCATCTCCTAGAATCAAAACAGATTTGGGTAACAAATAGAAGCAATAAAGAAAGGCTTCAAGAGTTGAAAAATACATATGGTGTATTAACTACTTATCATTTGCAAGAATTATGTCAAGGAGCAGATGCCATCATTCTTGCGATGAAGCCAAAGGATGCATTAAATGCACTTGTAACGATTAAAGAGTTTTTGGAAGAGGATGCTATGGTTATATCGGTTTTAGCCGGTGTATCAATTAGTAGCATTGAGCTTCTCTTGGAAAAACCAATGTCAATTGTTCGTGCGATGCCAAATACATCGGCTACAATCGGAAAATCAGCGACAGCTCTAGCAAGCAATGATCAAGTAACAAACGAACAGTCTGATAGAGTTGAAAAGATTTTTCAAACCGTAGGCGTAACAAGATTTGTAAAAGAAGAACAATTAGATGCTGTTACTGGTCTTTCTGGAAGCGGCCCCGCTTATGTCTATTATCTGTTTGAAGCGATGGAAAAAAGTGCAGTCGAGCTTGGGCTTGAAAAAGAGCTTGTTAAAGATTTAATCATTCAAACCTTCTTAGGAGCAGCAGAAATGCTATCAAAAACAACAAAATCAGCAAGTCAACTTCGGGAAGAAGTCACAAGTCCTGGTGGTACGACTGAGGCAGGCTTAAAGGTACTTTCTGACATGCACGTTGACCAAGCATTTTTCAATTGTATCAAGGAAGCTGCCGCACAATCGAAACGCCTTGGTGAAAATATCAGCAATGAAATGGAGAGTAAAGTCGTAAAACGGTAAAGGTTTATTTTTCTATCCTTTCAGATTATTTGTTATACTAAAAGTTAGGAGGGATTGAAAAAATTGAACTCAAAACTATTTACGCCTTTTACTATTAAAAATGTCACATTAAAAAATCGCATCGTCATGTCTCCAATGTGTATGTATTCTTGTGAAAAGGAGGATGGCAAAGTAACTCCTTGGCATTTTACTCACTATATTAGCAGGTCTGTGGGTGGAGTCGGATTGCTCATCCTTGAGGCAACAGCTGTTACCCCACAGGGAAGAATCTCTTCAAAGGATTTAGGTATTTGGGATGATGTACATATTGACGGTTTACAGCAATTAACTGCTGGAATCAAAGAAAACGGTGCGGTACCTGGGATTCAACTTGGACATGCAGGTAGAAAAGCAGTTTTAGACAGTGAAATTATTGCGCCTTCTGCCATTGCATTTGATGAAAATTCAAAAGTTCCAAAGGAAATGACGATAGATGAAATCCACCAAACTGTAGAAGCCTTTAAGCTTGGCGCAGAGCGTGCGAAAAAAGCGGGCTTTGAAGTGATAGAAATTCATGGCGCCCATGGATATTTAATCAATCAATTTTTATCACCACTATGCAATCAGCGCCAAGACGAATATGGTGGGAATGCACAAAATCGTTATCGATTTTTACAAGAAATAATTGAAGCCATTAAATCAGTTTGGAATGGTCCACTATTTGTTCGAGTTTCGGCAGATGAGTATCACATGGATGGTTTGACGATAGAGGATTATATTACTTACTGCAGTTTCATGAAAGAACAAGGGGTAGACTTAATTGATGTAAGTTCAGGCGGAGTGGTCCAAGCGAGAATTAATATTTACCCAGGCTATCAAGTACCACTTGCGGAAAAGGTTAAACAGGGTTCCGAGATCCCAACAGGTGCAGTTGGCTTGATTACTACCGGTTTACAAGCGGAGGAAATTATTCAAAGTGAACGAGCCGATCTCGTATTCATTGCTCGTGCTCTGTTGCGTGATCCATACTGGCCAAGAAGTGCGGCAAAAGAACTTGGAGTCAGCATTGAAAGCCCTGTTCAATATGAAAGAGGTTGGAGATAAGCAATAAGAGGTCCATGAGTTTCTGTCATGGACCTTCTTTTTTGTAAATGAAACAAAAGAAAAGACAGGGCTCCTTCCCCTGCCTTTTCTAAATAATATCGGTAATATCAAGAAAGACAACAATAATTACAAGTGGTATCACATAACGCAATAAGAAATACCAAATATGGAAAAGACCTTGATATTTCGTGTTTTGAATCAACTCGCTATTCAAAACAGACTTTTTCATTTTGTAAGAAACAAAAATGGAAATCAGCAAGGCTCCAATCGGCATTAATAGGTTACTAACAAGAAAGTCAGCAGCATCAAAGATCGTTTTATTAAAAATAGAAATGTCTGAAAGTACGCCGAAGGATAGAGCCGAAGGAACACCAACAATAAAAACAAGAATCCCAATGATCCAGGCTAAACGATGTCTGCCCCC
Organism: Niallia sp. XMNu-256; assembly: GCF_036670015.1. NCBI lineage: Bacteria > Bacillati > Bacillota > Bacilli > Caryophanales > Bacillaceae > Niallia > Niallia sp. XMNu-256. The sequence continues at coordinate 3,021,408 of NZ_CP137636.1, forward strand.
CCTGCCTTTAGAAGCAGATGCCACAACAATCTCAAGCAGTGAAAATGCTGAAGTAAGAGTCGCAAACAAAAATAACACTAGAAAAATGATTAAAAAGAAATTCCCGAAAACCATTTGTTCAAAGACAGAAGGTAAAATAATAAATAGCAAACCCGGACCTGCTGTCGGTTCATATCCTAAAGAAAATACGGCCGGAAAAATCGCTAAACCAGCAAATAAACAGATCAGTAAATTCATAGCTACAATAGAAAGTGCAGGTTGTACAATACTTTCTTTTTTCGATAAATAGGAGCTATACGTAACCATTACGGAAACCCCGACACTCAGCAGGAAGAAGGACTGTCCAAGAGCAGATAAAATACTTTGCGAATTTAATTTTGAGAAATCAGGATTCAGGAAGAACTTTACTCCTTCCATGGCGTCATCAAGTGTTAGTGAGCGTACCATTAAAATAATAAATAAGATAAAGAGGGCAGGCATCATAAACTTACTCGCCTTTTCAATTCCGGTTTGTATCCCTTTTCCTACTATAATTATTGTAATAATAAGGAAGATTGCTTGAGTTCCAACCGCAAGCACTGGGCTTGATACAGTATCAGTAAAAAGCAGTTCATAATTAACATTTTCCTGCCCCACTTTACCTGTAAGACTATAGATTATATATTGAATAATCCAGCCGCCAATCACACTATAAAAAGACAACAAAATAAAACAAGTAATGACTCCAAGATAGCCAATCCAATGCCATTTTGTTCCGGGAGCAATTTCCTTATAAGCTGAAATCGCCTCCTTTTGTGTACTACGACCAATAATAAATTCAGCTAACAATAAAGGAAATCCAATTAAAAGCGAAAAAATAACAAATATGAGAATAAAAGCTCCCCCACCACTCGTCCCGGTTACATATGGCAGCTTCCAAATAGCTCCAAGTCCAATTGCAGAGCCTGCGGATGCCAAAATAAAGCCAATTTTCGATGACCACTGATCTGTCTTTTCCAACATTTATCCCTCCTGATCTATTGGTTGTAAAAACAAAAAAGTCACAAGCTCAATAAGGGACGTGCAGAACACGCGGTACCACCCTTATTGAAAGCATGTGACTTTCCACTTAAATTTGATAACGGTAATAACACCGATTTCTTTGTAAAAAAAAGAAACTAGCTCCAAGCTGAAACTCACTATAATCTTTGTATCAGCTTGCACCATCCGCCGACTCTCTTCAACAGGGAAATTATAGCTTAATATTCACTCTTCAAAGCCTTATAAAAGTGCCCTAAATGTATTTCAATATAATAGATATAGTCAAATTATAAAGGAATCTAACTAATAAAACAAGCTTGTTTTTTCAAATACTTTATTCTTGTATAATTATCTCGAAATGGATATCGCTTTAAAATCATGCGCAATCTCTGTTTCCGGAAAAACTTCGCGGGCTTCCCTTAACAATTCTTCGGATGCATCACGATCATAGCGCGAACTAATATGGGTAAGACAAAGTTTTTTGACGGACGCCTCTTTTGCAGTTTGAGCCGCTTGTGTTGTTGTTGAATGAAAATACTCTTTCGCCAAACTTTCTTGTCCATGTGAAAAAGTTGCTTCATGAATAAGTAGGTCGGCATCTTGAGCCAATCTCTTAGCCGGTTCACACATTCTCGTATCCCCAAGAATAGTGACAATTCTCCCCCTCTGCATCGGACCAACATAATGTTCTGGATTTAACACAGTCCCATCATCTAATGTAACCGACTCCCCCGCCTTAATTCTTTTATAAATAGGACCAGGCTTAACTCCAATCTCTTGTAATTTATCCACTAGAAGTGTACCGGGAAGATCTTTCTCCATAACACGAAAACCATAGGAAGGGATTCCATGATCTAGCAGTCTTGCTTCAACCAGAAATTGGGCATCCTCAAAAATAATTCCTTCCTCAATTTCAACAATATTTAGCGCATACTTTAAATACGTTCCACTTACCTTTAAACTCGTTTCAATAAAATTTCTTAAACCACTAGGCCCATAGACGGTAAGTTCTGATTCACCACCTTGAAAAGACCGACTGGCTAGCATTCCTGGCAATCCATAAATATGGTCGCCATGTAAATGAGTAATAAAAATTTTTTCCATTTTGGATGGTTTGATCGATGTATGTAAAATCTGATGCTGGGTGGCCTCCCCACAATCAAATAACCAAATGGTTCTACGTTCTTCCAAAAGCTTAAGTGCTATAGAGGTTACGTTCCGGAGTTTTGCAGGGATTCCAGCTCCAGTTCCTAGAAAAAAAATTTCCACCTGAGTCCTCTCCTTCCAATTCATTTATTTTATTATTATAACGAAAGACAAAGGGTTTGCATATTTTGACAGATATCGTTAAAATTTGACGATAGCAGTATTAATTATTACTCCATTTAAAATGAAAAGAGGTTTAACATCGTGACTCAAAATGAAAATCCTGCATCTTTGATTGTCATTTTCGGTGCTACAGGAGATTTAGCCAATCGAAAACTATTTCCTTCCTTATATAATTTATTTAGCAAAGGAAATCTATCCAAAAATTTCGCTGTTGTCGGAGTAGCAAGAAGATCCTTATCTAATGATGAGTTTAAACAGAACATCATAAAGTCAATTGGGACGGTTTCAAACGATGTAGATAAGATGAATGAATTTGCTTCCCATTTTTATTACCATTCTCATGATGTTACAGACTCTGCTTCCTATACAGCTCTAAATGAAATCATCACAGATTTAGATGATCATTATGGAACAAAAGGAAATCGGATCTTCTATTTAGCCATGGCACCAGAATTCTTTGGTACAATTGCGACCCATTTAAAGGAAGATGGTCTCACTGATGTTTCTGGCTTTAAACGTTTAGTGATTGAAAAACCATTTGGCCATGATTTACAATCAGCTCAAGAACTTAATAACCAAATTAGAACAGCTTTTGCTGAAGAAGAGATTTACAGGATTGATCATTACTTAGGTAAAGAAATGGTTCAAAATATTGAAGTCATTCGATTTGCCAATGCAATATTTGAGCCATTATGGAATAACCGCTATATTTCCAATATCCAAATCACTTCGAGCGAGACGCTTGGAGTCGAAGAGCGTGGCCGCTATTACGAAAACAGTGGCGCTCTTCGCGACATGGTTCAAAACCATATGCTACAAATGGTTGCTTTGCTCGCGATGGAACCTCCGATTCGATTAAATACAGAAGAGATCCGTTCCGAAAAAGTGAAAGCATTTCGGGCAATGCGGCCGATTAAAGATGATGAAGTGAAACAATTTTTTGTGCGAGGTCAATATGGACCAGGTTATGTTAACGGTGAATTAGTTTCAGGCTATCGCCAAGAAAACATGGTTAATCCAGAGTCTAATACAGAAACATTTGTAGCTGGCAAGTTAATGATTGATAATTTCCGCTGGGCAGGGGTTCCATTTTATATCCGGACCGGAAAACGAATGAAAACAAAATCAACAAAAATTGTTGTTCAGTTTAAAGACATTCCAATGAACCTGTATTATAAAACAGAACAAACGTTAAGCCCAAATCTACTTGTCATTCATATTCAACCTGAGGAAGGAATTACCCTTCACTTAAACGCTAAGAAAGCAGGGCAAGGAATAGATGCCCAAGCGGTTAAATTAAGCTATGCTAATAAAGGGGTTGATGGAATTAATACACCAGAAGCCTATGAAAAGTTATTGTATGACTGTATGAAGGGCGATGCTACGAACTTTACACATTGGGATGAAGTCGCTTTGTCTTGGAATTTCGTTGATAATATTTCTGATGTTTGGCAAAATACATACGCCAACTTCCCTAACTATGAAGCAGGCTCCTATGGTCCAAGAGAAAGTGATATTTTACTCGCTAGAGATGGATTTTTCTGGTGGCCGGTTACAAATCTTGATGTTGAATCTTGTTAACAAGAAAAACGCAAACGCCTGCGGAACAAAAAACTTTTGTTTCTGTAAAAGAAATCCAAAGAAGCTCCCCTTATTGCTCACCCCCGACAAGCTAAGGGGAACCGTGGATGTTCTTTAACTGCTTGACGGATTGGCTAGACCGAAGAAGGGCTAGGTGCTCGAGCAGATCACAAAAAACCTCTTTGCTATGCGCAAAGAGGTTTTTTGTGCTTATTTATCATCTTGGAACCATTGAGTATGGAAAACTCCTTCTCGGTCAATTCGTTGATACGTATGGGCACCAAAATAATCGCGTTGTGCTTGTAATAAATTAGCAGGTAATGTTTCCGTACGATAACTGTCATAATAAGCTAGTGCTGCAGAAAAACATGGAACTGGAATACCAAATTGAACTGCTTGTGCCACAATTTCACGTAAAGCATATTGATAACTCTCAACAATCTCTTTAAAGTATGGGTCAAGTAACAGATTTTTTAGACCTGGTTCTCGATCATAGGCATCCTTTATTTTCTGTAAGAACTGTGCTCGAATAATGCATCCTCCGCGGAAAATCATGGCAATATCCCCATATTGAAGATTCCAATCATAATCCTCAGAAGCTGCTCTCATTTGCGCAAATCCTTGAGCGTATGAACAAATTTTACTCATATACAAAGCTTTGCGAACAGATTCAATGAAAGCTTGCTTATCACCAGTAAATGGTTTTACATTAGGGCCATTTAACACCTTACTAGCTTGAACTCGTTCTTCTTTCATTGCAGAAATGAAGCGGGCATAAACAGACTCTGTAATAACTGGCAGCGGTACTCCTAAATCAAGTGAGTTTTGGCTCGTCCATTTTCCAGTTCCTTTTTGTCCAGCAGTGTCTAGAATCATGTCAACAAGCGGTTTCCCTGTCTCATCGTCAACTTTCGTAAAAATATCAGCAGTAATTTCGATTAAATAGCTATCAAGCTCACCTTTATTCCATTCCGCAAACACTTCATGAAGTTCATTTGCTTCTAAACCAAGGACATTTTTCATTAGAAAATAAGCTTCACAAATAAGTTGCATATCACCATACTCAATGCCATTATGAACCATTTTAACATAGTGACCGGCACCATCTGGCCCAATATAAGTTGTACAAGGCTCCCCGCCAACTTTTGCAGAAATATCTTTAAAAATCGGAGCCACTAATTCATAGGCTTCTTTCTGTCCACCAGGCATAATTGAAGGACCTTTAAGCGCTCCTTCTTCTCCACCTGATACGCCTGTCCCAATAAAATGGATTCCCTGTTCACTTAAGCGTTGATTTCGTCTTTGTGTATCAGTAAAAAGTGTATTGCCACCATCTATTAAGATATCCCCTTTTTCTAAGTAAGGGAGTAATTGATCAATTGTCGCGTCGGTTGCTGCACCTGCTTTAACCATCAGCATAATTTTCCTTGGACTTTCAAGGGAATTGACAAACTCTTCAATTGAATAAGTGCCCTTGAAGTTCCTTCCTTTTGTTTCAGCTAGAACTTCATCTGTTTTCTCACGTGAACGGTTGTAAACCGCAACAGAATATCCTCTTGATTCAATATTCATGGCGAGGTTTTTACCCATAACAGCCATTCCAATTACACCAAACTGTTGTTTTGTCATCCTTTTACTTCCCTTCTAACTATGTATAAAACTTCTTAAACTCTTTTACTTTAGCAATTATTGTCGAAATTAGCAATGAATCTGATTAAAGTTAGTATACCAACATGCTTATAATCAAATTCATCATTAATCTTTCGGAAAAAAGTCAAGAAAGTCTTTGCTGAAACTTGTTTCTGATGTGTTTTTTGTGTTTTTTTCTACGGCTTTATCTAAGGCTTTTTCAATAATGCCTTCTCCAAATTTAGACCTTAACCCTTCAACAGCCTTAATTAAAGGCTCTTGTTTGGCCTCTTTTTCATAAGAAAAAAGATCCAGCTGCCTTACCGCCTGTTTTTTTTCCACTAAATCAGACCCAGTTACTCCTAAAAGGCGCACTGGTTCTCCATTCCAATGTTTTAGAAAAAGTTCCTTGCTTTCTTTATATAATTCATCAAACCTGACCGTTGGATTTAATAATTTCTTACTTCGATTAATGGTTTTCCGATTTTTATAACGAATCGTAATGCCAATTGAAGATGCTAACATCTTTTTACGATTCAATCGAACAACTACTTTTTCTGTTAATCTTTTTAGTACTTGTAGCAGTTCCTGTTGATTCGTTTCATCACTTGGCAATGTTGTTGAATTCCCAACACTCTTAATCTCGTTTGCCGCATTTGGATCAATGGGTCTTTCATCGATTCCATTCGCTCGATCTTTTAGACGAATTCCGTTAATACCGAGAAGGGCATCTAACTGAATTTTATCGGCTTGAGCTAGGTCCTTAATAGTAACAATTCCCATTGAATTTAATTTTTCGGCAGTTTTTTTGCCAACCCCATGCATTTTAACGACAGGTAAAGGCCACAGAACTTTTTGAACATCACGCTTTCGCAATACCGTGATGCCTAGTGGTTTTTTCATATCAGATGCCATCTTAGCTAAAAACCGATTTGGTGCTACACCAATACTACAAGGTAAGTCCAATTCATTTAAAACTTGTTTTTGAATATTTTCAGCAATTTCTAATGGAGCTCCTAATTCAAAACTCTCGGTAATATCTAGATACCCCTCATCAATGGATACAGGTTCAACAAGATCGGAGTATTGTTTAAGAATATTGAACATTCCTCCTGATGCAGCACGATACCGTTCAAAATTGGGAGTCATTACTATGAGTTGGGGACAAAGTTTTTTTGCCTCCCAGAGCGGCATTGTTGTTTTCACTCCAAATTTACGGGCCTCATAGCTACACGTAACAATAATTCCCTTGCGCTCTTTTGGGTTCCCGGCTATTGCCAGTGGCTTTCCTTTTAAGGCAGAGTTATACGCCATCTCAACTGAAGCATAAAAACTGTTCATATCGACATGCAAGATAACTCTCCCGTTTTTAGGATACATTTCTTTCATTTAAGAACACCTTCTATTAAAAGTCGCTACCTTTAGTTTATCATTGTGACGGTAAAAAGACTTGCATAGATTATGAGCCCTTTTAGATTTTGCTGTTTATACTGGACCAAAGCCGGATAATAACAGGAATTTATGCAAATTTGGTGGGGTTAACACGCATTACTATCAATGGTCTTCATAGCACCGATATAAAGTCTAAAAACCGAGTAAAAGGTTTTATAGCCCCGCAGCCGGTTCAAAATACTTATTCGCCTGCTACCTCTTGGATGATGGCCACAGTCATTTCAGCAAGTTTATATAATTCTTCAATAGGCATTCTTTCGTTCGTTGTATGAATTTCCTCGTAACCAACTGCTAAGTTTACGGTTGGAATCCCAAATCCAGCAATTACGTTGGCATCACTTCCACCACCACTATGTAATAATTCACAACCACGACCGATTTTAGCAGCTGCTTTCTTTGCTACTTCGACAACATGATCGCCATCCCCAAACTTAAAGCCTGGATACATCACCTGTACTTCCACTTCGGCCTTTCCACCCATTGCCTCTGCTGTACTTTCAAAAGCTTCCTTCATTTTTTCCACTTGAGCTTCCATTTTTTCCGGAATTAATGAACGAGCCTCAGCTAAGATTTCAACATGATCGCAAACGATATTTGTTGCTTGGCCTCCCGCAAACCGTCCAATATTAGCTGTCGTCTCTTCGTCAATTCGTCCAAGCGGCATTTTCGCAATTGATTTAGCTGCAATCGTAATCGCAGAAACTCCTTTTTCCGGTGCTACCCCGGCATGAGCAGTTTTTCCAAGGATTGTGGCTTTTATATGGGCTTGTGTCGGAGCAGCGACAATAATATTGCCTACTTTGCCATCACTATCAAGGGCATAGCCATATTTCGCTTTAATTAAAGAACGATCAATCGCTTTAGCACCCACTAAACCGGATTCTTCTCCAACAGTTATGATAAATTGGATATCACCATGCGGAATCTTTTGTTCTTTTAAGACACGAATCGTTTCGAGCATGACAGATAACCCGGTTTTATCATCTGCACCAAGAATGGTTGTGCCGTCTGTTACGACATAACCGTCTTTAATCGATGGCTTTACTCCTTTGGCTGGGACGACGGTATCCATATGGGAAGTAAAGTAGATTGTATCGACGCCAGGTTTTGTACCCTTTAACGTACAAATCAAGTTACCCGCTCCATGCCCCGTAATCGCTGTTGTATCATCCTCATAAACATCGACACCTAAATCAGTGAACTTTTGTTTTAACACTTTGGCAATCTCTGCCTCATATTTCGTTTCAGAATCAATTTGCACCAATTCTAGAAATTCATTTAATAAACGTTCTTGGTTAATCATCATTCAACGACTCCTCACTCTATTTTCTACAATTAGTATACCTCTTTTATTTATACGCCATCAAATATCGACCCTGATTCAAAAAAGAAAATCGCTCTCAATAAGAACGATTTCCAATTATAACGGCATATTCCCATGTTTTTTCCGAGGTCTGTGCTCCTGTTTGTTTTTAAGGATTTCCAACCCTTGAAGCAGCTTTATTCGTGTTTCTCTAGGATCGATGACATCATCAACCATTCCTTTACTTGCTGCAACATACGGGTTGGCAAACTTTTCTCTATATTCGTTTATTTTCCGGATCCTTGTTGCTTCTGGATCCACACTTTGCTTAATATCCTTTGCAAAAATAATATTTGCTGCTCCTTGTGGTCCCATAACCGCTATTTCGGCATTTGGCCAGGCAAACACCAGGTCAGCTCCAATAGATTTACTGTTTAATGCCACGTAAGCCCCTCCATAAGCTTTTCTTAAAATAACGGTCAGCTTTGGAACAGTAGCTTCAGAATAGGCGTACAGAATCTTGGCTCCATGCCGGATGATCCCTCCATGTTCTTGCTTAACACCTGGTAAAAACCCGGTTACATCTTCAAACGTAATGATTGGAATATTAAAAGAATCGCAAAATCGGATAAATCTTGCGGCTTTGTCCGACGAATTTATGTCAAGTACACCAGCCATGTATTTTGGTTGATTACAAACTAGACCAACAACCTCTCCTTTCATTCGTGCCAGCCCAATGACAATATTTTTCGCAAAATCTTGCTGGATTTCTAAAAAACTATTATGATCTACTACTCTACCGATCACCTTTCGAATATCATATGGACGGCTTGATTCAATTGGAATGGTATCTATTAATTCAGGACGATCATCATCATCATTGTTTGAGGAGTTTGCAGGAGGTTTTTCAGTATTATTTTGTGGAAGGTAACTTAACAAATTTCGAACTTGTTTTAATACAATCTCTTCTGATTCACCCCGAAAATGAGCATTTCCACTCACTGTATTATGGACAACGGCTCCACCAAGGTCCTCAGGTGAAATTTTTTCACCTGTAACCGTTTCAATGACTTTAGGTCCAGTAATAAACATTTGACTACTTTGCTCGACCATGAAAACAAAATCTGTAATCGCTGGTGAATAAACGGCGCCACCCGCACATGGACCCATGATCACCGAGATTTGCGGAATTACTCCTGAATAGATCGTATTACGATAAAAAATTTGCCCATAGCCATCAAGTGATAGAACTCCTTCTTGGATTCTCGCTCCACCTGAGTCATTTAACCCGATAATCGGGGCGCCATTCTTCGCAGCTAAATCCATCACTGCTGCGACTTTTTTGGCATGCATTTCCCCTAGTGCTCCACCGAAGACCGTGAAATCTTGAGAAAATACATAGATAGGCTGTCCATTGACTTTAGCATAGCCAGTTACAACTCCATCGCCAGGATACTTTTCATTTTGCAGGCCAAAATCATGACAGTTATGCTCGATAAAAGGAAATAATTCTACAAATGTCCCAGAGTCGACCAATAAATCGATTCGTTCACGGGCGGTTAACTTCCCCTTTTCGTGTTGTTTGATCATTCGATCATCACCGCCCCCGAGCCGAGCTGCTGCTTTCCGATCATATAATTCATGGATCTTATTATACATATCCTTCTTCTCCATGCTCCATTCCTTTCTTTTCACATATTTCAAAAAGAACATTGTCGGATGATTTTGGATGAATAAAGGCAATATCTGTATTACTTGCACCCTTTCTAGGCTGGGAGTCAATCATCGTAATCCCTTTTTCCTGTAACTCTCTAATCCGATCTTCAATGGAGTGAACAGATAAGGCAATATGATGAATTCCTTGTCCGTACTTTCCAATAAATTTCGAAATTGCACTTTCTGAACTAGTCGGCTCTAATAACTCCAGCTTTGTTTCTCCCCCATCTAAGAACGCCACTTTGACATGTTGTGTTTTTACCTCTTCAATCCGAATTAATCTGAGCTTTAATACTTCGGTGTAAAAGGATAGACTCTTTTCAATTGAATGAACGGCAATTCCAATATGATCAACTTTTTGAATCATGACGGACCACCCCCATTTTTTAGAATCTATATAATAATTATTCTATTCGGGATTGAAGTAAAATAATCCAACTTTCCTTTGATAGTTGTCCTAAAGATCTGTTCTTAGTAAAATAGATGTATTGTGGTGGATATTAAACGGATTAACTATGATGAGAGCTGGAGGGAAAACTTTGTCTAAAAACCGGAAAAAAACACAAAAAATTATTGTATATTTAATGATCTTTATTATGTTAGCTTCGACCATTTTAACGGGGATCATGATGTTTATTTAATAATAAAGATGAGGGCTGTTTTTAGGACAGCCCTCATTTTATTGCTCTATATTCCTTTGCTAACTCTTCAAATGATTTTGTAGTAGATGTGACAAGGATTTTTGTCCCTAGAGGGATTTTAGGATAGAGAGATTCAATGACTTCATTCTGCAGACGGATACAGCCTTGTGAAACCCTTTTTCCAATGGATGGCGGATGATTCGTTCCATGTATTCCATAAATTCTGCCGTCGGTTTCCTTCGCATCAAATCCGATCCAGCGTGAACCAAGTGGGTTTTCTGGCGTTCCACCAGGTATGTCTTTTTTACGGTAGTAAGGATTTTCAGCTTTTACTGTAATTGTAAATATTCCTTCTGGGGTTAAATCATTGGTTACTCCTGTTGCCGCATCAACTACTGTCTCGACTTGATTTTCATGTATAAAGGCCAGCTCATTCGTTGATTTATTAACGATGATAAACGGATCCCCGGGTATTGGATTGGCGCCAAGAGGCCATAAAGGTGAAAGAGATAAGGCAATAAGTAGAGTGGAAAATAGTTGAACCATCACATCACCACCCTATTTATATTTTACTTAGTTTCCTTCACCTACTATGTTTTTATTCCGCTTGCTTTGCTTAACAATTCCTTTAAAGGATCGCTTAATTAATAAGTACTGTTCCATTTCATTAATGAAATGGAACAGTGCAGCACGAATTTCAAATTCTTCTCTAGTTTTTGGAAGTTCCATTTTCTCAAATTCTTTATGCATTTTATTCAGTTTATCTAAGTAGATATCTGCTGTATTTCCTCCATGAATATGTTCTGAGAGTTCTTCAATAAAGTCGGCGATTATTTTTCCTTGTTCAACAGTTTTAGAGATTGAAGTTATAATCGGTAATACCCTTTCAATGATTTCAAATTGCTTTTCCCTTATTTTGAAATATGTAAAATATAGACTTTCCTCTTCATTATGTAAAAATTGATTTTCCATTTCTTGAAATGAGAGTACCTTTGCTTCGTTAATCCATTGAATCGTCTCAGGAATTTCTTTCCCATCCCAATTATGATCACCATGTCTCAAGTAGTATACTATCTCCTTAAAAATGTTTTTAAAATTACTTTCAATTTTGCGTTGATACTCTTCAATTTTACGATCCAAGCTCGGCATATATAAGTTTGCCAATAAAGCCATTCCGACTCCAATTAATACAAGCAAGAATTCGTTCAAAATAAACCCAAATGTCACTCCGCCAGCAGAATAAAAGTGCAAAATAATGACAGAGCTTGAGGCAACCCCATCAGTTGCTTTAAATAACACAACTGTCGGAATAAAAAATAGAAGGAGCAATCCAATAACTCCTGCATAGTATCCGATTAATTCAAAAAACACTATTGAAAAGACGATTGCGATTAAACCTGCTAGAATTCGATCCCACGATGCTCTAAGTGACTTTTTCTTCGTGTTTTTAATACATAGAATCGTAATAATTCCTGCAGAAGCATAATTTTCTAACCCTAAACCTTGCGCAATTATGATGGCTATTACTGCACCCACCGCTGTTTTGAGCGTACGATATCCAATCCGAAATTTCATTGTCCTTCACCCTGCTATTCTTTTTCTTTCAGTTTAACATGTTTTTTCTTTCAATTAGCGAGCTCTTCCCCCTACTGATAGGATCTTTATTCCCCATTTACAAAATCGAAAGAAACTTTACTAAATGGATATAAAAATAAAAGTGGAAAAGATTCGCTATACCTTTTCCACTTTTATTAGTATTATAATATTTTTTCCAAAAAATCTTTTGCTCTTTGACTTTTTGGGTTCGTAAAAAATTCTTCTGGAGGGGAATCTTCTCCAAGCTTCCCATCTTCTAAAAAGAGTACCCGATCAGCAACTTCACGAGCAAATCCCATTTCGTGAGTTACAATCGCCATTGTCATTCCTGAGTCTGCTAGTGATTTCATAACATCTAAAACCTCTTTTACCATTTCCGGATCTAGGGCTGATGTCGGCTCGTCAAACAACATTACTTTCGGCGACATCGCAAGAGCACGTGCGATTGCGACACGTTGTTTTTGTCCACCTGATAAACGATTTGGATACTGTGATGCCTTTTCCGCTAAGCCCACTTTTGTTAATAAGTCCATTCCGACCTTTTCAGCTTCCGCTTTGCTCATTTTCTTTACTTTCATCGGCGCATAGGTGATATTCTCCATCACCGTTTTATGGGGGAATAAATGAAAGTGTTGAAATACCATTCCCACATTTTGTCTTATTTTCATAATATCTGTTTTCTTATCCAATAAGTCCATATTATTAATATAAATATGACCGCCAGTCGGTTTTTCTAATAAATTTAAACAACGAAGGAACGTTGATTTTCCTGATCCAGACGGACCAATAATGGCAACAACTTCTCCTTCATGAATGGTCGTTGAAATTCCTTTCAATACTTCAAGCTTGCCGAATTGTTTCGTTAATCCTTCTACCTTAATCACTTTTTCTCATTCTCCTTTCGACAGCTTTTCCGATCATCGTTAAGATCATGACCATGATATAATAGATAATCCCTGCTAAAAGCAACGGCTCAATAAAACGGAATTTATCTGCCCCAACTTGGTAAGCACGGCGCATAATATCCATGACACCAATTGTTGTAACAATTGCAGACTCTTTTGTTAGTGTGATAAATTCATTCATTAATGAAGGTAAAATATTTTTAACTGCCTGTGGAAGAACGATATTCATCATCATTGGACGATAGGGAACTCCTAATGCCATTGCCGCCTCACTTTGGCCTTTGTCAATTCCTAATATTCCACCACGGATAATTTCAGAAATATAAGCCGTGGAGTTTAACCCAAAAGAAACAACAGCAGCAGTAAATGGTTCAATTTGGTAGCCGAGTACTTGAGGTGAACCAAAATAAATGATCATTAATTGCAAGACAAGCGGTGTACCACGGAAAATGGATGTATACGCGTCTGCAAACCAAGTTAGAACTTTAATATTGCTAATTTTAAATAATGACAAAATAATTCCAAATACAAATCCGATAATTCCAGCAAAAAAAGCGATCTGGAGTGTGATCCCAATTCCTTTTAAAATATACGGAAAAGAGGGGAGTACAGATGCGAAATCTAAATTCATTTTTAACCAATCCTCTCAAATAATATAAGATCATTAGTTAGGAAAAGGATTCTGAAAAGTATTACTTTCTCTTCTAAAACGAATAAAAACGTTCAGAAATGATTTGAATCTGAACGTTTTTATTATTTATTTTCCTAAATAACCTTCTGCAACAGTGTCTTCGATAATTGCGGCATCTAGACGACCTGCTTTGATTTCTTGAATTAATTCAGGAATTCGGTTTCTGTTTTCTAAATTGAATCCTATTTCCTCAGCTAATTCTTTTCCTTTTTCCTCCTGGATGGATCCCATTTGGACACCCACTTTTTTATCTTTTAAATCTTCTAAGCTTTCTATTCCACTATCTGTTGTTGAAACAATAACGTGTTTTGATGTATAGTAAATATCACTAAAGTCTACACTTTCTTTACGATCGTCAGTAGCAGACATAGCAGACATAACAAAATCAGCTTGTCCATTTTGCAATGCTGAAATTAAACCACCAAAATCCATATCTTGGATTTCAAGTTTGTAGCCTAATCTTTCTGTAATGATTCTAGCAATTTCAATATCAAGTCCCATATAATCGCCAGTACCTTCAGTATCAATATATTCAAATGGTGCATAATCAGCTGAAGTTGCCATTTTCAATACTTTGTTGCCTTCAACAGCCCCTTCACTTGGAGCATCCTTTTCTGACTCGGGGTCTAACCATTTATTGATTAATCCATCCATTTCGCCACTATCAATCATTGCCTTTAATTCATTATTAAACTCTTCCCTAAGCTCACTGCCTTTTGGAAATGCGATAGCATAGCCACCATCTGCATCTTCAACCGTGAATCCTCGAATTTCTTGATTCGTCGCATTACCTGAACCACAGGCTGCAAGTATGCTTAATAGAAGAGAACTCATTACTAGTAAGATTAACTTTTTCATGATCATTTCCTCCTTGCGTTTATATTGCACTAAATAATGCTATTATAATAAATACGAATATTTATTCACATAAATGGATTTTAACACATTGTAACGAATATGCAACAATGAAATATACATAAAAATAATATTCTAAAATTCTGATACAAGTATTATATTTTTTGCATTAGGTTGAACATCACATTCATACCTTTAATTTTCCCAATTTCATACAAAAAACCCATTATTTTTGAAAAATAATGGGTTTTTTATTATTACCTTTAGATTTCTTCACAATATTCATCAAAATAGTTCTGTAGCTTTTGCATAACTGCCGTTGGTTCATGTCCTTCTATTTCGTGGCGTTCGATCATTTTAAGTATTTTCCCATCCTTTAATAGAGCAAATGATGGAGATGATGGTGGATAGCCTGTGAAATAGGTACGAGCTTTTTCCGTTGCTTCCTTATCTTGACCAGCAAAAACAGTTACTAGATGGTCAGGACGCTTATCATAGTGAATAGCATGATTTGCAACCGGACGAGCAATCCCGCCAGCACAGCCACAAACAGAATTAATCAATACAAGTGTGGTTCCTTTTTGATTTAAAGCTTCATCGACCTCATCAGCTGTTTTCAATTCTGTATATCCTGCCTCAACCATTTCTTGTCGAGCCCTTAAAACATGATCATTCATGAATAAATTAAAATTAATATTCATTTTTTTCGCTCCTTTTAAACATTGTAAATATATTAGTTATTATCATAACAATATATTTTATTATAACGCAATGAAAAGACTTTGCACTCTATTGTTTATATTTTTTAAACAACTCGTCAACAGCCTGTGAGACCGTTATACTTCCAGATTGTACATCCTGTTCAAGAGTAGGCAAGACCTGTTTTACTTCTGGATGATGATAAAATCTGTACTGGAGGTGTTCTAGAATCATCTCCTTCATCCATTCCTTACTCTGTAATTTGCGGCGTTCGGCAAAAAGAGAGGATGCCTTAACGACCTTTTCAAAGTCTTTTATGACATTCCAAATTTCTTCTATTCCTTGATTAGAGAGGGCCGAACAAGTAAAGGCTTTTGTCTGCCATCCTTTTGTTGCTGTGGGGAGAAATCTCAATATCCGATTGTACTGATTTTTCGTGCTTGTCGCTTTCTCTATGTTTTTTCCATCCGCCTTATTGACCACAATCATGTCGGTTTGTTCCATTATTCCTTTTTTCATGCCTTGCAACTCATCTCCAGCTCCAGTTAAAACTAAGAGCATAAAAAAATCAACCATATCCCGTACCGTTGCTTCACTTTGTCCAACACCGACTGTTTCAACGATAATTACATCAAACCCAAAGGCCTCGCATAAGACAATGGTTTCTCTTGTCTTTCGATGAACACCACCTAAATTTCCTGATGATGGACTAGGGCGAATGAATGCTCGCGGATTTCGTGACAGCTTCTCCATCCGAGTTTTATCTCCTAAAATACTGCCCCCGCTTATCATCGAACTCGGATCAATGGCTAATACAGCAAGGTTCAGACCCAATTTGTCACATAAATAAGTTCCAAATGTCTCAATAAACGTACTCTTTCCTGCTCCTGGAACACCAGTAATTCCGATCCGTAGTGATTTTCCAATATTGGGAAGCAGCTGCTGCAGTAGGGATTGGGCCTGATGAAAATGATGCTCGGAGTTGCTTTCAATAAGAGTAATTGCTCGGGATAAAATACTCCGATTTCCTTTTACTATTCCTTGTAATAAAATTTCATTTGTTATTCCTGATTGAGGATTCTTTTTTTGAAACGTTCGATAAGGAAAGTGGTGAGCTCTATTATTTAGTGGATCTACTTTAGAGTGACTCGAATCGTTCTTTTCTCCCATTCATTCCACTTCCTCATAGCCAAGTTTATCATAAATCGTGTGGATAACCTTTTTAGCTGCCTCTGGAATTACTGTTCCCGGCCCAAAGATAGCAGCAACACCCTTTTGATAGAGGATTTGATAGTCCTGTTGAGGGATAACGCCTCCTATAACGATAATAATATCCTCTCTGTCTAATTTCTTTAATTCCCCTACTAACTGTGGCAACAAGGTATTATGTCCTCCAGCAAGTGAACTCATTCCGATGACATGTACATCATTTTCTACCGCCTGCTTAGCGGTTTCTTCTGCCGTTTGAAAAAGTGGACCAATATCGACATCAAACCCTAAATCAGCAAATGCTGTGGCAACGACCTTTGCCCCGCGATCATGTCCATCCTGACCAATTTTTGCCATTAATATGCGAGGACGCCTTCCCTCGTTCTCGAGAAACTCCTCTGTCAGTTCCCTTACCTCCTCTATTAATTTTTCATCAGCAAATGCAGACCGATAAACTCCGCTAATTGATTGTACAACTGCCCGATGTCGTCCTGTTACTTTTTCAATCGCCATGGAAATCTCACCAAGAGTCGCTCGTACCCTTGCTGCTTTTACGGCTAGTTCTAATAAATTACCATTGTTAGCTTCGCATGCTTTCGTAATTGCTGAAAGAGCGGATTGTACATCTTCGTCATTCCTAAGTGACTTTAGCTGTCCTAACCTCTCGATTTGCTTCATACGAACAGCATGGTTATCAATGGTTAATATGTCGATCGGGTCTTTAGTTTCGCAAACATGGTAATTCACACCGATGATTTTCTCTTGACCCGAATCGATAAGTGCCTGTCTTTTCGCCGCCGCCTCTTCAATTCTCATTTTCGGAATCCCTGTTTCAATCGCCTTTGCCATTCCTCCTAAGTTTTCGATTTCATCTAAATGCTGGGATGCCCTTTTAATTAACTGATCGGTTAAATATTCTATATAATAAGAACCACCCCATGGGTCAATGACCGTTGTTATTCCTGTTTCTTCTTGGAGGTACAGTTGTGTGTTGCGTGCTATACGAGCTGAGAATTCTGTTGGCAATGCAATTGCTTCATCTAAAGCATTTGTATGAAGGGACTGGGTATGACCCATAACTGCTGCTTGGGCTTCAAGTAAAGTTCTCATGACATTATTAAATGGATCTGCCTCCGTTAAACTCCACCCAGATGTTTGACTGTGAGCTCTAAGGGCAAGTGATTTAGGATTTTTTGGATTAAACGTTTTCATCATATTGGCCCACATATACCTAGCTCCACGTAGTTTTGCTACTTCCATAAAGTAGTTCATGCCAATCCCCCAGAAAAAAGACAGCCTTGGGGCAAAGGCATCAATATCGATTTTTGCTTCTAATCCGGTTCGTACATATTGAATTCCATTTGCTAATGTATAGGCGAGTTCAAGGTCTGCAGATGCACCTGCTTCTTGTAGATGGTACCCTGAAATACTGATGCTATTAAACTTTGGCATATGCTTTGAAGTAAATTTAAAAATATCAGCAATAATTTTCATCGACATTTTCGGTGGATAAATATATGTGTTCCGAACCATATATTCTTTTAAAATATCATTTTGTATAGTGCCAGCTAGTTTTTCTTGTGAAACCCCTTGTTCTTCTGCGGTCACAATATAAAAGGCCAAGATTGGCAAAACCGCTCCATTCATGGTCATCGAGACCGACATTTTGTCTAAAGGGATTCCATCAAAAAGAATTTTCATATCGAGAATGGAGTCAATCGCTACTCCTGCTTTTCCCACATCTCCAATTACACGGGCGTGGTCTGAGTCATAGCCGCGATGGGTAGGAAGATCAAAAGCAACCGATAAACCCTTTTGTCCCATCGCTAAATTACGCCGATAGAATGCATTACTTTCCTCTGCTGTTGAAAAACCAGCATATTGGCGGATTGTCCATGGCTTGTTGTTATACATGGTAGGATATGGACCCCGAGTGTATGGAGGGAGCCCTGGAAATTGACCAAGATGTTGGATTTGTTTGATGTCCTCTTCGGTATATAAAGGCTTAGTGTAAATTCCCTCATTTGTCATGAAAAATAATGTGTCAATCCTTTGCGAGATTTCCGCTTCTGCCTTTTGTTTCCATTGAATCTTTTGAGGCTTTTGAGACTTATGATTGAGCGAAACCTTTCTAAAATCCGGTTTATTTTTCATTCTGTGTCACCCTGATCCGGTAGATTTTCACCTGATTTTTTTTCTGTTTCAAAGCGCTCTGTTAAGCGGCCTTCAACAATCGGGATAATCGTTCGAGTTTGGATTTTGCTAGATGGATCTTTAGTTACGTTAAGTGAAGGCACTTTAGGATCTAGATATTTATTGGTACCAACAATGATTTTTTTTCCATCGATTACATCCTGTTCCTTTTTCAGTCTGACCTCATCGATTAGATTTTGTAACCAATTGCTTTGGATGGTTTTAATTATTCCTCCTTGATCATCTATTTGGAGAAATAATGACCATGATTTATCTATTAGATTATTGGTAATGCTCTCGATATACCACGATCCACCCCCAGGATCGATGATTGAATTTAATCTCACTTCCTCTTTTAGTATATGGTGCATATTGCGGGCAATTCGTGCCGAAAAGTCTGTACCTTCACCTTCAAGCTCGTTATAGGGAGAAATATGCAAATATTGGATCCCACCTAAAACCGCAGCAAACGCCTCGTTTCCGGAACGGATGAGATTGATATATGGATCGTGTACCGTTTTTGTGTAGGAGGATGTTTCGGCAGAAATCGTAATAAAATCCTCATCGGGTTGAATTCCGTATGCAAATAATACTTTTCCCCATAAAACGCGAAAAGCTCTTAACTTTGCAATCTCCATAAAAAATGACTGACCGATTGAAAAGTGAAAAATGATTTTTTGATAATAATCATCAATATGAAATTGATACATTTTCAACTTTTCGATATGCTCAACCCCTGATGCCAATGCAATGGCCAGCTCTTGAACAGCATTTGCCCCTCCATTATGGTAAGGAGTTGTGTTTATTAAAATTGTTTTTAATAGTGGGATTGAAGACATAGTCTTTTCAAGTGTTCTAGATAACCTTTCATAACATTTGTCCAATTTTAGACTAGGATCCTTGATATATAGAGAAATAGGATCCATTCCAATAAAGCCAGTTATTTTATCAGGGTTCTCCATTTTGAGTAAAATTTCAAATAGTTCATATTGATTGATTCCTCCGTTGACGGCAAACGGGTGTTGTTGATAATAATGGACGAGAAGTTGTGGCAGGTCTTTTAATAGTAAAGAAGAAGGTATAAAAGAAATGGCATTTTGCCCGTTTTGAAAGGCGGAGTGAAGTTGAACTTTGAAACGATCAATGTCGTCCGTTCTGATTCTTTGTGCTATTTTCCAAGGTTGACTCCAATAACCTAAGGCATTGACTCCACGACGATAATCATCTGTACCTGGCAAGGATGCAACAGTATGCTTTACGTCTGCTCTTGTATAGAGAGGTTTTAATGGGATGTTTTCATAGGTACTACTCATCAGTGTATTTAATGATTGTTCGGCGTTTTGTACCCATTGAGCCATCGTAGGTTCCGGAAACGGTTCATGATTCTTTTGATTTTGACTCATAATATGCCACCTCTTCTGAAAAGAGTGATTTCTTATCTATATTTACGATGGGAAAAGGGAATATATGAACAAAAAAAGCGCTAGGCACCTTCCAAACGGAAGGCGACCAGACACTTAATAAATGGGCGTATTTTCTTTAGATGTGTTTTCAAGGATTTGTTTGACCTTATGCATAAATTTCCCACAGATAAATCCATCTAGGACGCGATGGTCAAGGGAAAGGCAGAGATTAACCATATCTCTAATTGCGATCATATTATTATTCATAACAACCGGTCGTTTAATAATTGATTCAACTTGTAAGATTGCCGCTTGTGGCTGGTTGATAATACCCATTGATTGGACAGACCCAATCGTACCGGTATTATTCACTGTAAAAGTTCCACCCTTCAAATCATCAACTTTTAATTTTCCAGATCGAACTTTCAGGGCATAATCATTGATTTCACGTGCAATCCCTTTAATGCTTTTTTCATCGGCATTTCTTATGACCGGTGTGAAAAGTTCATTTTCGGTTGAAACAGCAATACTCAAGTTAATATCCTTCTTTTGCACAATTTTATCTTCAGCCCACATGGAATTCATTTCTGGATATTCTTTCAGGCTTTGAGCAACGGCTTTAACAAAGAAGGCAAAGTATGTGATATTAAAGCCTTCTTTTTGCTTGAAGTCTTCCTTTATTTCATTACGATATTGAACAAGATCTGTCACATCTACTTCAACCATCATCCAAGCATGTGGAACTTCATTTTTACTTTTAATCATTTGATTGGCGATGGCCCTGCGAACTCCGCTAACTGGGATTTCTATATCACCTTGATTCGTTGTGATCACATTCTCCGGCTTCATCACTCGTTTTGAAGTGACAGCATCTTGCTTAGTGACAAGTTCTTGCTTAGCGCTAAGGGCTTCAGTGCTAACATTCGTTCTCGGAATTGCTCCAGACTCAATGATTGTTAATACATCTTTTCGCGTAATCCGCCCGCCCAATCCAGTTCCTGATACTTCATTTAAGTCAATTCCATGCTCTTGTGAAAGCTTTAAGACAGCAGGAGAATAGCGCGCCTTCTGAGGCTTTTTATTATGAACGGGTTGTGGTCTGCTGACCTTCTCAGCACTAATCTCTGCAGACTGTGCTTCTTGTTCAAGTTTCGCTTCTGTTTCAATTAAACAAATAACCTCACCAACCTGTAAGGTGTCTCCATTTCCAGCAAGGATTTCCTTTATCACCCCTGTATAAGATGATGGAATTTCTGCGGTTACCTTATCTGTAATGATTTCAGCCAACGGATCATATTTATTGACTTGACTTCCGACTTTCACCAACCATTTTGAAATCGTTCCTTCTGTCACACTTTCGCCTAATTGAGGCATCGTTATCTTTTCAATTGCCATTCGTTTCCCTCCTCTCCCATTAAAATTGGGCTAACTCTCTCATAGCCTTTTCAACTTTTTCTGGATTCAACATAAACTCTTTTTCCAATGTAGGCGCAAACGGCATAGCCGGTACATCTGGTCCTGCCAAACGTTGAATCGGAGCATCTAATTCAAATAAACAGTGTTCCGCAATAATTGCTGATACCTCACTAATGATACTGCCTTCCTTATTATCTTCCGTAATTAATAGAACTTTCCCTGTTTTAGTTGCCGCCTCAATGATGGCCGCTTGATCAAGCGGGTAAACGGTTCGTAAATCGAGAATGTGAGCCGAAATTCCTTCAGTTGCTAATTTTTCAGCTGCTTGGAGGGCATAATGAACACATAAACCGTAAGTGATGACAGTAATATCATCACCTTCTCGCTTCACATCTGCTTTCCCAATTGGCAGAACATAATCATCCTCAGGGACTTCCCCTTTGATTAAACGATAAGCCCGTTTATGTTCGAAAAATAAGACGGGATCATCGTCCCGAATGGCTGCTTTTAGCAATCCCTTAACATCATACGGGGTTGAAGGCATTACGATTTTCAATCCAGGTGTATTAGCAAAAACAGCCTCTACCGATTGAGAATGATATAAAGCGCCGTGTACGCCACCACCATATGGAGCACGAATGACAATCGGACAGCTCCAGTCATTGTTAGAGCGATAGCGAATTTTTGCCGCCTCTGAAATAATTTGATTCACTGCAGGCATAATAAAATCAGCAAATTGCATTTCAGCAATCGGTCTCATCCCGTACATCGCTGCACCAATTCCGACACCAGCGATCGCAGATTCAGCAAGCGGAGTGTCCATAACTCTGTGCTCACCGAATTGTTCATACAACCCGACTGTTGCTTTAAAAACTCCCCCCTTTTTCCCAACATCTTCACCTAACACAAATACTTTATGATCTCTTTCCATTTCCTCCCGTATGGCCATTGTAACAGCTTCTATATAGGATATAATTGCCATTTTGTTTCCCCCTAGTTATCCGCATATACATATTTCATCAAATGATCTGGACTTGGATAAGGCGCCATTTCCGCGTAATCTGTTGCTTTATCCACCAATTTCTTTATACGTTCATTTATTTCTTTTTCCTTTTGGTCGTCTAATATACTTACCTTTTTTAAATAAGTTAAATAGGACATTAATGGATCATTTCCTTTTGCTTCTGTTATTTCTTCTTCTGTTCGATAACTGCGATCATCATCATCAGAAGAATGGGCTGTCATCCTATGGCACATGACCTCAATCAATGTCGGCCCATCACCACGTCTTCCTCGTTCAGCCGCTTCTTTAACCACTTGATAAACAGCTAACGGGTCATTTCCATCAACCGTAACTCCTGGGATTCCATAACCAATTCCGCGGTCTGAAATTTGTTCACAGCCTACTTGTTTACTAATTGGAACAGAAATGGCATATTTGTTATTTTCACACATAAAAATAACTGGTAGCTTATGAACACTCGCAAAGTTAACACCTTCATGGAAATCTCCTTGATTGGATGAGCCTTCACCAAATGTTACTAAGGAAACGATGTTTTCTCCTGCCATTCTCGCAGCGAGTGCAATTCCAACCGCGTGGGGAACTTGAGTTGTGACAGGTGATGAGCCGGTCACAATCCGATTTTTCTTTTGTCCGTAATGTCCAGGCATTTGTCTGCCGCCAGAGTTTGGATCCTCTGCCTTGGCAAAGTTGGAAAGCATAATCTCTTTTGCTGTCATTCCAAATGAAAGCACAACCCCTAAATCCCGATAATAAGGAAGTACATAATCTTCATTACGATTAAGAGCATATGAAGCTCCTACTTGTGCCGCCTCCTGTCCTTGACAAGAGATCACAAAAGGAATTTTTCCAGCTCGGTTTAATAGCCATAATCGTTCATCTATTTTTCTAGCTAAAAGCATTGTTTCATACATTTCTATTACTTGCTCATCACTTAAACCTAATACATGATGACGGTTTTCTACTTTTTCAACCATATGTTTAACCTCCAGAATATTGATATCAAATTCGCCTTGGCAATTTACGTCAAGATTTTATCCAAGGTCGGGTAAACTTCCTTGAAAAACTGTGACACCTACCCGGAGGCTTTTAGCCATGAAGAGCATTTCCATCAACAGCCAACGCTGCTTCTCCAATTGCCTCAGAAAGACTTGGGTGGGGATGAATATTTTGGGAAATTTCCCATGGTGTCGCATCAAGTACACGAGCAAGCCCGGCCTCTGAAATGAGCTCTGTTACATGTGGACCAATCATATGAACACCTAATAAATCATTGGTTTCTGCATCAACCACCATTTTGACAAACCCATCACTTTCGCCAAAGACGAGTGCTTTTCCAATTGAACGAAAAGGAAACTTGCCTGTTTTTACCTTATACCCTTGACTCTTTGCCTCTTCTTCCGTTAATCCAACTTTTGAGGCTTCTGGATTGCTATATATACAAGTAGAAATAAGCGAGTATTGGAGCGGCTGCGGATTATTTCCAGCAATATGTTCAACAGCGAGAATGCCTTCATGTGAAGCTACATGTGCCAACTGCATCCCTCCAATCACATCACCAATTGCATAAATATGGGATTCTTTCGTTTGATAATAGGAATTGGTCTTGATCACACCTCGATCGATTTCAACTGCTGTGTTCGCTAAACCAAAGCCTTCGATATTCGCTTGTCTTCCTACAGTAATAAGAAGTTTTTCACCACTGAATGATTGGATTTCACCATTAATTTCTGCATTAATCGTGACACCTTCGTCTATTTCGATTGAGTCCGGTAAGACCTTAGCTCCGGTATGGATATTAATTCCTTTCTTCTCTAAGAGCTGTCTCATTTCCTTTGATATGTCTGTATCCTCCGTACGAAGAATACGGTCTTCATATTCTAAGATAGTGACCTCAACATCAAAATCAGCCAACATGGAGGCCCATTCCACTCCAATCACACCTCCCCCAACGATAAGAATTGATTTTGGCAATTCTTCCATTGATAAAGCTTCATCGGAGGTGAGAACATATTGACCATCAATTTGGAAATTCAATGTGTTCGGTCTTGAACCTGTTGCTATGATGATGTTTTTCGGAATTAACATTTCATTTTCTGTACCATTCCTCATTTCAACTGAAATGGTACCTGGAAGAGGCGAAAAAATAGAGGGACCTAAAATCCGTCCAATCCCTTCGTAAACATCAATTTTCCCCTTTTTCATTAAAAATTGAACACCTTTATGAAGTTGTTCGACAATTTGTGTTTTTCTTTCCTGTACTCTTGGGAAATTTAATGATAACTGGCTTTTGTCAATTCCAAATTCCTCGCTCCGCTTCATCGTTGCATACACCTCTGCACTTCGAAGCAACGCTTTTGACGGTATACAACCTTTATGAAGACATGTTCCGCCAAGTTTTTCTTTTTCTACTATGGCCGTTTTTAAACCGAGTTGTGCTGCACGGATGGCTGCTACATATCCACCTGTTCCCCCGCCAAGAACCACTAAGTCATATTCTTGCGCCAAAATAATCCCCCCATAAATCGCATTTTGTCCATATCGTTTATTAGGCCTTTATTTTTGTAAAAGACCGTCCATTATTTCTAGAATTAGTAAAAAAGATTCTCGTATTTTGTTGAATTGCACAAGATCGGCTGTTGATTGCACCGGAATCGCGGATAATTGCACCAAAATCATGCTTGATTGCACCGGAATTGCCCTTAATTGCACCAAAATCACGCTTAATTGCACCTATTACCATTTTTTAGGTAAATTCACTCAATTAGATTTCGATTTCATCACTACCTCCGGATATTCCTTCGCAACTTCTTCTCCGGTTAACACTCGTAAAGCTCCTTCAGCCAAGGCCAATAGAACATTTTCACCAGGATGGATATAAACGTCTGCAATCCAATTGACACGATCCATAATTTCCTGGGTTAATCTTTTTCGATATGCAAGATCGCCTGTTAAGATCACCGCGTCGACTTCACCAGCTAAAACGGTACTCACAGCACCAATTTCTTTGGAGATTTGATAAGCCATCGCATTATACACCAATTTGGCTTTTTCATCCCCTTGATCAATCATCCTCTCAATTTCCTCGGGCTGATTTGTTCCTAGATAGCCCATAAAACCACCTGTACCTACGAGCAGTTTCATAATTTCTTCTTTTGAATATTGTTCGGAATAACAAAGATCAATTAGATCTCCTACAGGTACAGATCCTGCACGGTCTGGACAAAACGGACCTTCTCCAACCAAACCATTATTAACGTCGACTACTTTTCCTTTTTGGTGGGCACCGATTGTGATGCCCCAGCCTAAATGGGCTACAACTAAATTCAATTCCTCATAACGCTTTCCAAGCTCTTTTGCAACCCGATGGGCCACTGCTCTTTGATTTAAAGCGTGAAATATACTTTTTCTTTCAATCTTAGGTAATCCTGAAATTCTCGCCACTTCAGAAAGTTCATCTACGACAACAGGGTCAACGATAAAAGCTGGAATGTTGAGACCAGAGGCAATTTCATAAGCCAGGATTCCCCCTAAATTAGAGGCATGCTCCCCCGCATAACCGGCTCGTAAATCAACAAGCATTCCTTCATCTACTACATACGTTCCCCCTTCAATTGGTCTAAGCAATCCCCCTCTTGAGCAAACAGCATGGAATCTAGACAAGTTAATAGCTTCATTATGTAAGGATTGGAGTATCTCCCTTTTTCGAAAATCCAATTGGTCAATAATATGTGTGTAAGATTCCGTAACTTCAATATTATGGACAAGCATCTTTTCCCAAATTGAAATTTCATTCTCAAAGATGGCAATTTTTGTAAAGGTAGAACCAGGATTAATCGTTAAAATACGAAACTTGTTTTGGTGCATGTGGACACCTCCAAAAATGATACTACCGATTTATTTTGTTTTTTCATCTCTGTAATAAGTGGATAGGTGCCTAGGAATGGACGTTAGGCACCTTTTTCATTAGGTTAACGTCTGCTTAAAATATGAAAACCGTTTTGCAGAAATTGATTGCGTGAATTCCTAATTTTTTCAATCCGCTCCTCTGCCATTCTGTCAGCTGCCTCAGATGTTGGGATGTCATCACGTTTTGAGATTTCAAACACTTTTTCGATATTTTGATAAATCGCTTCTACCTTCTTTAACGCCCTCTCTTCATTATATCCGTGTAATTCATCCGCAACATTAATAACACCACCTGCATTAATTACATAGTCTGGTGCATATACAATTCCTAAATCATGAATGATTTGCCCATGTTTAGCTTCTTTTAATTGATTATTCGCCGAACCTGCAATCACCTTTGCTTTTAATAAAGGAATTGTTTGATCATTAATTGTTCCCCCAAGCGCACAAGGAGCATATATATCACACGGAACTGAATAAATATCATCAGGATCAACTGCGGTAGCGTTAAACTCTTGAACCACTTTATCAACCGCATCCTTTCGAATATCAGTAACTATTAGCTTTGCTCCTTCCTTGTGGAGATGTTCGCAAAGCTTATAGGCAACATTTCCAACCCCTTGCACGGCAACGACTTTGCCTTGAAGTGAGTCTGTTCCAAACGCTTCTTTGGCAGCCGCCTTCATCCCACGGTAAACACCAAATGCCGTTACAGGAGAAGGATTGCCTGAAGAACCATACGCTGGTGATATTCCCGTTACATAGTTTGTTTCTTGGTAGATTAAATCCATATCTTCAACCGTTGTACCAACATCCTCTGCAGTGATATACCTGCCATTCAAACTTTGGACATATCGGCCAAAGGCACGAAATAATTCTTCACTTTTATCGCTTCGAGGATCACCGATGATTACGGCTTTTCCTCCACCTAAATTCAAACCCGCTGCAGCATTTTTATAAGTCATTCCCCGAGCAAGCCTAAGTGCATCTTCAACCGCAGCCGCTTCTGTTTCATATGTCCACATCCGCGTCCCGCCTAACGCAGGCCCAAGAGTAGTATCATGTATCGCAATAATGGCTTTCAAACCAGATGATTCATCATGACAAAAAACAAGCTGCTCATAATCGTAATCTGCCATATATTTAAAAATTTCCATCTAAATCCTCCTAGGATGGTAAAATCATGCTGTGCTGAATGTAGTGCTTTTCATCTACACATAAAAATCTATGATTCATCCTTATTAATGCAAGTTCTATGCCAAAAGTATAAATCAATAAACATAAACCTTTTGCACGATCAACCATGAATAGTTTTGCATACACATTGAAATTTATTTCATGCTATTATTTGCATGTTCATATTTCTCTAACTTATAATACAGATTTCTTATTGATAATCCCAGTTCCTTAGCGGTTTTCGTTTTATTTCCTTTATTCTTTTCCAACGTTTTCAGGATGATTGATTTTTCATATTCTTCAAGACGTTGAGATAAAGTTCCTTCTGTTGCCATGTCCAAAGTACTTTCGGTGTCCACAGAGGTTGGTTTACTTAAATTAAAAATGTATTCCAAATCGATATATTTTTCGTTATAATTCATAAAAATGATCGCTCGACGGATCATATTATCTAATTCGCGAATGTTACCAGGCCATTCATACATTAATAAACGAGCTAAGGCACCTTCGGTAACCCCTTCTATGTTTCTTCCATACTCTCCATTGATTCTTTCAATTAAATTACTACAAAGGGATTCAATATCCTCCTTTCTTTTTCTTAACGGCGGAATGAATATCGGCATTTGATTCAGCCGATAATACAGATCTTCACGAAATTCTCCATTAGCCATGGCCTTCTCTAAGTTTACATTGGTTGCGGCAATGACCCGAACATTCAAAGAGATCGCTTCTGTTCCACCTACTCTTGTTATTTCATTTTCCTGGAGAACCCGAAGTAACTTCACTTGTGTATTTAAAGATAACTCACCAATTTCGTCCAAAAAAATACTGCCATTATTGGCCTCTTCAAAAAGACCTTTTTTTCCGCCTCGTTTGGCACCTGTAAAAGCTCCTTCCACATAGCCAAACAATTCACTCTCCAATAAGGATTCACTTAATGATGCACAATTTACACGTATGAACTTATTAAATTTTCGGTCACTTCCATTATGGATGGCATGGGCAAATAACTCTTTTCCCGTACCAGACTCGCCACGTAAAAGGATCGTTGCTGGGGTTTTGGCAGCTAATTTCGCTTGTTCTATCGCTATTTTCATGACTTCAGAGTTACCGATGATATCTTCGAAAGAATACTTTGCTTCAAGTGTCCTAATCATTTGTTTGGCACGGTTTAATTCCCTATTTAAACTTTTCAATTCGGATACGTCACGAATGATCCCGACACTTCCCTTTAATTTCCCGTTGACTATAACAGGAGCACCGTTTACGACAACTTCCCTTTTATTTGGGCCGACAAGCATGGGAACACCTCTTACGGCTCGACGCGTTTTTAATACCTTCATATGAACACTTTCACCAACTACAATGTCTGTTGTAGCAGGTTTTCCAATCACTTGCTCCTCTGTTAAGCCAGTAATCCGTGTATAGGCCGGATTTATCATCATGCCAATTCCATCTTCATCGACAACTGAAATCGCTTCGTCACTAGAATGAAAAATCGCTTGAAGCTTTGTTTGAATTTCTTTTAAGTCAGTAATTTGTTCCGCCATGCTTACAACCTCAGATATATCTTTAAAAATGGAAAAGCCCCCAATTAATAACCCACTTTTATCAATGATCGGGATTCTTGTAGCAATGATTTTTAAGCCGTTTGGCAGTTTTACTTCTCGATTACTTTCAACCATTCTTGTTCTAAGCACCCTCGGCAGTTCACTTGTAGGAACGACCATTGAAATATGTTTTCCAAGAGCCTCATTTCTACTGATGCCTATCAACTTTTCCGCACTATTATTAAGTAAAATAATGTTTTCGTCATTATTTATGACAATCATCCCATTATCAACTGAGTTGAAGATAAGATTATATTTATACGTTTCCTTTTGTATTTTTGAAATCAGCTTTTCCTTATCTTTAAAAAGCTTTATAAGCATGTAAGCGACACTTGCTGGGATTAAAACAGTTTCTCTTGAACAGGCTTGTCTTAATTCTCGGTATACTTCTTGATTGCCGGTAACCTCTATGATCATATCAATTTTTCCCTTTAAAAAAGGTTGCCAATCTGTTGATGTCTGAATTCCCCTTTCCCTCGCCCATAAGATCCCAGGAGCATCATCTTTTATATCAATGACTGCTTGTACATCCAACACAGGTGAATCCTGGATGATTTGTATAATAGCCATACCGCCTTTTCCTGCCCCAACGATCATTACCGTTTGCATAGCACACTTCCTATTCGTGCAATATTTTTCAAATACTATTTGAAAAGAAATTCATTCCTCTATTGTAATATTTATGTTCTTTCTTGACAAATATCTCTAATGATTTATTATTTTATTAACTCGAATATTTTTAATATTGCTTCTTTATAAAAATGAACTGAAGGGAAACTAAAACATGATCCGAATTATTGCACTTCTGATATTAGTCATTCCCGGCGTGATTGCTGCATATGGGGTAAAGTTTATGAGGGACACAGTATTTGGAATCTTACATGCACCGATTGCTTTTCTTTGGTTACAGTTTCTCATTGGTCTTTTGATGGTTGTATTGGGGATCGGATTTATTGGCGGATTTATCCTTCATCGTGATCGAAAAAGAAATAAAGTACAATCAAGATTCCAAAAAACCGAATCTACCAAGAGTGAAGTAAACTAAGCCTAGGACGATTTATTTTCCTAGGCTGGTTTTTTTTTGAACCTTTAGAGCTAGTACTGGATCATCTGTAATAATTGATGAACAATTAATTCTAAAAAACTTTTCCATATCCTTTTCTTTATTAACTGTATAAGGTCTTACTGCGACACCATTTTCTAATAACTTTTGGAGTATCTCTATTGGATAGGCTGTGTATTTTGGATGTATCCCTCTTGCCCGGATTGATTGGGCATATACCCAAGGCATGTAGACAGCATTCCCGAATAATGCCGCAGTCTCAACTTCAGGTGCAATTCGATAGGATTTTACCAAGCTGTAATGATTAAAGGAAGAAATGATCACGCGTTCGGATAAACCATATTCCCAAACTAAGCTAATCACCTTTTCCTCCATCCCCTCATACTGAAGGACATTGTTTTTTAGTTCAATATTACAGAGGACTTCGGTTGTTGTCATCCATTCTAGCACGTCTCTTAATGACGGAATTGGCTGCTTTTTAACGATTGTTTTCATATGGTAACCTGCATCTAGCCTTTGTAACTCCTTTAGCGTTAAACCTTGTACATAGCCTTTCCCATTTGTTGTACGATTTACTTTTTCATCATGAATTACAACAACTTCACCGTCTTTTGATAGCTGAACATCCAGTTCAATTCCATGTGCACCTGCTTTTTCAGCTTCTCGGAAGGCTAGCATTGTATTTTCAGGATATTTTGCGGAGTATCCGCGGTGGGCAAAGATTTGGGTCATTGATGACTACTCACCTCCATTTGTTATTAACCAATTTATCAGGCTTAACGGGCTGTAAGACCCTCACCTCAAAATTTTAAGTAAAATATAAAAATAGGTGGGGGATCAACTGCCCGTAAAGCTCCGATTGGTTCAACTAACCATCAGTGGGGGGATGAAAGAAAACCCCCACTGATGGAAGTGTCACTTTATCTGTTCATTTCTAAATTAGAACACAGATTGTCAATATATATGTGAAAACTTAAAAAAAGCGACCACAAACATGGTCACTTTTTTTCTTTATTTTTTTAAGATGCACGGTGCTCTAAACGTAGTTTATCAGCCACCATCGCAATAAACTCAGAATTTGTTGGTTTGGCTTTTGTCATGGATACAGTATAACCGAATAAGGATGAAATTGATTCAATGTTTCCTCTACTCCAGGCAACTTCGATCGCATGACGGATCGCACGCTCTACTCGACTTGCTGTTGTGTTAAATTTCTTCGCTATATCTGGATATAACACTTTTGTAATTGAACCAAGTAACTCGATGTCGTTATAAACCATGGAGATCGCTTCACGTAAATACATATAACCTTTAATATGCGCGGGAACACCGATTTCATGGATAATGCTAGTGATGCTGGCATCTAAATTTTTAGGTTTTGCCGGTTCTGCTGAAGTTTGAGGACGATAGCTTCCAGATGAAGAGTTCCGAATAATTGGAGCAGAATGACCGCTGACTTGACGAATATTACTTGCTAA
The DNA here is from genome assembly GCF_036670015.1 of Niallia sp. XMNu-256. Classification (NCBI taxonomy): domain Bacteria; kingdom Bacillati; phylum Bacillota; class Bacilli; order Caryophanales; family Bacillaceae; genus Niallia; species Niallia sp. XMNu-256. The sequence goes on from NZ_CP137636.1 coordinate 3,053,303, forward strand.
ATGTTCCATATCAAATGGCTTTAAAATAAAGTAGGATGCGCCTAATTCAACTGCTTTTGTTGTAACATCTTCTTGACCAAACTCTGTTAACATGATTACATTTGGAGTTGGATTTTTTCTCATTTCTCTTATTTTACCAAGAACTGCGAGTCCATCTAAATGCGGCATAATAATATCTAATACTAAAACGTCTGGATTCACAGTTTCAAGCATTGTTAAGCAATCCTGTCCATTGTGGGCAGTTCCGCATACTTCCATATCATCTTGGGAATTAATAAACTCCTCTAATAAGTTCACAAGTTCCCGATTATCATCAACTACACATACCTTTATTTTGTCCACCACTGTTTCCTCCTCGTTCCATGTTTCTCATCTGACGTAAATGCATGTATTTATTCAATGGAACAAAACTGCATTTATTGTAGTTCCCATTTGTTTTTCTTTAATTATCTTTTAAAAGAAATTCGACAATGCCTTCAAAAATCCTTTTCTTTTTTTAATTTTTCTATATAAAACCGGAAAATCTTTCGTTTTCTTATGATTTCTTTGTTTTTCGACACAATCCATTCCGTTGTCGAAAAATCTTTAAAATCATTTAATACTTTAATCATACCATCATTAAGCATTTTAAAAAAGGCAAAAAAGACGGATTTCTCCGTCTTTTTACCTGTTAAGATGCTTGTTCTTGTGGCCTTTCATAGATATCAATGCCAGCCTCATTTAACATCCATTCAATATGAACACCATAACCGCTTGTAGGATCATTGACGAAAACATGGGTAACTGCACCAATTACTTTGCCGTCTTGGATAATTGGACTTCCACTCATTCCTTGAACAATTCCACCGGTTTTCCCAAGAAGCTCAGGATCCGTTATTTTAATGACCATACCTTTTGTGGCTGGGAATTTTTGGGGAATGGTACTGACAATTTCAATATCAAATAATTTGACCTCATCATTTTCAACTACGGTTAAGATTTGTGCGGGTCCCTCTTTTACTTGATGAGACAGAGCGATTGGCAAGGGCTCGTCCATAATCCCATTTTGAATATCGCGATTGAGTTCTCCAAAAATTCCATAAGGGCTATTTCGTTTAATATTGCCAATAACCTCTTTATCTGAGGAGAATCGAGCTAACTTTTCACCCGGATTTCCATTACTGCCTTTCTCAATTGATGTAACCGTAGACTTAACTATTTGACCATCATCAACAACAATCGGTTTCTTTGTATCCATATCTGAAATTACATGTCCTAAAGCACCATACTTCTTCGATTCTGGATGGTAAAAAGTCATCGTACCGATCCCAGCCGCTGAGTCTCGGATATATAAACCCAGTTTAAAGTTCTCATCGCCTTTTTCTTTTTGCGGCATAAGTTCTGTTTCAATCTTTCCATTTTCTCTAGAAACCGTTAACTTTAACGGTTTATTTGTTTGGCCTGCTTCCTGGACAAAAGGAGCAACATCTTGCATTTTTTCAATCTTTTTCCCATTAATCTCTGTAATGATATCGCCCACTTGAATACCAGCTAGCTCTCCTGGGGATACTTTCCCTTCTTCAGTTGTTACTAGGTGATGTCCAACGACTAAAACGCCTAAAGTATTTAGTTTCACACCAATTGACTGACCGCCAGGAATAACCTTAAAATCCTTTAAAACATTTACATCCACTTTTTTAACGGGCAATCCAGCTAACTCTAAAAACATTTCATTCTTGCCTTGTTTTTTTGCAGATAGTGACACAAACTGTTCATCTTGACTAAGGGCAACAATGAATGGTTCGTTTATTGATGCTGAAACAGGAACAGCTTTATCTATATTTACTTGCTGTCCTTCAAATAATGTAATATGGGTAGGAATATTTATATACTCCTGTACAGGTTTAATAAAACATATAGCAATTAATGAAACAAGGAGAATTCCACCAATTATTTTTCTAAAGAAGTCTTTATTCAAAAACATTCACTCTCCTCGCTTCTAGTCCAAACCGTCTTAATGGCTACATCTTTAATTTTGCCTGCAAGGAGAACATTTATAACCCAACCTTTTATAAAAATACTGTACACATAGGAATATCACGTAAAAACCGAAAGTTATTTCCAAGTAAAAAGAAGTCGTATTCTTTTTGGTTTCATAACTTAACCTTAAATTTCAAAAAAATCTCTGAACCAATCGGCATGGCTACAGAGATTCGTGTACTTTCATTTCTTGAGCGGTTACTAACAATTCTTTTGCATGTTCTTTTGTAATATCGGTTATCTCTACACCTGAGATCATACGGCCGATTTCCTTTATTTTTCCGTCATCGTTTAGTTTTTTCACCCTTGTTCTCGTACGACCTTCAAGGATTTCCTTTTCAATATAAAGATGGGTATCTGACATGGCAGCAACTTGTGGCAAATGTGAAATGCAGAGGACCTGCGAACCAATTGAAACCTTATAGATTTTTTCGGCAATTGCCTGAGCAACTCGCCCACTGACTCCTGTATCCACTTCATCAAAAATAATTGAAGTAATTTCCTGATGTTTGGAAAAAATACTTTTTAATGCAAGCATAATCCGGGAAAGTTCTCCTCCTGAGGCAATCTTTGACAATGGTTTCAATGGTTCTCCAGGATTTGTGGAAATATAAAATTCAACCTGATCCATCCCTGTACTAGAAATATGTGATTCACCACTATTGATATGTACTTCAAAAACAGTTTTTTGCATATATAATTCTTTTAGTTCACGATGAATTGAGTTTGTTAATTTATCCGCTAACCGAGTTCGTAATGTTGTTAACTCTTGTCCTTCAATCATTAAGTCCTTTTTTAAGGATATCAAAACTTTCTTTAACTGATCAATATGACTTTCTTTATTCAGTAGTGTTTCCAATTCTTCCTCAATTTTCGCACCGTATTCTAAAATTCCAGCAATCGATTGCCCATACTTTCGCTTCAATCCATTAATTTCATTTAATCGATTTTCAATTTCATTCAAGCGTTCAGGATCAAACTCCAATAATTCCAATTCTCCTCTAAGGCTTGAAGCTGCTTCTTCTAACATATAATAACTATTGGATACAGATTCAGCCAGTTCTTTATATTCAGAGTTTAATCCTGCTGCATCCTCCAATTGCCCCATGACTAGCCCGATCCAATCCAAACCCTTTTGTTCATCTTTAAGAGCTGAATAACTAGCTTGTATCGCTTCATAAATACGCTCAAAGTTAGAGAGTCGCTTCTTCTCCTCTAATAAAGCTTCATCCTCATCTAATTGTAATTGCGCTTGTTCAATTTCATTTAATTGAAATTGGTATAAATCAACTCTTTGTGCAGTTTGTTGCTCATTTTCAGTTAAACTTTTTAACTTACGTAATGCCTGTTGATATTCATCATAAACTCGTCTATATTCCAATAATGCTGCTGAAATTTTCTTATGTCCAAACTGATCAAGAAGAGAAAGATGCTTAGACTCATCCATTAGTTCTTGATGTTCATGTTGTCCATGTATGTCGACAAGTCTTGCCCCAATTTCACGAAGGATTGAAATCGTCACAAGTTTTCCATTAATTCTACACACACTTTTTCCGCTTTTCGTTATTTCACGGCGCAAGACGATCATTTCGTCTTCGATATCTATTCCTAATTCCTGCGCTTTTGATATGACGGGATGTGTCGATTTCTCAAGTAAAAAAAGGCCTTCAATCTCTGCCCTATTTTCCCCATGGCGCACAAAATCTGAAGACCCTCTTCCACCGACAAGCAAATGAATAGCATCAATAATAATGGACTTGCCTGCTCCTGTTTCACCCGTCAATACGGTTAGTCCCTTTTCAAATGAAATTGAAAGGGTTTCAATGATCGCAAAATTTTTAATTGATAATTCACTAAGCATTTAAAATCCACTCCCCATTAGAGTAAATCAAGAAAACGATTTGAAACAATCTCTGTATCTTTTTCCGTTCTGCAAATCACCAAAATGGTATCATCCCCACTAACTGTCCCAACAACATCATCCCAGTCTAAATTATCAATTAAGGCTGCAATCGCCATTGCATTTCCCGGCAAAGTCTTTAACACGAGAAGATGCCCAGCAGAATCAATACGGACGAATGCATCCATTAAGTTTCGTTTCAATTTCTGCAACGGATTGAAGCGTTGATCAGCGGGTAAACTGTATTTATAGCGTCCATCTGCAAGAGGCACTTTAATTAAATGCAATTCTTTAATGTCGCGTGACACAGTCGCTTGTGTCACATTATAGCCCGCATTTTTTAGCGCTAATACTAAATCATCTTGTGTTTCAATTTCATTATTAGCGATTATATCCCTAATTTTTATATGCCGTTGTCCTTTTGACATCGTATCACCTCTTTAACTGCCCTAACAAAACTACTTCCTATTAACCAATTTCTTTACATTTCAATCGGATCATTTTCAACTTTTATTCTGCTTTTTTCTTTAACACATCATGGGCACTTTGCACAATTTCACTTGGGGTCACCGTTAATTCATTAGTCCCCTGTTGGTCTTCAGCTCGTCCAGACCAGCACATGTGAAGCAGAAATTCAATATTTCCATCGCCACCGGTGATTGGAGAAAATGAAAGATTTTTAATATCAAAACCTATTTGTAAAGCAAAGTCAATGATTTCTGCGATGACTTGCTCGTGAACTTTAGCATCTCTAACGATCCCTTTCTTTCCGACTTGCTCTCTTCCGGCCTCAAATTGCGGCTTTACTAAAGCAACTACATCGCTTCCTGGCACCAATAGAGTTTTCAAAACGGGGAGAATTAATTTTAAAGAGATAAACGATACATCAATAGAGGCAAAGTTAGGCATAGGTCCTTGTAAATCACTAGGCGTTACATAGCGAAAATTAGTCCGTTCCATCACAATGACCCTGTCATCATTGCGAAGTTTCCAAGCCAATTGATTGTATCCAACATCAACAGCATAGGACATGACAGCACCATTTTGCAAAGCACAATCAGTAAAGCCGCCTGTTGAGGAACCGATGTCCAATAAGACTTTTTGGTTAACATCTAAATTAAACTCTTTTAAAGCCTTTTCCAACTTTAAACCTCCCCTACTCACATAGGGGAGAGTTTTTCCTTTGACAGTAAGATTAGAATCAACTGTAATTTTCTCACCTGGCTTATCAAGCCGTTCTTCGTTACTATAGACAATTCCAGCCATGATCGCTCGTTTTGCTTTTTCTCTCGTTTCAAATAGCCCTTGTTCTACTAATAAAACATCTACACGTTCTTTCTTCATCATGTTCAAGCCCTTTTTTGTTTTTTAATCACCATTGAGTCGATTTGTTTAACAATTTCCTCCGGTGTTAATCCAATTTCCACATATAGTTCTTTCACACTTCCATGTTCGACAAAATAATCTGGTATCCCCATGCGAGAGATTTCAGCATGATGGTATCCTTCCTCATGGGCAAACTCTAAAACTGCGCTGCCAAATCCACCTTGTACCGCCGCTTCTTCAATGGTCAGAATCGGTATATTTAATTGGAGCAATGAATGTAACATTTTCGTATCTAACGGTTTGATGAAGCGAGCATTGATTACCTTGACAGAGCTGCCTTGTTTTTCAAGTACAGCAGCGGCCTTCATCGCCATTGGGATTGTCGTACCAAAGGTTAAGATAACGGCATCATGACCTTCTTTCAACACTTCCCATGTTCCGATTTGAATTTCCTTTAAAGTCTCATCTAAAGGTACCCCGATGCCATTGCCACGTGGGAAACGCATACTAATAGGTCCTTCATCATACTTCAGTGCCGTATAAACCATATGTTGACCTTCATTTTCGTCTTTTGGCATCATTAATACCATATTCGGTAAATGACGTAAGAACGAAATATCATAGATTCCATGATGGGTTTCCCCGTCCGCTCCGACAAGACCCGCCCGATCAATTCCGATAAACACATTTAACTTTTGCCGGCAAATATCATGAAGAACTTGATCATAGGCCCGCTGCAAGAAAGTTGAATAGATAGCTAAATAAGGTTTCATTTTTTGTGTTGCTAAGCCAGCGGCAACTGTTGCTGCATGTTGTTCCGCAATACCGACATCAAACATTCGATCTGGAAATTCACTAGCAAATCCTTCCAACTTCGAGCCAACAGGCATCGCTGGTGTAATAGCGACAATCCGTTTATCCTCTCTTGCAAGCTTACGGACGGTTTCACTAACTAGTTTGCTCCAAGCAGGTGGCGATTCAACTGGTTTAATAAAATCACCTGTATCTATTTTATATGGACCTGTTCCATGCCAATTTCCAATTCGATCCGTTTCAGCCGGTTTATACCCTTTTCCCTTTTTCGTTAATACATGAAGAAGAATTGGGCCTTCTGTTTTCTTTGCATAGCTAATTTGCTCAAATAAATCTTCATAATCATGACCATCTACAGGTCCCAAATAGGTAAAGCCCATTTCTTCAAAAAAGACACCCGAAACAAGCAAATATTTCAGACTATCCTTAATCCGCTCTGCTGTGTCCGCTAGTTTTCCTCCCACAGCAGGGACTTTACGCATTAAATATTCTAGTTCATCCTTTGCCCACTGATACTTTCCTGCTGTTCTTAACCGCCCAAGAATTCCATGGAGAGCTCCTACATTTGGTGCAATCGACATTTCATTATCATTTAAAACAACAATCATATTCTTCTTTTCATCACCAATATGATTTAAGGCTTCTAAAGCCATCCCGCCTGTCAGGGCCCCATCCCCAATAACTGGAATAACGTACGAGTCCTCTTGTTTTAAATCTCGCGCAATCGCCATACCCATAGCAGCTGATAAGGAGGTGGAACTATGGCCCGTTTCCCAAACATCGTGAACACTTTCAGCCATTTTTGGAAAGCCGCTTAACCCCTTATATTGTCGTAATGAATCAAACTCACTGGCTCGTCCTGTTAATATTTTATGAACATAGGATTGATGCCCTACATCCCAAAGAATTTTATCTTGAGGACTATCAAAGCACGTATGTAAAGCGATTGTCAGCTCGACAACTCCTAGATTAGGTCCTATATGACCACCCGTAACAGACAGCTTTTCTATTAAAAACTGACGAATGTCTTGACTTAATGCTTCTAATTCTTTAATGGAAAGGTCTTTAAGAAAGGAAGGTTCTTTGATGTTTAAAAGATCCATTCTTTGGATCACTCACTTTCATTACATATTACCAAAATGGTTATAACGAACGATCAATGATTTCGTTTGACTATTAACTCTGTTAACTCTTCCAATATTTGCGTATTTCTACCTATTTTTTTAAGCATTTCTTTAGCCTGTTGATAATGCTGGTCTAAGGCTTCTTCTGCACCACGAACACCTAAAAGAGAAGGATAGGTTGTTTTATGATTTTCACTGTCACTGCCAATAGGCTTTCCAATCACACTTTCATCACCACTAATATCAAGGAGGTCATCACGAATTTGAAAGGCCAATCCTAAATGATAAGCAAATTTCTCCAAGTGTTCCATTTGTTCTTTCGTTGCTTCTGCAATAATTGCCCCTGACAATATACTACAAGTTAATAACTTCCCTGTTTTATGCAAATGAATATATTCTAATTCTTCAAGCGTTAATGCTTTTTCTTCCCCAATCATATCTGCAACTTGTCCACCGACCATGCCCTCAGCTCCTGCAGATTGGGCAAGTAACTGAACTAGTTCTAATTTGCTTTTAAGCGGGATCGAAGTTTCCGGTGCTTGAGCTAGTAATTGAAAACTATAGGTTAAAAGCGCGTCTCCTGCTAAAACCGCATTGGCCTCCCCAAAAACGATGTGGTTTGTCGGCTTGCCTCTTCTTAAATCATCGTCATCCATGCTAGGTAAGTCATCATGGATTAAGGAATAGGTGTGAATCATCTCGATCGCAGCGGCAGCATGAAGGCCGGTCACAGGGTCTTTTTGAAGTGCATCGATGGTAGCAAAAAGTAAAAGTGGCCGAATCCGTTTTCCCCCTGCTTCAAGAGAGTACAACATGGACTCTTTTAAAATATTCGGTGCCTTGAGACCCTCAATACTTTCTCGAAACTGCTTTTCAATTAATTCCTTATACTCCGTTGAAAAGGTATCTAATTGTGTGTTTGGCAAAGCCTATTCCTCCTCTTGCATGGAAAACGTTTGTTTTTGTCCATCAACTGTTAAAATTTGTGTTAATTGCTCCTCAACATTTTTCAACTTATCGTGACAAAGCTTTGATAGCTCCATTCCTTTTTTATAAATAGAAATTGCTTCCTCTAATGGGACATCCCCTTCTTCAAGTTTCTCAACAATGGTTTCTAACTCTTCCATTGCCTCCTCAAATGTGACAGTTTCAGTCTCTTCAGTCACCTTCATCACTCCTCTTTCCCTACTACCTGACAGGTAAGATTACCATCTGTTAGTGCAATTTTGACCGTATCATTTATGTTTGCATCGTTAACGCTTTTTACTAGGTTCCCGTTCTCGTTATAAGTTAAACTGTACCCACGTTCCATTATTTTTAATGGGCTTAATGCCTCAAGAGCCGTTAGTGTGTTTTTAAATTCCGCCTGTTTTTTAGCCAGAATGATCGACATCGCTCGATACAAAGCCCTTGTATTTTTCCTTTGATCTTCAATTGCTTTTTGGATTTTGCTATCTGGATGATTTCTTGACAAACGCTTATCCAATTGCAGTAATTCAGTTTGCTTTGAGGTTATCAGCTTCTTGGAGTTAGTAACAAGTGATTCGGTTGTCCGATCGAGTTGTTCTAGTTTTTGTTCATATAAGCGCTGTGGATAACGGAATGCATACGATTTCTTTATTCGTTCCAGTTGATTTCTTTGGAAACTAACCTTTTCTTTCATTGCCCTCATTAAACGAGTTTGTCTCGTTAATACACGCTCCAGTATCTCTTCAATATGTGGTACTGCGAGTTCTGCTGCGGCTGTTGGGGTAGGTGCCCGTAAATCAGCGACAAAATCGGCAATTGTAAAATCGGTTTCATGTCCAACCGCTGAAATAATCGGTACCTTCGAATGGTGAATCGCTCGGGCCACCACTTCCTCGTTAAAAGCGCATAATTCTTCGATCGAGCCACCGCCACGTCCGATAATTAATACATCGATTCCATATTGTTCGTTATTCGCCTTTTCAATAGCTGTCGCCACAGATGGACCTGCTTGGTCACCTTGAACAAGCGCTGGAAAAATTAAGATTTTTGCAATCGGATAACGACGTTTAATCGTGGTAATGATATCTCGAATAGCAGCACCTGTTGGTGAAGTAACTACACCTACGGTTACAGGAAACTTTGGGATTGGTTTTTTATTTTCAAAATCAAAAAGGCCTTCTATGCTTAGCTTTTCTTTTAATTGTTCGAATGCTAAGTAAAGATCACCAACTCCATCCGGCTGCATTTCCTGAACATAAATTTGGTACTGTCCACTCCCTTCATATACAGAGACATCCCCACGAACTAATATCTTCATTCCATTTTCCGGTGTGAATTTGATTTTACGGTTTGCGCTCGAGAACATCACAGCTAGAATTCGAGCTTTCTCATCTTTTAAGGTAAAATACATATGACCACTGGAATGTTGTTTAAAATTAGAAATTTCCCCTTTTACCATGCAATCGTGCAAATGTGGGTCTACGTCAAATTTTCGTTTTATATATTTCGTTAAGGCCGCAACCGTTAAAAAACGCTTCTCCATTCTATATAAACTCCCTTATCGAATGATTCAACCCTTTTATATTAAGTTAGAGGGGCAGACAAGAATCATTTAATAAAATAATTATATCATTATAGCAATAATTTCATTATTTTTTGTCTTTAAGTGAAGATTTTTCGATTGACTGTTTTACTTTAGAAAGGACACTATTGACAAATTTACTTGATTCATCATCACCAAATATCTTGGCTACTTCGATAGCTTCATTAATAGCCACATTTACAGGAACATCTTCCTCACAATAAATCATTTCATATATAGCCAACCTCATTATATTCCGATCAACATTCGCTAAACGTTCGATGGACCATTTTTCCAAATGATCTTTAAGAATAGAATCAATTTCATCTCGTTGTTCAGCAACTCCTACTACAAGCTTTTCTAAATAGTCATCATTGGACTTGCCATCTAATACATATTGAATGGCTTCTCCAGGTGTCGTTTCATTCATATCGATTTGAAAAATTGCTTGCAACGCCTTTTCTCTAGCGGTTCTTCGTTTCATTTATTTTAACTCCTTTAATAAAGATGCATGAACAATCATAAAAAAAGTGTTTGCTTTAAAATGGCATAACACGTTATGTATTCCTAGCTTATCCAATTTTACCTAACAAGATAATAGCATAAATACAGGAGATTATCACATTCCTTTATCATTTTCTCATAAACTTCCTATTAAGTTACAAAAAAAATACCAAAGACGGGTGTCCTTGGTATTATAAGTTGTTACATTTCATCTTCTATTTCAGGTTCGGGATTTAGCTGTTCAAATTGGATTCCAACTACATGGATATTAATTTCAACGGCATCTAATGCAGTCATATCTAATAATGCCTGACGGATATTGTTTTGGATCCCTTGGGCTACGTTCGGAATGGATACACCAAACTTCATAACGCAATAGACATCCACTTTAATTCCTTCTTCTAATAATTCGACTTTGACACCTTTTCCATGGTTTTTTTTCCCTAACCGTTCTACAACACCTGTAGCAAAGTTGCCTCTCATTTGAGCAACTCCATCAACTTCAGATGCAGCAATTCCGGCAATTACCTCAATTACTTCAGGAGCAATTTCCACTTTTCCCAGACTATTATTACTCGAACTCATTTCAAGAATATTATTTACTGTCATCATGGTACCTCCCTTTTTATTTTTCTGATTTCATTACATCATGCTTTTCTAAAAATTTGGTATTAAATTCGCCACTGACGAATTGTTCATGACTTAATAATCTCATATGAAACGGAATCGTTGTATGAACTCCTTCAATGACAAATTCACTCAACGCTCTCTTCATTTTCGCAATCGCTTCATCACGTGTTTTTCCATGCGTAATAACCTTTGCAATCATAGAATCATAATAAGGAGGAATTATGTACCCAGGATAGACGGCGGAATCAACGCGAACACCTAAACCGCCTGGGGCTAGATACATGTTTATTTTCCCTGCTGAAGGCATAAAATTCTTTTCAGGATTTTCGGCATTAATTCGACATTCGATCGACCATCCGTTAAATGTGACATCGTCTTGTGACAAGCTTAATTTCTCACCAGATGCAACTAAGATTTGTTCTTTTACTAAGTCCGTACCTGTTACCATTTCAGTGACCGGATGTTCTACTTGAATGCGCGTATTCATCTCCATAAAGTAAAATTTACGGTTCTGATAATCATAAATAAATTCTACCGTACCTGCTCCAGTATATTCAACAGCCTTGGCCGCCTTGACTGCAGCTTCGCCCATTTCAGCCCGCATTTCACTATCTAAAGCTGGTGATGGAGACTCCTCTAATAATTTTTGTAAACGTCTCTGAATGGAACAATCACGTTCACCAAGATGAATAACATTGCCATAGTTATCTGCCATTACCTGAATTTCAACATGACGGAAATCCTCTATATATTTTTCAATATAGACTCCGGGATTCCCAAACGCTGTCATCGCTTCTTGTTGAGTGATATTAATTCCTTTGACTAACTCAGCCTCATCACGTGCAACACGAATTCCCTTGCCGCCCCCACCGGCAGTTGCTTTGATAATAACTGGATATTGAATTTCATTTGCTAATTCTATCGCATCTTCAATTGTATCAATGATCCCCTTTGACCCAGGAACAATCGGTACACCAGCCTCTCGCATCGTTTCTCGGGCAATATCCTTTGTTCCCATTTTGGAAATAGCCTCAGGACTTGGACCAACAAAGATAATGTTGCAATCACGGCATAGTTCCGCAAAACCAGCATTTTCAGCGAGAAATCCATAGCCAGGATGAATCGCATTACACCCCGTTAAAGTGGCTACACTAATGATATTTGTGAAGTTTAAATAGCTATCTTTTGAAGCAGTTGGCCCTATACAGTAGGCTTCGTCTGCCAACTGGACATGAAGAGCTTCTTTATCTGCTTCTGAATAAACTGCCACGGTTTCAATGCCTAGCTCCCGACAGGCACGAATAATTCGGACAGCGATTTCCCCTCTATTTGCAATTAATAATTTTTTGATCATTTAAAAAGCCCCTCTTTACTCCGGTTTTACTAAAAATAATGGTTGACCATATTCAACAAGTTGTCCGTTTTTAACTAGAACTTCTACAATTTCACCGTTTACCTCAGCTTCAATTTCATTAAAGAGTTTCATTGCTTCTACAATACATACAATCGAATCTGTAGATACTTTAGAACCAACCTTCACATATGGCTCTGCATCAGGTGATGATGAATGATAGAATGTCCCAACCATTGGAGAAGTGATTTTATGTAAGTTCGTTTCATTTGTTTGGGTTGCTTGTTGGGCAACTGGTTGGCTTTCTGTAGCTACTTGGTTAACAGGCTGTTGTTCTACAACTGGTTGTGGAACTGTAACAGCTACTGGTTGTGGAACGGAATGAACAACTCCAGCTTCCATACCAGATTTCTTCTTAATTTTTATCTTAGAACCTTCTTGTTCAAATGTAAATTCCTCTATAGAAGATTGATCGATCACTTTAATCAATTCTCGAATTTCTTGTACTTTTAACATGGATTAAGATCCTCCTGAACTAAAAAAATTAATACTAGATATTAATATCATACGATAAGATCGAATATAATTACAACATCTGTATTTTGTATATTCTCGTAGAAATTTGTAAAAGGTTAATTTTACCTACTGAATTTGCGTTTAGGCTTTTATTGAACTGTTCATAAAATGCCCATAAAAACTCTGAGACTCCGCTGAACGCGAAAAAGGAGGGTGAAAATATTCTCTCTCACCTCTCCTAGTTACCCCCTACTTATTGAACATTTTGAAATTCAACAACTGCATGAAGTGGTCCTAATTCGCTTCTAACTGTCTGAATAATTTTATTTGCTTCTGTCTTTGATTGCTTTTCAGCCTTAACTGTAATGTTTACTTGGTCGTCATCGGCACGAACGAGAACATCTTCGTAATTCATTGCTTTAATTAATGTTTCAAGTAGTACTTCCTTGTTTGCAATTTCATTTAATTCATTCATTTGTTCTTTTGCTTCGCTACGTTCCTCAGCAGGTAGATCTGTAGATGCTATCTTTTTCTCCAGTTCCTCTTTTAATTGACTACGCTCATCCATTAATTGCATACGCATCGTTTCGAATGCTTCGTCGCCAGCTGCATTTGTAATAATTTCTGCATCTTTTGATTCAGCTTCTTCTGTTTTTGCATCTGGAGCTATTTCTTCATTATCCTTTGTAGTTTCACCCGCTTGTTGCTCTTTTTCCTCTTGCTGATCAACTGCTGCTAACTCATTTTGTTGCTGCTCCGGTGAAGTGATATAGTAGACTGACAATACAACAACCAAACTCAACATTGTTAATAACCAAACGGTTTGCTTCTTCAATAACATTCTTTTACTCCTCCTTCGTTTTCTTCGGCATTACAGCGACACGGTGACTCGGTACATCTAAAACCCGAGTGACAGCTTCAACAATCCACTTTTTCACTTGAATGTTATCAGCACCTTTTGCAACGACAAGGACGCCGCGAATTTCTGGCTTCTTCGTTTCAGCTACAATCGGTACTTCCTTTTCACCATTTTGTATAATCACAAGCTGTTCCTCTATCGATTGGTCTTCAACTTTTCGTTTGCCGCCTTCACGGTCGGTTTCATCAGTTAACTGTGTTTGTGTATTTCTATTTTTCTCAAAAACTTTTGTTTCTGTGGAATCTACATTAACGACAACGGTCACATCGTCTACACCGACAATTGCATCAAGTGCTTCTTTTAACTGTGATTCATATGTTCTCTCATATTCATCTATTAGACTATCCTTTTCTGAATTCTTTTGCCCAAATGTTTCTACATCAGCTTGCTTTTCTTCTCCCCCTCTGCCTAATGTTGGTACCGCTTCTTTTGAAGTTCCATCATTTGAAAGTAGATTACTAATCAACATAAATCCTGTTCCAAATAGGAGAACGAGTATTAAATAAGGATATTTTCCCTTTTTCTTATCAGCAGCATTTTCATCTTTTGAAAATTGCCTCTTTAACCATGACAAAGGTCCCTTTTCCTGTTTCATTATTGTTCCTTGTCCCCCCCTTCTATTTGAAGTTCAATAATCTCTTCATTGATCCTCCATTTATCTGAAAGAAGTTGAATCATTTTGTCCTTTTCAATCTTACTATTTGTTGTTTCCTCTTTAAGTGGCCCATTTGTATTAATATCTATTGGCTTCACCGCTTCAACCGCATTTTCAGCTTCTGCTCCCTCATCTAAATGAATCACTACCTTTTGTAAATTCTCCGGGAAGGGACGTTCATCTGCTTCGTCTACTACTACTTCAAGATCTGTAATGACTACTTCAAATTGATCCATCAACTCCTCCTCTGCGTCCTCTTTAAGTTGGACAGCCATCTGTTCTAAAATATATGCATGATGAGAGGCTTGTATTTCACTTTTTTGCAAATCAATTGAATTTTTTATTTGACCTTCTTTATTTTGTTCCCACATTGGAATGGCTGCCGCAAATGTCTCTTCAAAATCAGTTGAAAATAATTTAAAAATAGGTGTAAGAATGATTGAAATTAATAGCAGTCCAATCACCATTTTTGTATATTTTTGAAATTTAGAGGTCGGCAGGAGCATATCGATTAAAGTAGCAAATAGAACAAATAGAATAATATTTGTAACCCATTCTTTAATAAATTCCATTATTCGCTCACCTACCTAACCATCACTGTTAAGTTTCCAGCTGCAACGATCACGGTAATGCTTAAAAAGAACATTAAAGAGACAATGGCAAGAGCTGCAAATACATAAATAATACTTTTACCAATAATATCAAGACATGATATAATTGGCCCTCCTCCTAATGGCTGTAAAACCGCTGCTGAAAATTTATAGATGAGGGCGATCATAAGAATTTTTACTGCTGGAAAAGCGACAATCATAAGTAATATAGCAACTCCAACGATCCCAACTGTATTTTTTAATAGTACAGAAGCACTTACAACCGTATCGGTTGCATCGGAAAACATCCTTCCGATTACAGGGATGAAATTTCCGGTTATAAACTTAGCTGTTCGAAGGGTTATCCCATCTGTAACAGCGGCTGAGGCACCCTGTACAGAAATCACCCCGAGAAAGATGGTAAAAAATAAGCCTAACAAGGAGATACTTCCATTTCTAAGCAGTTTTGCAAGTTGAGACACTTTATATTGCTCACTTAAGGTGCTGACCACACTTAGTAAGGTGGCTAAAAATAATAATGGCAACACAATCGATTTTATAAATAAACCACTAATATTCATTAGAAATAAAATGACTGGATGAAAAAAGGCTGCTGATACAAGCCCACCTGATGCTGCAATTAATGCTAATAATAATGGGATTAACGCCATAATAAAGCTTGTCATGTTAGTGATAGCTTGAACAGCATAAGTAGTTGCAACATAGAAACTGTTCAATGCTATAATTGCCAACACCATAAACACAACCGCATAGGCTGCTTTACTGATCGCTCCATTTTCAAAAGCGTTTTGTAACGATTGTAAAAACATACTGAAAATGGTTAATATCACTAGAGCTCCTAAAAGCTTGCCATTTGCCACGAATTCATGAAATGCATACTTTAACATTCCTGTAAACCATTCTTTTAAGGAAAATTCCTTCTCACCTTTAATAAAATCATATAAACTTCCCTTTTGACTTTCTGGCAAAAAACCGCCATACTCGTTCATAACATCCTCCCAAAACCCTTTCAATTCATCCAAATTTAATGATTCGATTTGGGAATTGACCGCATCCTGAAGTCCATTTTCCACATGATCATTCTCG
This sequence comes from Niallia sp. XMNu-256, assembly GCF_036670015.1. Classification (NCBI taxonomy): domain Bacteria; kingdom Bacillati; phylum Bacillota; class Bacilli; order Caryophanales; family Bacillaceae; genus Niallia; species Niallia sp. XMNu-256. Next base: position 3,069,308 of record NZ_CP137636.1, read on the forward strand.
AATGGTGTTTGTGGTGAAGCTTGTACAGTAGGAATGAGGAGAAAAAATAGTACCAAAAATAATAGCAGAACAAGAGAAAACCGCTGCTTCATTTCTTTCACCTCTAATTTGAAATTGACCTGTTGCTAAAATCAATCAAATTCTCCCCGTCGAATTGGTGTCCGGATTTTTCTCGAGCTCGCTCAAGAAAATTCCTTAGAAACCCGACATCCATCGAAGGATACTAACTCGGGATTAACTCAATAATGGTCTCAATTAAAACCGTTATAATGGGAATCGCCATTGCTAAAATTAGGATTTTTCCACCTAATTCAATTTTGGCAGCCATCGATCCTTGTCCGGCATCCTTTGTGATTTGTGAGGCAAATTCAGCAATATAAGCAATTCCAATAATTTTCAAGATCGTTTCTAAGTAAATTAAATTTACATTAGCATTAATTGCCAATCTCTCGATCATCGAGATAATGGCTGTGATTTGATCAATTAAAAATAGGAAAATCGCACAGCCTGAAAAAACAATGATAAGAAAGGCAAAGTTCGGTTTCTGTTCTTTTACAATTAAGGCAAGAAAGGTAGCAATGAAGGCGATCCCAATTATTTGAAGAATTTCAATCGGAATTCCCTCCCTTATCCTTGGAATAAAAAGACGGATTTAATTTTCTGGAATAAATCATCAACAATCGAAGCTACCATAAACAAAATATAGATAAAGCCAAATAGTGTCACCCATTGGGCATATTCCTTTTTACCAACTTGATCAAGAATCGTATGTAAAAAGGCGACTACAATTCCGACCCCAGCAATTTTAAAAATAATGTCAACCTCTAACCCCATCTCCTGCTCCTCCTTACCACTACAAAAGTAAAATAATTAATAACAGCCCTGATAAAAAACCAATATTTTTCACCATTTTTTCATATCTAACTTGCTTTTCCCTTGCTTCAGTTTCCTCTCTATCCAGATGGGTCAAGGTAAGCAATATTTGCTTTTGCTGGGAGATTCGATCATGGCGACCTAATGTTTCGCCAAATTGTTTCATGATTTCAAACTCACCTTTTTTTAAAGCGGTTCTCCCCCAGATTTCTTTTAAACTTTCTTCCCAAGCATCTCTAACAGTAGTTTCATTTTCAGACAATTTTCTACTAAACTTTGCAAAGAATTCATTTATAGGTGCTGTTAACTGCTGTGATAATCGTCGAGAGGCTTCATGTAAGGGTGTTTGACCATACATAATTTCGGCTTCTAATGACTGTAAAGCGGTCTTTAATGTCCTCAGTTGTCGTGGTCGTTCGGTCAGTTGTTTTGCTATTTCAAAACCTGTCCATGTTGTGGCGATTAAAATTAAAAGAGCACCTGCTAGTTTTATCATTTATAACACACTCACTTCATTGGTCCTTTTGCCGTTATCATCCAAAACATTTGTAATTGTGCCTGGACCAGAGTCCCTACTTAACAGGATAAATCGCTGGAACACTTTTTCATTTAATAATTTTTCAAGTGTCGGGCGCCTTTTAATTTCATCAAATGATCGACCATGGGTTGTCATTATTAGCTTAATTCCGGCATTTACGGCCTCCATGATGGCTTCTGAATCTTCAGCTCGGCCAATTTCATCGACAATTAATACCTCTGGACTCATGGAGCGAATCATCATCATCATTCCTTCTGCTTTTGGACAAGCATCCAATACATCGACTCTCGGCCCAAAAGTCATTTGTGGAATTCCGGCCACACAGCCTGCGATTTCCGATCGTTCATCCACAATTCCAACCTTCCTTGCTTTCCTTTCAATTGGTGATTTACCACCTGAGATAATTCGGGCAATATCACGTAATAGCGTAGTTTTACCTGTTTGAGGTGGCCCCACAATCATCGTATGAAGCCAATCTCCTTTATATATATCTTTAATAATTCGTTCGGCTATTCCGATTTTTTCCTTGGCGATTCGAATATTAAAGGATGAAACATCCCTAATTGCCTTCACCCTTCCTTCTTCAAGAATGACTTTTCCCGCCAATCCAACGCGATGACCACCTTCAATCGTGATATACCCACGCTTTAATTCCTCCTCTAAGGCGTAAATCGAATGGTGGCTAATTTTATTAAGCAAATGATGGGCATCTTCTAGTTGTACTGTATAAGGAAAATATTGTACCAATCCTTTAGATGAGATCTCTAGTGGTCGATTTACGCGCACACGTATTTCCTCAATTTCATTTAATAAAGTTGGAGGGATTTTGTTAATTTGCTCAGATATAGATCTAGGTAAAAAAGATAGAACGGCTTTCACTAATTAGTTCCTCCTCCACTCAAAATGATTGTTCGCTCACTTAAAATGTATGCCTGCTTGGCCACAATATGACCTTGAAATATGTTTTTTTATTGGGGATTATTTTGTGTAAACACAAAAAAAGCATTAGCTATTTGCTATTGCCTTTGATTGTAAATGTGGAATGCCGCTGTTGCCGCTTTTTTCGTATAGAGTTTCAATACCTGCTCTACCAGGTGGGTGTCCTCATTAAGTTGTTCAACGTCCTGAACTTTGCAGGCATGTTGTTCAACTTAGAATATTGAACTCCCTAAATTGCACTAAAGGTTGAAACTTTATACTTTTGCGTACAACGCAGCTTTATTTGATTAGCTTTATTTTACCGTATTTCCTAATGGGAAACAAGTTGTAAATAGATCTATAAATAACATATTACGGTAATAGATTTAGGCGCGTGAAACATAACTTCCATCACTCGTATTGACGATCAGACGATCGCCTTGATTCACAAAGAATGGCACTTGTACAATTAGGCCGGTTTCAAGTGTCGCTGGCTTTGAACCACCTGAAGCCGTATCCCCTTTGATTCCAGGCTCTGTATCTGTTACTTCTAATTCAACTGTGTTTGGAAGTTCAATCCCAATCGTCTCACCTTGATACATGATAATATGTACTTCCATATTTTCTTTCAGAAACTTTAGTTCATATTCAATCGTCGTTGCAGGTAATTCAATTTGATCATATGACTCATTGTCCATGAATACATGTTGATCGCCATTTGCATATAAGTAGTTCATTCTGCGATTATCAATTTGTGCTTTTCCTACTTTTTCGCCTGCACGGAAAGTTTTCTCTTGGATTGCTCCTGTACGAAGGTTACGAAGTTTCGAGCGAACAAAAGCTGCTCCTTTTCCAGGTTTAACATGTTGGAAATCCATGACGCGCCAGATTCCACCATCTACTTCAATGGTTAAACCAGTGCGAAACTCATTAACTGAAATCATAAATAAATCCTCCTATAATATAATCAGTTCTTTCGTCGAATGCGTTAATCGTTCATTTCCATTTTCGGTTATTAAAGTATCGTCTTCAATTCTAACCCCACCAAGACCTGCTACATATATACCAGGTTCAACGGTTACCACCATTCCAGGTTCAAGTATGTATTCTGATTTCATCGACAGGTTTGGACCTTCATGTACTTCTAGTCCAATGCCATGACCGGTTGAATGTCCAAAATATTCGCCATACCCTTTTTCAGTAATATAATCTCTTGTTAAGGCATCTGCTTCTTTTCCGTTTATTCCCGGTTTAAGACCAGTTAAACCACGCTTTTGTGCTTCATGAACAATGTTATAAATCTCTATCAATTGATGGTCTGGTTTACCCACAGCAATCGTCCGTGTTATATCAGATACATACCCCTTATAATAAGCACCATAATCTAAAGTTACAAAATCTCCTTTTTCAATAAGCTTATCTGTTGCAACTCCATGCGGAAGGGCAGAACGAACACCTGAAGCGACAATGGTATCAAATGAAGAGGAGGTAGCTCCCGCTTTTCTCATAAAGAACTCTAATTCATTCGAAATTTCTAACTCTGATTTTCCAGGTTGAATGAATTTAATAATATGATCAAAGGCAGCATCGGCAATGCTTGCTGCTTCCTTTAATATCTTAATCTCTGACTCACTCTTAATCAAGCGTAATTTTTCAATAATACCTGAAACGGGAACCAATTCTGTTTTAAAGGCTGACTTATACTCCTGATAAGTAGAAAACGTAACATAGTCCTGTTCAAAACCTAGTTTGGTAATCCCAAGCTCATTAATTTTATTTGCAATTTCTTGAGTCATACCCTCTTTTTGCTTAACAATTTCAAACCCGATACATTGCTTTGTTGCTTGTTCAACATAACGAAAATCGGTAATAAATACAGATTTACTGCGACTAATAAGAACTGTTCCGGCAGTGCCAGTAAAGTTGGAAGCGTAGCGACGGTTATTAGGACTTGTAATTAAAATGCCGTCTAATCCACGATCTTCCAAAGCAGCAACAACTTTTTCTATCTTTTCCACGAGAATCCTCCCCTTATCAAAACGGTAAGCTTTAAAAGAGATGACTTACCTTTAACCATGTAAAGGGCCCTTTTTACCTTTTACATGGTTTCTTTCTTTTTGTCATTTTATCATATGGGAATCTTTAGCAAAACCTTATTGCCGTGTTTTTACCTTTGTTTTACTATACCAAACTCAATCGGTAGTCCGGACTACACCTTAATATTCTAAGTACATACATGAAGATAGTGGGGGATCACTGCCGTAAAGCTCCGAAAATGAACACAGACTATATACGCCTAAGCAACTTTTGCGTGATGAGCAAACTGCAGCCTAAAGCTTTCCATCCGTGGGGCTTGAAGAAATCCCCTCAGATGGATGTTCACTTTAAGCTTCAGCTTCCTCTTCTTTTGTCTTTCTATTGCTGATTTCTGATTCCTCATAAGATATGGTATAACCAACAAATAGTCCGTAAAGGACATATAGGCAAAGGGTTGTAACTAATGTATTTACATTTAACTCATTAAATGGCTGAATTCCAGGAAAAATTGGATTTAAAATAAAAAACACAAGCAAAAATAGGGCTAAGCCATATGCAATTCCAACCCACATACTCTTAAATTTTCTTAATAATCCGTAATAAATAAGTGCTGCGACAATTGAAATAGCCCCCATAAAAACGATTGCTATCAACGTTCCCAGCCAACCTCTTTTCCAATCACCAAATGTCCAAGGTTCTAAAATAACACGGGGAGAAATCGATGTGAAATCAAAAATATATGCTAAAAAGGCTAGACTACTAAACACTATTCCCCCAATAAAACCAGTGATCATGACAAGTGTGATAAATGACATCGGTTTTTCTTTTAACTTTTCCCTTTTCTGGATATCTTTACTCATTACTAACACCTCCAAAACTAGTATGTCCTACATCTCCTATTCTTTGCATATCTTGAAGGATTTCTTTTACAAGAATGAAGGTGGGCTATACTGATTTATTTTAGGCTTTTAAATTATTTTTAAATTTTTGTATATTAACTTATTGATTTATTCAGAATATTAATACATAATTATTAAAATAGTAATTTTTAAAATTTGATCAAACCGATATGATAGCAGTATTCTCATTTTTAGAGTAAAATAAGGTTGGATGAAGGTTTTTATTTGAACTTTCCCTCAAATCGTATTAGTTTTAGTTGTGTGACCTATATCCCCCTATTCCCAAAAAGAGAATTTTAAATTTAGATCTCTTTCCGAACTCTGTATAGATTCGAACTTCAACCACTGTACAATAAAAAGAATAAACATTTTTTTATAACTCCTTGGTAGATAAGTTTAAAAATTATAAAAATGGCTCATCATGCTCATTAGGGAGGTGGCTTTCTTGAAAAATCGGATTTTCAATTACATTGTATTTGGTGTTATCGGTCTCGCAGTTTTTGGCATACTGTCACAGATTATTTATAATCCAGCCGTTTTTTTCAAAGGAATTGCTATTACGCTTGGAATTGCAGCAGTTATTTTCTTTGTTGTTAAGCTAATTTATAAGCCTAGCCCGGCAAAGCGTGAACAACGGGCATTTATAAAAGCAGCGAAAAAATCAGCAAAAAGAAAACAACAAAATGTTGCGATCCCACAAAATCGAATGAAAATGAAGACTACACCTAAAAAGACAAGTACTTTAACACCTATTAAAAGTGCTCGTGCATTAAGGAAGAAAAAGGATCAGCCTCAATTAACTGTAATTGAAGGAAAAAAAGGGAAAAAGAAAAATCGTGCCTCATTTTTATGAGACACGTTTTTTTTTGCTTTCGATACAACAGCATTTGCTGAACGAGGTTAAATCACCTTTTTATTAAACCTCCAGGATTCAAAGAACTTATTCGCACTATCCCGTCCTTGTTTAAGTAATGTTTGTTTTTTAGTTTCTGTTAAGGCAAATTCAGTTGTGGCAACTCCTGCTGTTGGAATAAAGATGATATCTTTTTCGTGTTTTCGAGAAATGTAACGAGCATCATGGGCATCTTTCATCGTTTCAAATAACGCGGTAAATAACTGAATCGCATTTTTTATTTTATTCTTTGGCAGATCCTCCATATTATGACTAAGTTTAATTCCTATAACTGGTCTTACTCGATCAACATTATCATCATCAAATAACCACATCGGAAAGTTACTTAATACTCCCCCATCAACAATAATGCTACTTTCCTTTTTGGACTTTAATGTGACTGGTTCAAAAAAATAGGGCAGGCTGCAACTCATTCTCACGGCTTTGGCGATTGAAAAGGAATGGGGATCAATTCCATATTTGACAAGGTCATCAGGTAAGATCATCAAACGGCCATTTGTAATATCGGAGGCAACAAATCTTAAATGTTGACGAGGAAGATCTGCAAATGTACGCAGACCTTTTCTTGCTAATATTTCTTCAAGCCACTTTTCTAATGCATTGCCTTTATATAAACCGAGACGAAAATACAATAGAATCCATTTTGCCACTGAGTAAGGTAGGATGGTTTTCCGCTCATCCAGCAAAATTTTCAAATCGAGTTCATCAAGCAATCCGTCAATTTCCTTACTACTATATCTAGCGGCAATAAGGGAGGCGATAATTGCACCTGCGCTAGCTCCGGCTACCCGCTTAAATTTGTATCCCCGTTTTTCGATTTCCTCTATGGCCCCAATTAAAGCAATCCCTTTAATGCCCCCTCCAGAAAAAACACCATCTATATACACGGCAGCCACTCCTAAAGATGTATTTACTGTTATCATCTTTAATCCGTTAGCCACCCAAATAGTACATTGGACAATTAAAAGTACGGAAAATATTTTTCTTTGAAACAAAAAAGGACGGAAACTTTTAGCTTCCATCCTTTTCATATGAAAAATTATAGACCACATTTCAATTGAGCATTACAGTTCGTACATGTATTACATCCGCCAATTTCTTCAACTGTTCCTTTGCGACACACCGGACATGTGTCACCGACTTCCGAGCCAATTGTAACAGAAGTTGAACGCAGATCATTGATCGTATCAATTAAGACTACATGTGGTTTTTCGGTTGTTTTTGTATGTGTGTCTTTTTTATTATAGGTTTCATCTAATTGATTGTCTTCAGCTTTAAGTGTCAGAACTTGCGTATCACGTGATCCGTCTACATAAACCGTACCACCTTTGGCCCCGCCTTTATAAAGACGCTCGTAAACCTTTTCTACTTGTTCCACACTATAGCCTTTTGGTGCATTTACTGTCTTACTGATGGAACTATCAATCCACCGTTGGATAACACATTGAGTATCAGCGTGTGCTTCAGGTTTTAATTCCATAGCCGCTACGAACCAATGTGGAAGGTTTTCTGGGTCTGCTTCTGGATTTCTATCTAAATATTCTTGAACGATGTCTGCTTTCACTTCAATAAACTTACCTAAACGTCCACTTCTAAAGTAAGAGAAGGAGAAGTAAGGTTCAAGTCCTGTTGATACACCTACCATTGTACCCGTGGATCCAGTAGGAGCAACAGTTAATAGGTGTGAATTACGAATTCCGTTTTCTAAAATTGATTGTCTAATGTCTTCAGGCATTTTCTTCATATAACCAGTGTTAATAAATGCCTCACGTAGACGGTTTGTTTCTTCCTCTGTTTTACCTGTTAAGAATGGGAAGCTTCCCTTTTCCTTACCAAGTTCAACAGATGTACGGTAAGCCGTTGTTGCGATCACTTCAAAAACCTGATCAACCAGTTTATTTCCTTCTTCAGAACCGTATTCTGTTTCACAATAAATGAGCAAGTCATGTAATCCCATCACACCTAAACCAACACGACGCTCACCAAGTGCTTGTTTTTTATTTTCTTCTAAGAAGTACGGTGTCGCATTGATCACATTATCCTGCATGCGCACGCCAACTTCGACTGTTTTCTTCAACTTTTCAAAGTTCACTGTTTTTGTTTCTTTATCAGCCATTTCAGCTAAGTTAACCGCTGCAAGGTTACATACAGAATATGGTGCGAGAGGTTGTTCCAATTTTGTTATCCTAAAGGTTTTTTATCCTCTAGTTCTTACAGTTGAATTCCTGTAAGTTCAGCATAACTTTTCATTACACAGTGTGTAATGTTGCGGCCTCGTGCGCTACATTCCTGTAGTCGGGTGATTACTCGATCCCGAAGCATTATATTCCTACAATATTTAATTCTTTTAAAATACTGTAGGTTTCAGCTCGTATGCGTTGCCCCTGACTAACCCTTTACTGTTAGCCTTCGGTTCGGATTAGCATCTCAGCCTTCCCGCTTAATTCCGCAATTTTTTTAACGTGAGGCAAACTAAGCTACTCTACCACACGGATTTGTTGCAACGACTTTTTGTCCATATGCAGTTGCATTTGTCATGTCGTTGGCATTATCAATAAAGAAAATTCCAGGCTCTGCTGAGTAAGTTGCACAAATATTGATCAAGTTCCAAAGTTCTTTCGCTCTGATTGTCTTGTATGTGCGAACTTTATAACCAAGTTTTTCCCACTCGCGAACATCGCCGACTTTATGCCATTCTTCATTGTAAATCTTCATTTCCTCAGGAGTATAGCCTTCAACATCCGGGAAGCGTAACTCGTACTCAGCGTCATTTTCAACTGCTTCCATGAATTCTTTTGTTAAGCAAACAGAAATGTTCGCTCCTGTCAAAAATTCTGAGTTATGAACCGCATATGTTCCACCAGTGGCTAGCGTATCTTCAGCGTGTGCAATGATACTTTCACTGAATCCACCTAATCCTGGAATATGTTTATAATTAATTATCCCTTGATACATCGCTTTTTCTTGCTCTGTTAAAGGAGTAAATTTCAATTTATCTTTTGCCAGCTTCTTAATTTTCTCATCTTCTGTATTTTCAATTAGAAAACGTAAAATGCGTGGATTTTGCATTTTAGAAATAATGAATTCAATAATATCTGGATGCCAGTCACTAAGCATGATCATTTGTGCTAGGTTGTTACATTGGTTCGCTACACCAATTCTCTATGTTTCCATAGAGCTCAGACCATATCATACATCAATTGGATGTCCTCGCGCTTCGGAATCGCTTGATTCCTACTCTACTCCCTTCCGTAAAAACGTGGTTTCGATGGTCGTTGAACCTTTTCCATTGACAGGAACTTGGCTGCTGATTACCCATATATCTTTATCATTTTTGGACCTTCACGATTGCTGTTTCCAGCTGCGTTGTGGTTGATAAAGCTTTAGGGTGTTCCAGCAATTCACGAGGTTTATTTATAGACGAGGCACACTTATGCTGCTTTACCACGTCTGGATCCGCCTTGCTCAACCAAATGAGTCAATTTCGCAATATCATCTAACCATGATACTGAACCAGATGATTTGCCGTTGACGCCTTTTGCCAAGGTGTTACGAGGTCTTAGAGTAGATCCATTTGTTCCTACACCACCGCCTCGGCTCATGATTTCCATGACTTGCTTACGGTGCTCTGAAATTCCTTCGCGCGAATCTTGAATATATGGCATTACGTAACAATTAAAGTAAGTAACGTCTGTATCAGCGCCCGCACCATATAATACACGGCCAGCCGGAATAAAGTTTAAGCTCACCAATTCATGGTAAAACTTTTCAAACCATTCCTTACGCTTTTCCTCGGTTTCTTCAACAGAGGCCAATCCTGTCGCATTCCGTTTTGCAATCTGCTCATAGTAAATTTCAAGCGGCTTCTCGATGACATCAAGCGGACGGGTAATCACTCCTGTTTTTGCTTCAGAAGGATCATCTAACACGGCTCTAAACTCTTCTTCAACCAATACTTTAGCTGATTTCTTTTCCCAATCAATATCAAGAATAAATCCAAGACCACGTGCTGGAAATTTAGGATCTTCCTTAATCGTTAAAACAACAAAATCTCCGTTGGCCAACGTCAATTTTTCAGTATCTTTGAACGTATAACGATCAAGCATAACAAGACGTGAAACCCCTTTATGGGTAATTTTCATATCTGGAGTAATGGGATGTACTTGAGGAAATAGTCCAATATCCTTGTTTAATCGTTCCACATCCAAATTCATTTTTTGTCCAAGCACCACAGACATATATACAACTCCTTCAAATAGTTTCCATGTAAAGATCTAGTTGTGAACTAACATAAAGATCCATGGTTGACTATGTTTCTTTCATGTAATCCTAAATTATCATATTAACTCTATGAATTCAACATATTGTGTTCTATTTATTTTTAATACCACTATATATTGATTTAGATTCAATAAAATACTAATTTGTCAAACTCAAAAATACATAGAATTAAGAGAATACTAGAGAAATCCTATCAATCCCTGCAGAATATGATAAATATCGCCATTTTTCACGACTTGCACAGAAAAAATAAAGCAGAAATTATATACTCTGCTTTATCGATTCTTTAAATGAAAATTCTACCACAATAGTTGTTTTTCACTATCTCATAAAGTTCCATTCATCATTTTCATAGCGACTTTTGGCAATGTCCATGACAGCATTCATTTCATCTGCTGTTAATTGATACGGTTCAAGGTTAATATTCAGGCCTTCTTCAAAGCCAACCTTAAAAGCTCGTTTCGCCTCTTCAAGAGTTACTCTTTTCGGACTGATTTCATTAATCGCAACTGCTTTATTCTTAAACGATCGTTGCATACGCTCTTTCACACGGTCATTCGGAAATTTAAATAAGCTGAACAGCTTATCTTCATCCACGTCAATTAATATAGAACCATGTTGAAGGATAACACCTTTCTGTCTTGTTTGTGCACTGCCAGCCACTTTTCTACCCTCAACAACAAGTTCATACCAACTTGGAGCATCAAAACAAACTGCAGAATGTGGACTTTTCAAAGCATCTCGGTCTGCATCTGTTGTAGGAACAGCAAAATAGGCTTCTAAACCAAGTTGGTGAAATCCTTTTAGAATTCCTTCTGAAATGACACGATAGGCCTCGGTTACCGTTTTTGGCATTTCCGGGTGTGATTCAGAAACAATAACACTATAAGTAAGCTCATGTTCATGAAGAACAGCCCTGCCGCCTGTAGGTCGTCGCACAAAACCAATATTTTTCTCTCTAACGGCGTCCATATTAATTTCTTTTTCTACCCTTTGGAAATAGCCAATTGAAAGAGTTGCCGGATTCCATCCATAAAAACGAATGACTGGAGGAAATTTACCTTGGCTGTTCCATTCTAGCAATGCCTCATCTAATGCCATATTAAACGCTGGTGAGCCATTACCAGAATCGATAAACCTCCATGTTTCTTTCTCCATTTAACCACCCTATTCTTTCTTAATTCAACCATATAAGTCTAACAAAATAATAGTAAAAAACAAAGTATGTTTTCTTACTAAAGTTTTTTAATCATCTCTCTTTACTCATCGTACAAATGAAAGATATAATAATGAATAGCGTACTTTAGCTTAGAAAGGAGCAATTATTGTTGGAATACATTCTATTAATCCTGATTGGGGTAACGGTGATTTATCTTTTATTTAACATCCTCCAACAACGACGGATTTTAAAAACCTTAACGGAAGAAGAGTTTCGTGGTGGATATCGAAAAGCACAGTTAATTGATGTTCGAGAACCAAACGAATTTGAAAATGGACATATCCTCGGTGCTAGAAATATCCCACTTTCCCAATTGAAAATGCGACTTCAAGAAATTCGTCCAGACAAGCCTGTATACTTATATTGCCAAAACGGTCAAAGAACAGGACGCGCCGCTCAAATCCTTTACAAAAAAGGCTATAAAGATCTTTCACAATTAAAAGGCGGCTTTAAAAAGTGGTCGGGAAAAATTAAAACAAAGCAAAAGAATTATTGAAAAAAGCTGACTCATTGAAGTCAGCTTTTTTATTTATGTTAGTTTAAGCGTTTGTCCCTAATAAAAACATTCCTTTTCGGTCATACTAAGCCATAATTAAAATTTCGGCATTATTCCTAGCTAATATTAACCCAGTTTAACAGTATAATTAACTTTTGAGAGGTGGAAGTAATGACGGTACAAATACAATTTGATCACTCGTGGCAAGAGGAATTACTGACCCGGATTGATCAGGATGGACCATGGGGCAATTGGGAATTATTTAATTTAGCTGTTGAAGTGGAGAAACATACCGTCATTCCTGAGTTCGAAGGCTTGCTGGCACCTAAACATTTATCCCACTTAACTCCACTGCCTCACCAACTCGAAGTCGCTAAGCAAGTTGTTGAAAATATGAACGGAAAAGCGATCTTGGCGGATGAAGTGGGACTTGGGAAAACAATTGAAGCTGGTTTAATTCTAAAAGAGTACATGATTCGCGGCCTCGTCAAAAAAGTCCTAATTCTTGTTCCCGCTTCACTCGTTACCCAATGGGCATCTGAACTTAATTCGAAGTTTTTTATTCCTGCGGTTACACAACGAAAAAGCTATGTATGGGATCAATGTGACATTGTAATATCTTCCATTGACACAGCGAAACGATCTCCACATAAAGAAATAATTTACGAACAGAACTATGACCTCATTATTATCGATGAGGCTCACAAGCTCAAAAATAATAAAACGAAAAACTATGAGTTTGTCCAAAACTTAAAAAAGAAATTTTGTCTTTTATTAACCGCTACTCCCATTCAAAATCGAATCAGTGAGATTTTTAACTTAGTTTCTCTATTAAAGCCAGGGCATCTTGGAAGTGAATCGGACTTTTATAATAAATATAAAAAGGATTCTCGCTCCCTTGATGATCATGAGCATCTAAAAGAACTGGTAAATAAAGTTATGATCCGTAACCGTCGTGCGGATACTGGGATCGAATGGACAAAACGGATTGTTGAGACGGTTAGCATTGAATTTTCTGAGACTGAAAGAAACTTATATGAAGCGGTCTCAACTTTCGGGCAAAATGAGTTAATGAGTAAAAGTCAATTTTCGGTTATGACCCTACAAAGAGAGGCTTGTAGCAGCCGAGAATCTGTATATTATACGCTCAAAAACATGCTTCAAAAGGCTGAAAATCCGACAAATGGCTTTCAAGAGCAAATCGAGCATTTAATGTCTCTTGTGGAAGCAGTGGATAAGAATTCTAAAGCTGAGAAAGCTTTAGAGTTAATTAAGGAAATTGATGACAAGGTAATTATTTTCACCGAATACCGGGCTACCCAATTTTATTTACAATGGTTCTTAAAACAAAATGGCATTACATCTGTACCGTTCCGCGGTGGCTTTAAGCGTGGCAAAAAAGATTGGATGAGAGAGCTCTTCAAAAACAACGCACAAGTCTTGATCGCCACAGAGGCTGGCGGGGAAGGAATAAACTTGCAGTTTTGTAACCATATCATTAATTACGATTTACCATGGAACCCAATGAGGCTCGAGCAAAGAATCGGACGGATTCACAGGCTTGGCCAAGAAAAGGACGTAAAGATTTATAATTTTGCCGTTAAAGGAACGGTTGAAGATCATGTAATGAAATTATTATATGAAAAAATTCACTTATTTGAAAAAGTAGTTGGCGAGCTTGATGACATTTTAACAAAATTAGAGTTTGGAAATTTCGAAGACCACTTAATCGATATATTTAACCATTCTTCCTCAGAAGGTGAAATGAAAATAAAAATGGATAACCTTACATCGATGATCCAATTCGCTCAAGAGGTGAAAGGGGAAAGTCAACATGCAGCAGCAGGAAATTCATAACTTATTAGAGCGTTATTTTTTAGCAAATGATTGTGAGATTCTTACAAACAAACCTGGCTATATGGACATTCAATTAACCATTGATCTAGATAAAGAATTAATGAATCGTCCCTTTTATTGGCATTATCTAGAAAAAACAGGGGGAGTCCCAAATCCCATGAAACTCTCCCTTATTACTGATCCAAATGAAGCTCCTGAGGGGATTAAAGGGGAGAATATCCATTTTGGATCACCAAGGCTTCACCAAATTTTTGAGTCAACCAAAAAGCTGGCAGGCTATATCCGCTTGTATGAAAAATCAGCTTCTGTTCAAAAGCAGACTCCATTAAAACCTTGGATTGGTTTGAACTTAAAAGTTTCCTATCAATGCGACCGAAAGAAAGATGTTTTCCATTCCATTGGGCTGAATTTAATTAACGGACAATTTGTTGAGAATTTTCATGATAACTTATTACAACTCGAACTAACCCCAAAAATTCCAGATTATTCCTTTACCTTATCACCTTTAATCATGCCAAAAAGTGGTTTAAGGCGAATTGAGAATTATTTAACAACAAAAATACATCAAGAGGACCATTCTTGGGCAGAAGAAGCGAAAAAGCGCTGGCAAAAAGATTTAAATTTGCTGGAACATTTTTATAAAGATTCTGAAGAAATAGGGGAAAGTTACGAAATTGAGAAGCAAGCATTAAGAGATCAATATGAACCGAAAATTATCATTTCAATTATTAATGGAGGTTTATTTTATTTGATAAAGTGAAACTTACATCAGGGGGGTTTTCCTTTATCCCCTACTGTTGCTTAATTGAGGTCAACAGCATGCTGGTCACACAGATGTTGCCTTAGGTGTACTTAGTCTGTGTTCAACTTCCCGAGCTTTACGGCAGTTAATCCCCTAACTAGCCCTCTATTATTGTACTCAGAATATGAGTCGAGGGGCTTACTACCCGTTAAGCCTGATAAATTAAACGAAAAGGGCTGCTCATGTTTTGGCAGCCCTCTCCTGTTTCTCTTCTCTCTTCTCCTTAAATTTCAACATTAAAGCATAAGGAACAATCCCAAACCATCTGTACAGAAAATCAGCTTTGCGATCCCTTTTTTCCTGACGCAGCTTTTTACGCTCATCTTTTGGTTGATCGATATACTGAACAACCGTTTGAGTAAGATATTTAACATAATCATTTGTTTTCATTTGGACATACCCCCGACCAATCTTTATAAATAACCATTAAAAGTATGTCCTAATTATTCCCTCTCTAATACATAACTTATGACCATTAATTGACTTCAAACCAGTTAATAATCTTATTTAGATTTCGATTATAAATAGCAACCCCTTTAAAAACGGCATCATTCCCTTCCAACTTTATAGTAATATTTATGTCTAATAATTCTTCTGTCTGTTCAATCATTTGATATTCGACTACACCATTTTTAAACTCAAAAGTACCATTGTTCTCAACTTTATCATCGACAGATAAATAAGAATTTAATTGCTCCATTGCACTTAACAAATAATAATCTTGTTTTAAAATCATTTCTGTTTCCTGAAACATCCTTTTTTCTGCAAGAAAATGTTCGACTCTCATCACCAAAACGGTAGACAAAAGAATAATTAGACAAAGTGTTATGGGGTATGTAAAGCCATTCTGATTGCGGAGCATTTATACACCCTCACTAATTAAGGTACGGATGATGGTCGAGTTATTTTGTTGATAGTTATCACGAACTGAAATTTGCACTCCCCTAACCGTCTCCTCAAACTTAACACTGTTGATATTTTGGAGCATAATCTCATGGCCCATGGAACCTACTCTTCTTCGAATATTCGTGCCATACCTCTCATAGCTAATCTCTTGTCCACCTTTCAGTAAAATCAATTGATTGTTATTGACATAAACGTGTTCACTCATTCTAATTTCCTTTTTAGTTTGTGAAATAAACACCTGCCATTCCATCTTTTGTAAACTTTTGTCAATTATTTCATTTTTATAAATCATATTTATACCTAAAGGAATAAAACTAGCAATGATTAAAAAAATCGAGAAGGCCATTAACATTTCAACGAATGTAAACCCTTGATTATTGAATAGTTTCTGTAAATTGTACAGTTTCGCCAAATACGTTTTCATAGCGTATGGATACCTCGCTTTTTAACTCATCCTTTTCATCGTCCCAAGTGATATCGTATTCTTTACTATTTTTTGTTACACTAAAGTTCGTTCTTTCAGGTTTTTCAATAACTACTTTTTGCACATACTCGTATAAAAAGTGATTAGCCTCAGATTTCTCTTGAATTTCAACAGTTTGTTTAGTTAGACTGATCATCATCGGAACTAAAATACTCGCTACTAATATCCATCCCGAAAGGCTAATTAACAGTTCAGACAAATAATAACCTTCATTCCTTGACAACATAAAACCTACCCGCTCCAATTTGAAAAACCACCTTGTATTTTACTTTTCCAACGACAAAGAAAAAAGTTCCAAATCCTGATACCCCTCCATCGGGCAAAATCTCAAATGTGACGCTGTTTCTTTTTCCTAAAGATCCCTTTTCTATTTTGATGCTATCCGGAATTGGCCGGTCGATAATAAATTTATTTGTATTTTTTTCTTTTACAAAATAATTTTCATTCGATTGTATATGAAAAAATAATAGTGATTGATTAGAAATGGCATATTGTTGGGCATAAAGAATGTCAGATGTAAATGTCGATATAAACCGTTCTTTTTCGACAAATTGATAATGAGGTTTGATTAAGAAGAAAGAGAGCGAAACCAGCAACACAAAAATACATAATACAATCAAGCTTTCGATCAAGGTAAAACCAGCCTGATTATTTCTCATTTTAACTCAACAGTTCCATCTGCTAAGATTACAATTGCTTTACCAGTAGGACATTCAGTGCTAGTAATATAACCATCACTAAGCTGGGCTACTGTAGGGATTTTGTTATGATCCATTATATAGGCTTGGACCTGTCCTTGAACCATTTTTTGGTATGCTTCACACCCCTTTTCGTTAATACTTGAATTATTTTTAGTCACATTTGGAACTGTAATTAAGAGCAATATTGAAATAACTAAAAGAACTACCATCATTTCTATCAATGTGAAACCTTTTTGATCTTTTAACATTTTCATTTTCATAGTCTCCTTTATTTAACTGAAGGCCTAACCTCATTCAGCCAGGTAGTGGTGAAGGGTTTCTGTCCTATCAAAAACTTTCAGTACAAAGAGCATTCGCTGAATTGAAGTTAAATTCCATCTAATAATTGAAACATTGGGATCAATACAGATAAGTACATAGATACAATTAAGAGGCCGATTAAACTATATAAAATAGGCTGTAGTTGCTTCATAAGTTTTTCCGTCTTTTCTTCTAATCGTGAAAAGCACTGGGTAGCAAAAAACATAAGCTCTTGTGATAGTTTTCCATTTTCTTGACCATGTTTCACAATTGTAGCTAACTCTTTTTCAAAAAAAGAGTAATGCAATAAAATCCGTTCGAGTTTCTCGCCTTTTCGTAAATTCTCCTTCATATCTTTTCCTAGTTGTTGATAGAAAGGCTGGTCTTCGTGTTGTTCAAACAAGGTTAGGGCTTCATTAACACTTAACCCACCAGATAATAGATGGCTTAATTGGGTCGAGAAATAATGGGTATAAAATAATCTTAAATAATTTGAAAGAAATGGAACTTTCATCAAAAGGATTTTTTGTTGCAGAGGAGAGATTTTCCGAAAATGAGAAAAATAATAGTAAATAGATAAACCTACAATGAAACTGAGTAGAAAAAATAATAGGGGAACTGCATGGTCGAGATTATTGATCATCCTTGTAAAGACATTAACCTCTAAATTCATCGTAGAAAATAACAATGAAAAACGTGGCAATAAATACTTCTGAACAAAAGTAAACAAAATGATTGTAGTCCCTATTAGAAAGAGTGGATATGAAAATAGCTTTTTCAACTTTGTTAAATCTTTCACTTTACTTTCAATCATTTTACTGCCTTCGATAAACGCTGTAGCCAAACCACCATGCTTCTCGGCAAAAAACACATAACCTGTTAGATGTTTATCAAAGTGTAACTTTTGCAAAATGGAGTAAAATGGATAACCTTCTTTTAATAAAATAAGACCTTCCTTGATTTGACCTCTTCTTTGCTTTGGTAAATGAATAATTAATGATTCAAGAGCATCTGATAAGGGATATCCTCTGACTAAAAGCTCACCTGTCATCTTTAGAAAACTCGCCTGTTCTAGTAAAGACCACTTATTTTTCATCTGTAAACACCCATCTGTCATACTCATCTTCTTTAATATAACCTAAAGCAATTCCCTTTCTAATGACATCCCTTAATGTTTGATGAGGACTGATTAACTTTTCTCCCTTTACTTCACCAAGTGCCGATGAAAGTGACTTGCCAGAAAGCAATTCAAAGACACTGGACCTTTTGGCTTTACCGTAACTTAAACAATAGGGTGAACATTCTCCAGAACAGTAGGGACAGGTTAGCTCAACAAGTCTTTGAGCCGTAATGGCTACTAATGTCTGCTGTATCTCCTGCCAATTTACCCCAAATTCCACAAGTCGATAAATGGCCCCCTTAGCATCTCTTGTGTGCATTGTCGTCAACACCAAATGCCCTGTTAGTGCAGCACGTATCGCAATTTTAGCTGTTTCCGCATCACGTATCTCTCCAACCATAATAATATCAGGATCATGTCTTAAAATAGCTTTTAAGCCAGTCGTGTACGTTATTCCGGCCTTTTCATTTACTTGCACTTGAAGTACCAGTTCATTCTCTTTTTCAATCGGGTCTTCTA
The DNA here is from genome assembly GCF_036670015.1 of Niallia sp. XMNu-256. Classification (NCBI taxonomy): domain Bacteria; kingdom Bacillati; phylum Bacillota; class Bacilli; order Caryophanales; family Bacillaceae; genus Niallia; species Niallia sp. XMNu-256. The sequence continues at coordinate 3,088,171 of NZ_CP137636.1, forward strand.
AAGTAATAACATTTCGATTGTATAAATGGGATGTTTCATTAAGAAGTGAATACAAAGTGGATGTTTTTCCACTACCTGTTGGACCAGTTAGTACAATTAAACCATGTGAATGCTTTAATAAAGCTAATAATTTTCTAGTCATAGACGGGAAAAGTGAGATTTGGTAAATGGGAATGTGTTCATGAAGGGGGAGAAGTCGGATCACTAGGCTTTCACTTTGTGCGGCTGGAAGCGTGGATAAGCGAAGACCTACCATTTTTCCATCAATTACGTAAGAGCAGGAGCCACTTTGGGGTCGCCGGCGTTCACCAATATCCATGGAAGCGGTAAATTTAAAATGAGAAACGAGACGATCACATTCTTCTTTTGGCAAATGCAGCTTTGGAACTAATTTGTTAGAGATTCTAAGTTGTACGAGAGTATCATTTCGACGTGGGATAATGTGGACATCAGTGGCGCAACTTCTGACTGCATCTGTGATGATTTTATCAGCGAGGCTTTCAATTGAACTCAAAATTACATACACCGCCTTTTAAATAGTATACTAAGAAAGATTCTCCCCTTTTTTTAAAATACCTTCTCTATAAAAAAATAAGCACATGTATTCTAATCATTGTTCACAAATTATTCATAATAGCCGGCTAATTATTGACACAATAATTAAATTTTTCTAAAAATAAGACGTTAATTGTGAACGTTTTCTAAACTTATGGTGAATATAGTGTAAACCTTTTAAACTCAATATTATAATAGAATAAAGTATAGAGTCTCGAGGTGAGCTTCATGGAACAAACACTCAAAATAACCAATGTACTATCCGATCCAACCCGTTATTATATTTATAACTATATTTCGACACGACACCAAGAAGTAACAGTACAAGAAATTGCTGAAAAGTTCGATATTCACCCAAATGTTGCACGTCTTCATTTAACAAAGCTAGAAGATGTAAATATGCTCGTATCTGAAACGAGAAAAACAGGAAAAGGCGGGAGACCAAGCAGACTTTATCGTCTTTCAAAAGATGTCATTCAACTCCACTTTCCATACCGCGATTACCAATTACTCTCTAAAATTGCGATTGAGACAATGGCTTCTTTAGGGGAAGTTGGGCAAAAGGCACTTTATGAAACAGGTCGAAAGTTTGGTCTAGAGTTGATTGAACAGGAACTTTCTAAAAACATGCAGTCAGTGGACAAGTTAACCTTTGACGAAAAGATCAATATTATTAAAACAGCTTCTACAATCGCAGGACTTTCTCCTGATTTTCAAGTCAGCGAAGACAAAACAAAGGTACATTTCCAAGTTTTCAATTGTCCATTCAAAGAAGTAGCTCAACAACATATTGAAAATGTTTGTGAAATGCATGTTGAATTCCTTAAAGGAATGTTCCAAGCATTATTTAGTGATATTGACCTAATAGAGGGAGATAACATGCTTAAAGATAAAGGTTGTGAAGCATGTACGTACAAAGCTGTTTTTGCTAATTAACTTCTACACCATTAATAATTTATAAAAAATTATATACATGCCATCAAAAAACAGAAGTCATTTGGCTTCTGTTTTTTGATATATTTTAAAAATAAAGATTTGTTTACTTTTTCAGAATACTTCATTATAATAGTGGTGAACTTATTAAAGTCAAATCTCTGAATCAAAGGGGGTATACGCTTGGATCGAATGTTTCGAGTACTGGGTTTTTGGACAGGAATTTTTGCTGTTATGTTCTATGTAGGGGATATGTATACAACATCTTTAATCTTCTTAGGTCAAACAGGTTTCTTTATCCTTCTTAGCTATTTAAAACTTACTGAGCGTATGTACATCTATATTTTTGGTGCTTATTTAACCATTTTCTTTATCGGCTTTACATACTGGACCACCTTCATGATGGTCCCTGGAGCCGGTGGACATTAAAGAGTGACTAGTATAAAAAAGTGATGTCAACTAAACATCACTTTTTTATATTCTTCAAGTTTTTTTCTGTACCAAAACATGGAAGCTATCACTGATTCCCTGTGGCATAACTAAACTACGAATTGCTCGATTGCGCTTGTTCGTTTCTGAAAATGGGTTGTGGTCACTATGATTTTCTAACTCTTCTAGGATGCCAATGTCTATTAAAAATTCGTATTGCTTCCACCTATTTATTTTCTTAAGGTTATACCTTTCACCAATTCCTTCTAGTACATCCCAATGAATATGACTTGTAATGTCCATTTCTCCAGGATGTTTGAGTACATTCTTCACAAGTTTATGCTGGTAATAGCCTCTTAAGCTTCCTTCTCTTCTTATAGACTCTTGCCATTCTTCATTGCTATATCCATAGTCAATGGTTACGAGAAACCCATCGTTCAGAACAGAACTAATGTTAGAAATCATTGTTTCCATGTCAAGCGATATCTCAATTCGCTGCCCTTCAACTAAATTAATTTTGTATTCCTTGATAAAATTAGCAATGGCATTATTTGATAGTGGAACAACCTTTTCTACTAAATGCTTATCTTCAATGGCAACCATAATTTCGTTTAACACACCTTGATTTTTTTCAATCACATGGACCGGAAAAGCGTCAAATAACTCATTACTAAACAACATTCCTTTAAACATCTCTAGATCCTTAACATGATCAACATACTTTACATTCCAATCTTTATCGAATTGCTCCTTTTGCAATCGAATATGATAGGGACTTTTTTCAATGATAATATAAGTCAACTCTCTTTGTTGACAACACCTATACCATTCTTCCATAAACGCCTTTGCAAAACGGCCATTGCCTGCCCCTAACTCACAAAATACGGGAGGCAACGAATATTCTTTTGTTTGATTTATAAACCATTTTGCGATCATCTTTCCTAGTATATCTGAGTAATTACTTGAGGTAATGAAGTCTCCCTTAGTTCCAATTTTTTCTTTATCCCTCATATAGTATCCATATTGTGGATCGTACAAGACAAAATCGATGTATTCGTAATAAGTAATCATTTTAGAAGGTTTACTATTAATTATATCCGTTAGAATTTTCTGCAAATTTATCACCATATTAGTTTAACACCATTGACATAGTGTTATTTTTATTATATCGTTTATGTAGTAGTTAAAAAATAACCCTCCCATTACTAGAATTCGAATATCCCCAGAAAAACCCTTTCTTCATTGAAAGGGTTTTTCTAATTTTAAGGAGTCATTGCAAATATATATTCCTTAAAAGCCATTTAAAAATGGATTAGTATTCATCTCGTTCCCAATGGTCGTTACTGGTCCATGTCCGCAAAGTACAGCTGTGTTCTCTGGTAATGTTAGTAGTTTATCATGAATGCTTTTTAGCAGTAGTTCTTGGTTTCCTCCAGGCAAATCTGAACGACCAATACTTCCACTAAATAAAGCATCTCCTGAGCATACGATTCCAGCATCCTCAAAATATAATGAAATGCTGCCTGGAGAATGACCAGGTGTTTCATAAATTTTAAATGAAAAAGATTCAATCGTTAATTCTTGTTCACCCATAATGATTTCATCCGCTTCATTTACCTGTACTTTCCCTGCAGGCATCTTTTCTGATAGGTTAAGTGCTGGTGATGAAAGCCAATCTTTCTCCAAATGGTGGACATACACAGGAATATCATAAGCACTTCGAATCGTATCAACGGCTCCAATATGATCATAATGAGCATGAGTTAATACAATTGCAATTGGTTTTAAATCTTCTTCACGAAGGTATTGAATTAGCTTCTCACCTTCACTACCTGGGTCAATGATTAAGCATGAAAAATCCTCTTTCTTTAGGACATAACAATTGGTTTGCATTTGTCCTAGTGGAACTTGTTTCCATTCCATTGTACTGGTTCCTCCTCTTTCAACACTATTCAAAATTATTTTACACTAATTTTAGATAAAAACGAAGCAAACGAGTTTATATGTACTATTTAGAAAAGTCCAACTATTTAGCCTCGACAAACTTTCAGAAAAATTATAAAATAGAGGAGGTTAGTCTTTACAGTAAAATTCAACTTTGAAGTAAGTTGGATCGAACGAACAAAAAGGGGGCACTTTAATGGGTACTGTCATTATCTTCCTACTAGTAGCAATTCTAGCGGCTATTGGTCTCTTACGTTCTTTAAAAAGTAAAAATATTTTAGGTATCCTTTTTGCTTTTGGTACTTTAGCCGTCTTTGGTTGGTTCTCTATCATGACCTTCTTAAATAATGGTTTTCCAGCTACACATTAAAAAGCACCTCTAGGGGTGCTTTTTAATTGTAATTCATTTATATCAATCTACATATATAAACTAGCTAAGAAAATTCCCAGTACCTCTTCATATATTTTATCAAATTGAGAGATCGGAAGAGGGTTAACACCAGAACCTAACTCGAGTGTGAAGCCTGGCTTTCTAAATTCTTGAATAAACCAATCTTTGTAGCCTGCATGACTATCTACATATTGAATCGCTCGATAACCGCTGACTCTTTGAAACTCAGCTGCTATTTCTCTTGATTCTGGTGGTTCTAAGCCTTCATATCCCCAATAAAACTCTTCGCCTTGAGTATGGTATGCCAGCAAACGATCAAAATCATGCTTCTGTGCAAGATCTGCCATTGCCACTGTCTCGGGTTCGGTTAATGGGGCATCTCCTGGATAATCCCTTGGTGCAGGTGATTTAGGTTCTTTTCTCTCCTTCTCGATTTCCCAATTTGCAGGAAATTGATTATTCAAGTCAACTCCACGTATATTTGCCTTCCATCCGCTAAAATCAGTACTTCCATTATTGATTTCAAGTACTTCTTCACGGATAGATTCTGGGGGACCGTTTAGAACTAAATCAGCCCCATCTGGATTCACCATTGGCACAATCGATAAGTCAACCGATTGGTATAAAGGCATTGTAACCAGTCCTCTAATTGGTTGGTTGTTCGTTAATGATAATAAAAACGTATTTAAGTGAGCCATTAAAATGGGAGTTGTAATCCATTCATTCGCATGGAAGGAAGCATTGATATGAACTTTCTTCGTTCCCTTACCAAGTCTTATTTCAAATAAATCCTTGTCTAACACACTTTTTCCAATGCTCCGAATTCTAATAAACGGAAATTGCCTTTTTAAGGTTTGAATATCTCTGACAAGTTGAGCATAATCATAATTTATATTTCGATTAATGATTGATTGGATCACTCGTATCGGGATCCCGATGGTTTGACCTACCATTAATCGATTTGGATTTACGGACTGATTTAATAGCAATAAAGCGTCAACAGAAAGGTTTCTAGACCGAGCCAGTTTCCAAAAGATATCACCTTTTTTTATATTATAGGATTGAACGTAAAATCCTGGAATTTGGATTTCCTGCCCCACTTGTAACCTCTCAACATTGATTCCGGGATTGGAATCAATCAATAAGTTGATAGGAATCATAAACAATCGACTATAATACCAAAGTGTATCCCCTTGACGAATTTTTACCTGCATATTTCCTCCTCCTTCCCATCACAACATACTTATGATGAAATAGAAGGAATCATGACTTCTCCAAATTCTAGCCTGATAGCTTATTTCCTTTTTTCCTTTACTTGTTGGATCTCATGCCTCAACAACAAAATTGCCGACTGATACTCCCGTATATCCATTAATTGTGCTCGATATAATTCATGTACTTCTGATTCCATTAACTCAAGATCGGATATACGATCTCCAATATAAATAATAATGCCAAACTTTTTTAAGTATTGCTGGATGTCATAAATTGTTTTCATTTTCGTTTCCTCGTTTTCACTTATCACTAATTTTAATTTAAGTATAATCCAAACAAAGATTGCTCTCAAGAATCTTTCAAAGAGAGGGACACTCCCTGACCTATGTATATTTTTGTTATTGCTGAATATATTTATCTGGGACAACCCATCGTTATTTTAAAGGAGAATGACCATTGAAAAAATATGCTGGGATGATAACTATGTTTGTACTTTCGTTCATGATCTTTACAATGTTTAACACATCATGGCAAGTCAAAGAAAGTTTTACGTATTTTCCAAGTAATCAAGAAGTTTTATATCAGTCTGCAGAAACAACCTTAACTTTTATGAATGATACTCAAAAAGGATATGAATTGCTATGGAGGACAAGCTCAACCCTTGATCGAAAAGCCTACTTACGTCAAGACATCAGTCTTTTATTTGGAAATGGAAAATTAATTAGCATTATGGGGAAAGATTGGTATCAAGACGAGGATAAAATCAACCTTCAAAGCTCTTTAATCCTAAACGATAGCACCAACTTTAAAGCCATTAGTTTTCATCATGCAGAAATCCATGAAAAGGACAGAATAACAAGTTCTCAAAAACATTCTCATGACGAACTCTATGTCTTAGATTCTAAATTTCATCCCCTTCATTCTTTCCGCTTGCCTGTTCATCAACAAGATGAGGAATGGAAAAAACTAATTGATGACTATATTCAAAAGAAATTAAGTCATAGTCTTGAAATCGCGGAGAAATATCATGAATTCAACCAAAACCAATATACAATTATTCCATTAACAAGTATTTATCAATACGAAGAACTTCCACTTCCTGGCTTTAATGAAAAGGAAACAAGGGAAATGCTTGGCCGCCTTTGGGAAGGGTTATACAAAAACTATTTCCTAGGAGTCAAAAAACAAGATGGCAATGTAACTGATCCAGTTGGCAGTACCATCCCATTAATTTTATTGGCTCGTGATCAAACCCACCTACTAGTAATTAGCGAACTAGAAGATGGGGAAATTATGCTCCTAAAGCAGACGATTCCCTATCAGAAGACGTAATTTCATTTAACCAACTCTTATAGTCCTGATTAGATGGCTGTAAAGATAAAGCTTGGCTTGCATATTCTATTGCTTTAGAGATATTTTCTTCATTGTAATAAACAATGGATAAATTATAGAAAGCTTCATGAAAATCAGGTTTTAATTGGATTACTTTATATAAATGAGTTTTTGCTTCCTGTATTTTTCCCATTTTTATTTCAGAAAAAGAAAGCAAGAATAAAGTATTTACAGTTTCCTTATTTTCGATATTAAATTCATTCAAGATTGTATAGGCTGCATCAAACTGTTCCTTTTCAATATAGGATTGTGCCAAAACAAGGGCTGAGTGCTCATCAACAAATTTCCCAGGAGTAGCAAAGCTAAATTGAATAGCGCCCGTTACTAGGAAACCACTTAAGACCACTGCTGAAATTTGATATAAAAATTTTTTAGTGTTAGGGAAATGAACAATGGCCGATGCAAGAAAACCACCGATCAAACCACCAATATGGCCAGCATTATCAATTCCTGGTATTGAAAAGCCAAATATTAAGTTTACTGCAATTAGAATGATAATATTAAACCCCATCGTTCTTTTAAAAAGTTTTGGATAAATGAGACCAAAATATAATAAGGCCCCGAAACAGCCAAAAATAGCTCCACTGGCACCTGCTGAAATACTAGAACTAAACAAAAGACTAGCTAACGCTCCAGTAAATCCTGCAAACAAATAAATAAATAGGAAGCGAAGATTACCATAAATTTTTTCAACCATAATTCCAAGATAATATAGAGCCATCGTATTCATTAATAAATGCAATAAACCGATATGAATGACAATCGGGGTGAAGAGCCTCCACCATTCTCCATCATGAAGAATAAGCCAATTTACCTTTGCCCCGAACTGGATTAACACAGATGTATTCGTGCTGCCTCCAGCAAATTCCATTAATAAAAAAATGAGAACCTGAATCCCTATGAAAAGATAAGTAAATATAGGCTTTCCATTATTTAATAAAGCCTTTTCTGATTTTATTTTTTCCTCCACAGCTAATAAAAAGGCTTTTTTTTCTATTTCAATTTCACCTTGTTCATAGTCCTCTTGTAAATTAAAGTCAAAAGAGGAGGAAAAAAGCTCTTCTAGTTGTTGGGCACCGCTTTGTCTGTCACAAATAATAGTTGTGACCTTTGTCTTTCCACCTTTTGGGTGAACCAGAGGTTTCTCCAGACGGAATTCATAGTCATCTACAGGTGGATACGGTGTAACGTATATATTTAGTACATGTGCATGGCGTCTTCTTAATTGTTTTCGAACACTTTCACCATTTATCAATGTTAATTGAATATCACGTTGCATCCAATTACTCCAATCTAGATCATGTAAATGAATGCGAACGAATGATGAATCATTCTTCTCGGTATTTTCAAGCCATATTTCCTTTTGGCTTTTTGATAGTTGTAAAAACCGATATCCGTGTTCACGAATCAGTAAATGGGCCAGCCTCCAATAAAGATACTCTTCTCGAAAACTCAACATCTTTCCCACTTTCTATATAGCTTTTCATTTTTAGTTTTACTATAGGCAATTTTACCTCATTCGTAAAGAAATTGCCCTTAACATACAAAAAAGACCCAGTGATGGGCCTTTATCATGTTAAATGGGTTTTGGACCTTGTGGAAAGACAGATCCGATGACCTTATTTTTAACTCCCGGAATACTCATAAATGCTCTTACTGCAAATCTTCTCGCCATTGGATTTCCAAGAATTACATTTAGAACCCGAAAACGCCTTTTAAATAAAAAATAACCTCCAAAACCCATTAATAGGATTGATAGTATTCTTGACATTAATCATCCCTCCTATTAATAGTTTGATGAAATTCCAGAAAATTATCCTAAAAAGCTATCTACATTTTTATAATCCATAAACCAATCAAGAGCGAAAGAAAGCCCGCAAAAAAATTGACGAAATCATTATTAATAAATGAATATCCTTTAATAAGCCTAGTTTGATGTCCACAATGAAAAGTCTTCTCTGTTTTTAATCCACAGTTTGCACATAAATAACCAGCTTGTACATAAGCACCTAATAAGGTATCAATTACATTCCCTAAAAAGCCAAAAATGGTGATGAATATCATTTCAGAAAGGTTTAGTTCAAATAAAATATAGCCTGTCAAGGCAATAATAAAAGATCCTACAATTGATGCGAATGTACCTAGCGGGCTTACAGCACCTGATGTCCCTCTTTCAGCCTTTTTGAACGTTCTTATGTTGTAGGGTCTTCGTTTGCTCATAGACCCTATTTCAGATGCCCATGTATCTGAATTGCTGCAGGCAATTAAAATACAAAAACCAATGATCCAAATAGGATCAGCCGTTATATAATATAACGCACTCGTAAATGCTGCAACTCCACCATTTGCCAAGACTTGCTGCCAATCCCGCGTAGAGCCTTTCACAAGCATTTCCTCTGCCTGTTGTTTGTTTGTATTTTTAATTTTAGACCATAGACTTGAACTAATAAAAAACAACACAAGCAGAAACAAACCTTTTAAGCCAAAACCTAAATTTACAAATAAACCTGTAAAAAAGGCGGCAATCATGCCGGAAGTCGTTAATAACCTTGAGCGATTTGCCGCCATAACCGCAATCAATAAAAAAGCATATACAAACAATTGAGTCATGAAGTTAATGCCTCCCTCACCCTCAGATGTATAAAAATATAAAAAAAACAGCAGGAATATCCCTGCTGCTTATTTTGTTTCACGGTGTGCAGTTGTGCGGTTTTCTCTTGGGCAATATTTTTTAAGCTCAAGACGATCTGGATTATTTCGCTTATTCTTTTTAGAAATATAGTTACGGTCTCCACACTCTGTGCAAGCTAACGTAATATTAACACGCATGTTTATTTCCCTCCAAACTGTTTAATCAAATTCGCTCCGTCGAATTTGTGCCCGGAATTTTTATCATCCGAGGCATCCGCCAGAGGCTGATTTAACTTAATTTCAGCCATGTTTAATAAACCTACTATGTTAGTAAGGATATATATTATTCTCACCACAAACGGAAGTGAGACAACTGTTGAATTAAGTTAAAGTTCGTTCATACGACTTTTCTATAATATCACTTTTTTTTTCGAAATGCTAGTATGTTTTTAATAAGCGATTATTTAATTCGGTTATTTCTATTTTATTATTTCCCGAGATGGACCAAGTGCTACACTTCTGTATATCTCTAGCCCCTATTTTCAGATCAAAAACCTTAATACTTGCCGCTGAACCTTTGTACATCGGTCGATAGTTAAGTATGCCTTTTTCCTGACAATCCCAAAAGGAATTACTTGAAATATTTGACCTTGATTGGATCGTATAATGATTAAAACCGTTTCCGTTATGCATGCCATTAACGAGATAGATCAGACCTCCAGACACATGATAAATGACCTTATCAACAGGAGAGATAAACGAGATGTGTTCTTTCTTTTGATTAGGATGGTGATACATCATTAATAATTTGACATGTCTCTCTTTTTTTCCATGATTCGTAACAATCATATCAAAATAGTTAACCTTTGAAATAGTTGACCTCTGATTCATTTTAACAGAAATGCCATCTGATATAAGAAACATTTCATTTGTCTTCTTTAACCAATGCGTTTTCCCATTAATCCAAATACCTGGAGTAAAATTTAAATGATGAATGAACTTCCTCTTTTGCTGAAATGGAACAATATTCTCAATTATCTTTGTCATCTTATACACCTATTTGTAATTTATTTTCCTTATTTAATTTATGTTTCAGCCGTGTTCTTATTGGGAATCTTTAAAAATCTCAGTCTACGAAAACAAAACAACCTAAATATATATTTTAATCTGTAATATAATGGTAGCATGTATTGTTCTACCCTACAACGAACAGATTTTGTCGTATTCTGCTAAACCTATATAACTAAAAGAATCAAACAGCTATTTAAATTTTTTGTCCTACGAGTAAGAATTATTTTCGACAAAATTCAACCCAATCAACTCTTGTTTATTCGACATTAGACATCCATGATTGACATTCCATACAGTTTTACTAAAGTTAATGGTAAGATATATTTTATTAGAAGTTTAAATCGTTGTAGTTTAAATGAGGTGGTAGTATGGAGGTTCTTTTATTAATTTTATTTTTGTTTGCGATTGCCCTGTTTCTTCTTTCCTTTTTCATTAAAGACCCCATAAAGAGTTAAGAGAAGAGTTTGATCAGTTTTCCATGCAACAATTACAAGAAATATATCAAATGAAAAAGAAACTTAAAGTTTTAGAAGAAGAGTTGTTAGTAACGGAAATGGATGAACCTACATCCGTCACATCCTTCTCTCGTAAAGAAAATAAGGATGTACATGACATTATCAAAAACCAAGTTTGGTCGTTATCCAAGCAGGGAATTCCTGTTGAACAAATTGCCAAACAGTCTTCACTAAGCGTAACCGATGTTGAATCCATTCTTATGGAATTTGCATTTAAAGGCAAGCACGATTAATAGGAGCAGCGTGATGCTGCCCCTAACTTTTACTCGTTTAAATCATATTGCTTTCCTTTGACCAAGTAAAAAACATGTTCGGCAATATTCGTAATATGATCAGCAGCTCTTTCCAAATATCGGTTAATAAATAACATTTGTATAATTTGGTCGTAATTATCAGCATGTTGATTATTTAAATGGAATAAATCCTTGATCACTTCTCCATATAAAGCATCAACTTCGTTATCCAAATCAGCCACTTTTTTAGCAATTCCAAGGTCTTCTTCTTGATAAGCAATTAAAGCATCCTTAAGCATGTTCGAAGTGATCTCATACATTTTTTTCAATCTTTTAATTTCTTTAATATGAGGTTCTTGTCCGATTCTAATCGTAGATTTCGCAATGTTTACGGCAAAATCAGCAATCCTCTCAACATCCGTTGCAATTTTAATAGAAACAATAATACGTCGAAGGTCAATTGCAACAGGTTGTTGTTTAGCAATTAATAAAATCGCAAAGTCATTGATTTCTTCATAGAGAATATTTATTTTTGTGTCATCTTCCATTATTTTTATCGCCATTTCAACATCATGCGTATCTAACGCCTTCATTGCTGATTCTAATGCTTTAGCTGTCATCTGAACTAGATGAACAAGCCTACCTTCTAAGTTATTTAAATCATCTTCAAATTTACCACGTACAGGCACCCTTTGTTCCTCCTTCATCAAACCATTCACTTTCCTTCCTATTATTTTATGTAATAAACCATTTAATTATATAATTTATTTGCTGATAATCGAATACTAATTTTAACAATAAATACAGACGTTATGGATTTAGCGTCTGTATTTATTATCTATTAACCAAATCGTCCAGTTATATAATCTTCTGTACGTTTATCTGCCGGTGTAGAGAAGATTTTATTTGTATCATCAAATTCAACAACTTCACCATTTAAGAAGAAAGCTGTTTTATCGGAAATACGTGCTGCTTGCTGCATATTGTGGGTTACGATAATAATACTAAATTCTTTCTTTAATTCTTGCACTAATTCCTCAACCTTTAAAGTTGAAATAGGGTCAAGTGCTGAAGTTGGTTCATCCATTAAAATCACATCTGGTTCAACCGCTAGGCAACGTGCAATACATAGTCTTTGTTGTTGGCCACCAGATAAACCATATGCATTTTCTTTCAAACGATCCTTTACCTCATCCCAAAGCGCAGCTCCTCTTAAACTCTTTTCAACAATTTCATCAAGTATCTTTTTATTACGAATTCCATGTATTTTAGGGCCGTACACCACATTTTCATAAATGGATTTTGGAAACGGATTCGGCTTTTGAAATACCATTCCAACATTTGTCCTTAATTCCTCTACTTTATATGATTTATCTAATATATTTTTACCTTTATAGAGAATGTGGCCAGATGTACGTACAGTTGGGATTAATTCAATCATTCGATTTAATGTTTTAATATAAGTAGACTTTCCACATCCAGATGGACCAATAATGGCATTTACTTGGTTCTCTTGGAATTCTAAATTGATGTTTTTTAATGCTTGGTCTTCACCATACCATAAATTCAGTTCTTTTGTATTAAAAACAATGTTTTTTTCATTCAAAGTATTCCCCCTTGTATTGATTCCATTCTGATTCCCGTCCACTTTTGTCAAAGCTACCATTATAAATACCCCTCCATATTAAACATATTGTTTATGAGTTCTTAGAAAGATTTCACGCTTCATCCATTTTTTATCAAACATCTTGAGCAACCCGGTCTATATCTCAATATGAAATTTTTACTAAAAAGTTAAAATCTCTTTTGGAATTTATTTCTAATCAAAATCGCAATAGAATTCATTATGAATAATAACAACAATAATACAACAATCGTCGCAGAAGCTAAGCTAGCATATTCAGCAACAAGCGCAGAGTCGATCGTCCAATAATAAATTTGTAGTGGCAACACCGTAAATTTATCAAAAATGCCTTCTGGGATTGGCATTAATAATGCAGGTATTCCCAATACCGTAAGTGGAGCCGTCTCACCGATCGCACGGGATAAAGCTAATATAACCCCTGTTAAAATTCCTGGAAGAGCTGTCGGTAAAACGACATTTCTAATCGTCTGCCATTTTGTTGCACCCATTCCATAGGAGGCTTCTCTTAAAAAGCCAGGAACCGCCCGAATGGCTTCTTGTGCCGCAACAACGACAACTGGCAAAATCAAAAGAGACATGGTTAGTCCACCAGTTAATACGATGTTACCAAGATCCATTGTTCGAAGGAAAATGGTCATTCCTAACAATCCGAAAACAATAGAGGGAACACTAGCTAGATTCGAAATATTCATTTGGATAAATGCTTGTAATTTCCCTTTTTTTGCATATTCTTCTAAATAAATGGCTGTACCTACCCCTAATATTAGAGTTAGAGGAGCAACAACAATCATTAACCAAAAGGTACCCGATATTGCACCAAGTATTCCTGCTTTTTCCGGAAACGTTGATAACTTACTAGTCAAAAACTGCCAATCAAGCCATCCAAGGCTTCCAGATATGACACGATAAAATAAAATGACTAAGACAACTAAACCGACTAAAGTTGACAAGAAGAAAATGGACTTGGCTAGATTATTTTTTACTAATCGAGATCCCATTTTTTTCTCAACTTGAACTGGATCAACATATTTCATTTTAATATTCCTCCCTGAATTTACGGGATATATATTGTGCAACTAAATTCATTAATAGTGTAAATACAAATAAAGTCATCGCAACAGCATATAAGCTGAAGTATAAAGTAGAACCAGCAGGTGCGTCTCCTCCTGTTACCTCAACAATATAAGCGGTCATCGTCTGCATGGATTGAGTAATATCAAATGTGAAGTTCTTATTACTTCCGCTCGCTATTGTAACAATCATCGTCTCCCCAATGGCACGAGAAATACCTAATACAAAGGAAGCAATAATCCCTGAAATTGCAGCAGGAATAACGACTTTAAATGTAACTTCTAATTTTGTTGAACCTAAACCTAAGGCTCCCTCTCTCATTGAGTTCGGTACCGCACTCATTGCATCTTCAGAAAGAGAAGCAACCATAGGTATGATCATAATTCCCATGACGATCCCTGGACTAAGAATATTCGTTGGTTCTAAACCTGGCATAATTGAACGTAATAAAGGAGTAACAAATGTAAGGGCAAAGAAACCATATACAATCGTTGGGATACCTGCCAGTAATTCCAATATCGGTTTTATAATCTTTCTTACCTTATCAGAAGCATACTCACTTAAATAGATCGCAGTCATTAAACCAATTGGAATTGCTACTAACATTGCAATTATTGTACTTAATAACGTTCCGGTCATAAGTGGTAATAGTCCAAACTGAGCATTATTCCCTAACGGTTTTAACACAGTTCCTGTAAAAAACTCTACAAAAGGAACACGTTTAAAAAACTCAATCGTTTCTGCCAATAACGTAACAACAATCCCTACAGTTGTTAATATTGAGATGAGGGCAATGATAAGAAGTAATATAGGCATAATCTTTTCGATTAACACCGTTGTAGAAAAGCTTTGTTTATTTTTCCTAATTAACTCTCTAACGTTTGTACCATTTTCAATTCTTTTACTTGTTGTACTTTCCAATTTGAAATCCCCTTTCATCCTTAGCATTTGTATGTGATCTAAGGTGAAATAAATTCATCTATTCATCCAAGAAAAGCTTTTTTAAAAAACATGCAAGAAGATGAGAAGCAGTCCCCCTCATCTTCTACGTAATTATCAACATTTGTTAATAATTATTTTAAAGCGTTTAATGCATCAACAGCAGCCTGTACTTCTTCATCTGGTAGTGGCGCAAATCCTGTTTCCCCTGCAACCTCTTGTGCATTTTCCATTGTATAGATTGCATAATCTAATACTTGTGGTTGTTCTTTAGCAATATTTGTATTTAAATAAGTATATACTGGACGAGTAAACTCTGAATAAGCATGTTCTTCACTTTCACCAATTGTTTCTGTGCTTGGTTCAACAAAGGTACCATCACCAAAATCAACTTTAACCGCTTTTACCTTGTCTTTATTACTGTCATAGTATCCATAACCAAAGAATGCAATAGCGTTTTTATCTTTAGAAACTAAATCAACTAAAGTAGAGTATTCTTGTTGAAGATTTACATCATCTCTTAAATCTTGTTCTTCAAGGACATTTTCAAAAAAGAATTCATATGTTCCGTGGTTTTCGTTAGGTCCCATTGCTTTAATTTCTTCTTCAGGAAAGCTTGGATCCACATCAGACCATAATTTCTTTTCGCCGCTCGCTAAGAAAATTTCTTTAATTTGTTCTGCAGTTAATTCTTCCGCCCAATCATTTTCAGGGTGTACAACAAAAGTTAAACCGTCTAAAGCTACTTTTAATTCTTGAACTTCAATCCCTAACTCTTCAGCTTGTGTTAATTCTTCTTCTTTGATTTGACGGGAAGCGTTGTTTAATGCTTTACCATCTTCATCTAAAAACTTTTTAAATCCAGCAGATGTTCCAGAACGACCAACTTCAACTGATACATCTTCATTTTCATTCATATAATTTTCAGCCATTAAAGACATGAACGGGAAAACTGTACCAGAACCATCAATTTCAACACTTCCTTCTAATTCAGCCGTTTCTCCTGAAGCATTATCATTTCCTTCAGCACCTTCTCCTGAAGTGTTTTCATTACCTCCACCACATGCAGCAATTACCATCATGACAGCTGCTAAGAGTAACAATAGGCTAAGTTTTTTTAAACTCTTCATTCGCTTAATCCCCCATTAGTTTTTTATTTGTCCCACAAGTACAAGAATATAGCTATTCTATTAATCTCGTTTTAATCCGTTGTAAATAGTTTGTAAACCCAAGTGAATACTGTGTAAATTTGTCGATAGTTGATCATAAATAGGGTAAATAAAGTCCTGATTTCTCACTGACGTAAAGCTTTAAGTGATTGGATGCTGTTCACACAGACATAGCCTAAAACGGATTTAGTCTGTGTTCACTTTCGGAGCTTTACAGGCAGTTGATTCCCCACCTATTTTCTTTTATTGTACTCAGAATTAGGCAATCAGCTTAAGCACAAAAAATCCTGCCACATTTATCTGTGGCAGGACTTTACCTATCATTTTATTCTTCTGGTGTAGATTCTTCAATATTTGTTTCGGCCTCTGTCGTTGAGTTCGGTTCTTCTACCGGTGTGTTTGAAACGCGTTGCTTTTTTAACTCAAAGTACGTGTCAAATACCCTTTCAGCAATCGTTAAATTAGAGCCAGGGTTTCTTCCACCTTGGTATGCCCATGGTACCATTACTGCAATCGCGATTTCAGGATTATCTGATGGGGCATAACCAACAAAGCTAATCGACGTAACTTCACTCATTCGGTATTGCTTTAAGGGTCCATCATAGAAAGCCTCAGCTGTACCGGTCTTCCCAGCTGGTGAATAATCTTTGTTACGGAAGGTACTATAAGCCGTTCCTCCGCTTTCTTGTGTAACTTTTTCAAATCCTAATTGTACACGCTCAATCCAGCCTGGTTCTAAATCTAATCGATTTAAAACTTTAGGTTGAATTTCTTGTACAATCGGGCCAAGCGTGTTATCAAGTTGGGGCTCACGAATTTCTTTAACCATATGAGGCTCCATACGGTAGCCTCCATTTGCAATGGTAGATACATATTGAGCAAGCTGCATAGTTGAATACGTATCGTATTGTCCCACCGAATAGAACATTAGTTCTCCTGGCTGGGTTGCATTCCCTTTATACCCATTTTGTTCGTTCGGTAAGTCGATTCCTGTACGTACCCCTAACCCAAATTGGGAGAAATGTTGTCTCATCGTATCAAAGGCATCAAAGTTTATCTTCAGGGAAGCACCTGGAACGTAACGACCATCAGCAATTCTAATGGCTGTATGGGCCATATAAATATTAGAAGAAAATTTTAAAGCTGTTACATCATTAACAGATCCTAAGTTTTTCCATGATCTGAATTGCTGACCTCCAATTCGGATTGGTGTATCATAAATAACCGTTCCTGGAGAGATGGCACCTGTCTGAAATCCGGTTAAGATCGTTGCTCCTTTTACAACTGACCCTACGGTATAAGTAGTTGTAAAGGTTCCGAGTGCATCATCCACCATTTTTGTTTGACCCGTTTTATCGTCCCTTACAATTTTTTTACCGGCTAAAGATTTTATCTGACCTGTATTTGGATCCATTAATACCACATACGCTCGATCAAGTAGTTTCGTATTTCCTTGTGCTTTGGCAGCTCGTAGTTCTTCTTCAATAATGGTTTCTACTGCCCGTTGTAAATCCATATCAATCGATAAAACGAGATCTCTTCCTCTTTGCCCTTCTGAAATAATTTCTGAACTAACAATTTTCCCAGATTGGTCAGTAATGTTTTTCTTTTTGGCCTTTTGCCCTTGCAATACATCTTCATATTGCTTTTCTAAATAACTTGTTCCCACACGGTCATTTCGACTATATCCACGTGATAAGTAATAATCAATTTGTTCGGCAGGGAGACCTTTGTCAGAACTTGTTACACCACCCAAAACCGATTTTAGCGTATCTTCATATGCATAAGATCTAATCCAATCTGTAGTTGTATCAACCCCTGGAAGGAGTTGCAGATTTTCACTAACAATCGCAAATTCCTCTGCAGTGACATCTTTATTTTTAACAATTTGTGGAGTGAACTTATAACCGCTCGTGAATTCTCGATAGATCGCTAAAACCTCTAAGTCGTGATCTGATAATTTATTTAAATCTTCTTCTGTAATTCGGTCTAAAGTAAGCTTGTAGACTTGGGAGTTATACTCCTCTTCCTCTTCATATTTCTCTTTTAACTCTTTCAATTCTTTTTCTGATATCTTTTTCTCTGCCTTTTCCTTGTTTTTCAGGATCCAAAAATCCTTCTTATCTCTAAGCGTTACTTTGTCTGTTTTTTTATGAATTAATTTAGCAAGTCTCCCAGCAACTTCTAGCATTTCCTTTTGACTCGCACCATTATTTGTATAAGTAATTGCTTTTTCAGGAACGTTGTCAACAACAATATTGCCATTTGTATCATACATCTTCCCTCGAGGGACAGGATTATTAACTGTAACATCTTCAGTTCGTTCGATTTCACGTTTATAGTCTTCTCCATAAACAATTTGAACGACACCGAGACGAAGGATTAAAACCGAAAACAATAAAAAAACGACAAAAAAGAGCATATTTAAACGAAACGGGATATGTTTCTTCTTCTTTTTCTTCTTGTTCAAATAATCTTCACTTCCTTTACTACCCATTCCTTCTAATATTAAAAGAAATTTTTCAAGAATACCACTAAAATATATATTAAAGCACTTTTTCCATACCTGTATCTAAGTATTTTATCAACAGAAAAGAGAGGCTTTTAGACCTCTCTTGGTTTAACATTGAATTTTACACGTCTGATAAAATAATAGATAAACGTATGCCCTGCTCCAAGTACTAAAAATAAAATCGGAAGACTTCGTTCAATATCCATTGTGCTTACCATTACGATAAATAATAAGATAGATACTACTCTTCCAGCATTTAAATATACTTCTCTAACCACGATATATTCGATCCTCATTTCAGCAGCTTTCCACCCGGTCCCGATTACATCAAACGTAATAGACGAATAAGGAACAAGCAATAATGGATAGGCAATGGCAATAGTAACCGCATAAATGATTAGCCTCGTATATGTAACATCAAATGCAATTAGGAAAAGCGCCGCATATAACAAAACCCCACCTATTAATATCGACTTTAAGCGCTGATCCTTTTTGATTACGCGCGATACAGCAAAATAACTTATAAACGAGACACCTGAATTGACTAATCCATATTTTCCAAGAGCCATCTCAGTTCCAGTTGAGAGGAAAACTAAGACGGATATCATAAAGGCAAAAATCCCTTCTCTTAACCCTTGGCAGACATGAGCATTGGTGACCATTTTCCAATTATAGTTATTTTTCCGCTCTGCTAGAATTCGTTTAAATGCATATTTTCCATGTGCAGGTCGTCTTTTTATAAAAAAACTAAGAACAACCGCTAAGGCAAATAGTGTTAAAGAAATTCCGAAAACAATCGAATAACCAGTTGATTTCGATAGTCTTGAAATGATATACCCCGCTGCGATAGGACCAACCATTCCACCAGCAGATGCAAGAATTCCTAAAAATCCATTAAAAAAATCTCTTGTTTCTGGCTCTGTTATTTCAAATGTTAGCAGGTTGAAAGCTAACCAGTAAAAACCATAACCTACCCCTAAAACTGCTCCTAGTAGCAATAAAAATTTAGCTGCATCTGAACCAAATGCCAAAACACTCAAATAAAACATTGCCAAGAAGATGACACCGATTCTTAAAACGATGACCCTGTCTACTTTTTTTGCCATTCTTCCAGCAAAAATAAAAGTTAGTGGTTGAGCGATTACAGATGCTAAATTATAGAGTCCAATATCGATAAAGTCCCCCGTTTGTTTCCATAAATAAATATTCACGAACGTATTCGACAGGGCGACGCTAAGGGAATAGAGTCCCCCAATCAAAAGCAATAAAACTAGATCTTTCGTTAAATCAATTTCACCGAACAAGTGTTTTTTGAATTTACTCATTTAAAAACTCCCCTTTGTCTATAAGGGGTAGTTTTAACAAATTAAATACCATTATTCAATGAATCCTAAAGTTGCTCAATTTAGTCAAATTCCCCGTCGAATTTGCGTCCGGAGTCTCAGGCTTTTTCAGTTAGTGCTAGAACTCTAACCAAAATCAAAGATTAGCCCACCTATCTTCTTTTATTCTACTTAAAATCTTAAGTGGGGTTTTACCCCCGTTAAGCCTGATAAATTGTCACGATTGTAGAAAAAGAGTGTGATGGTAATGATATAAGTCATATAATGTTCCTTATTTGTCATAATTTCGTGCTAGACGATATTGCCTAGAAGTTTATTTTTTGATTAAATCATTTTAGGGAGACGATTTATTTTTGTTACATTAAAGGGGTGTAGAAAGTGCAAAACACAATGGAATTGAATATTTCCCTTTACAGTTTGTTAATCCAATATTTTTTTGATAAAGAACCTATACAAAAAATACCTATTGGTTCCTATTTATTTCAAGAAAAAGAAGAAGTTGAAAATATTTATTTATTATTAAACGGGACAGTTTCTATTGGTAGAGTTCATGTGAAAGGCAAGGAATTTACTTTAAAAATTTTAAGCGGAGAAGAAGTCATTATCGAATATGAACTATTTAAGCAACACCCTACTTATCACTTTTTTGCTAAAACACTTTCAAACTGTGATGTCTTAGTCATTAAAAGAACTCAATTTGAGGAATATGTCTTAAACGAGCCAAGTATCCTCGCAGCTTTATCCAATTATTTGTGCACGAGATATATTAAATCTCAAATTAAATGTCAAGATTTAATTATGAATGGAAAAAAAGGTGGACTATATTCGATCCTGATTCGATTATGTAATAGCTACGGAATCGTTACAGAAAATGGAATACTTATCGATTTGCCTATTACCCATCAGGAATTAGCGAATTTAACATTTGGCACAAGAGAGGTCATTCAAAGAATGCTAAAAGAGCTTAGAGAAAAAGACGTCATTTTCTATGACCACCAACGATTTACAGTAAAAAATCTAGCCTATTTAAAACGTGAAGTAGACTGCCAAAACTGCAGTAAACAAATTTGTGGATTAAACTAAATTTTTACGGTGATCAGGACTATTTTAATTAGAACTGACCACCTTTTTTATTTCATAAAATTGTACAATTAATTTCTAAAACGGTACAATGATGTATTATTACAACTAGATTTTTTCGATAAAGATCAATCTTCAAAGGATGTGTCAAATGAATATTTTTAAACAGCTAATTGTCAGTTTATACTCCCCCAAACAAATATCAACCTTTCGTAAGCAAGGGATTGGCAAAACAATCTTGTATGTATTTTTACTTATGTTCGTATCTCTATTACCTACATTCTATTTATTTAGTACAACGATTATAAATGAGATTGAAAACCTTCAAGATACGCTAAACAATGACTTACCGCCATTTACAATTGAAAATGGCGAACTCATATCCGAGGAATTGACCCCGATAACTATTAATAAAAACGATTTAACGATTTTATTTGATAGTACTGGGACAGTCACAAGTGAAGACGCTGGCAATACAACAAACTCGATTTATATCTTGAAAAATGAAATCATTTATACGTTTGCTGGTCAATCACAATCAATGCCTTATTCGACTTTTACTGGTATGACAATCACAAAAGATGACTTAATTGACTTAACTTCAACATTGGACAACATACTGCCCATTTTTATCCCAATCTTATGTTTAGTGATCTACTTATTTTCAACTGCCAGCAAATTAATCGGTATCTCTTTTTTAGCCCTAATCGGCCTCATGTTAAAAAACATGCTGGGAAAAGACTTGAAATATGGACAGTTATGGCGACTTTCAGCCTACAGCGTCACATTACCAACAATCTTCTTTATGATTATGGAAGCATTAAAAACCATTGTTCCAAGCGGTTTTCTCATCTATTGGTTTGTCGCAATCATTATGCTTGTCCTAGTCATGAAGGAAATTCAATCATCAACCTCTGAAAATTAATTATAAAGTGAAGATGTCTAGACCCACTAAGTGGATGCTAGACATCTTTTTTTGAACCCTCCTTACACCTGTTCTAGTTTCACTTGGACAAGCATAAGAATAAGTGATACTGGAAACAGGGGGATAACTATGAGGCGCCTAGTTGCATTTTTAGTCATAATAATGGTTCTTTATGTCATTTATTTCGATTTAAGTCATGGTACACTTCCTGCTGTTACAACAGAGCAAAAAACTGAGGTGAAGAATGATCGTGCTCAGTCATTGCCCTATTTTGAAAAGACCGTTCAAAATGGTGACACTGTCCTCTCTATCATCGAGAATCAATTAGAAGATTCAATACCTGTTCCAATTACCGAAGTCGTTTCCGATTTTAAAAAACTAAATGATAATCTGCCACCACAAGAAATCCAATCTGGCAAGAAGTATAAATTTCCTGACTATCACGGGGAAGACTAACATGGAAACATCTTTCTGGAAACAATCTTTTATAAGATCAAATTCGCCCGTAGAATTTGTAACCAGTAATTTTTTTCAGGGCTCAAAACACCACATCCTATAGCTTCGCCTGACTAGGATGTCTTGTCCGTCGTCGAGTTGACCGATAAACTACCCTTTTTATAGATATGGGGGACATCTGCTGAATAAAGTTATGCCTTGTCAATTTCCTAATATCATTGCTACAATAATATAGATACACATAGATATGATTTTTTAAAAGGAGCGAATCACCATTGAGTGAGATTATACATCGTACAAAAACAAGACCAGTGAAGGTTGGTAATTTAACAATTGGCGGAAGCAATGAACTTTTCATTCAAAGTATGACAATGACAAAAACACATGATGTTGAAGCAACCGTCAACGAAATCAACAGACTTGAAGAAGCAGGTTGTCAAATTGTTCGTGTTGCGTGCCCGGACGAGAGAGCAGCAAATGCGATTGCTGAAATTAAAAAAAGAATTAACATTCCACTTGTCGTAGATATTCATTTTGATTATAAATTAGCGTTAAAAGCTATTGAGGGCGGAGCAGATAAAATCCGAATTAACCCAGGTAATATTGGGAGACGTGAAAAAGTGGAAGCTGTAGTGAAAGCAGCTAAAGAACGAGGAATTCCAATTCGTATCGGTGTTAATGCAGGCTCCCTCGAAAAGCGGATTCTTGAGAAATATGGCTACCCTACTGCAGATGGTATGGTTGAAAGTGCCCTGCATCACATTAAAATTTTAGAGGACTTGGATTTTCACGATATCATTGTATCGATGAAGGCTTCTGATGTAAATTTAGCGATTGAAGCATACGAGAAAGCTGCACAAGCATTTGATTATCCACTTCACCTTGGAATTACTGAATCCGGAACACTGTTTTCTGGGACCATTAAAAGCGCGGCTGGTTTAGGTGCGATCTTAAGTAAAGGAATTGGAAATACCCTACGTATTTCACTTAGCGCTGATCCGGTTGAAGAAGTCAAAGTGGCCCGGGAGCTACTAAAATCATTTGGTCTTGCCTCGAATGCAGCAACTCTTATTTCTTGTCCAACTTGCGGTCGAATTGAAATTGATTTAATTAGCATTGCCAACGAAGTTGAAGAGTATATTTCAACAATTAAAGCACCTATTAAAGTGTCTGTTCTCGGCTGTGCTGTCAATGGCCCTGGTGAAGCAAAAGAAGCGGATATTGGAATTGCAGGCGCCAGAGGAGAAGGATTACTTTTCCGTAAAGGAAAGGTTGTTAGAAAAGTACCTGAGGAAACAATGGTTGAAGAATTGAAAAAGGAAATTGACATACTTGCCCAAGAATATTACGCAAAACAAGAAGAAGAAAAACAAAAAGCATAAAAAAAAAACGAAGGCAACATCGCCTTCGTTTTTTTATTTTATCTAGCCTACCATTAAAAAAATGGGAGGACAAATATCCCCAGCAGTAAGGAAATGGCACCAATCGTAATCGCCCAGCTTCCGGTTTTCGAACCTCTGCCACGAGCAATAAATCCTAAAACAATCCCCGTTATTCCAAACAGAACCGGAAAGACAAACAAGGATAAGATTGATAGGGCCAGTGCAGCCAGACCCATTCCAGTGCTTCCTTCTTTTGCTTCACCTTGATTACGTGTACCGCTACCTTGTTTCGCTCCTGTTAACGGCGGTGCTATTTCTGCCGCAGTTTCCTCCTGAAAGCCTTCTGTCCCATTAAAGCCTTCATTAGAAAACTGCCTTACATTCCTTTGTTCTAGGCTGGCATAAAGTTGTTCTCGGCTTGTATCTTTCTGATTTTGACTTACATTATTTTGAGTTTGATCATTTGTATAACTTTGCCCTGTATAACCATGTGTATGATCATTTGTATATCGCTGCTCTTTATAACTTTGAGTTTGACTTGTATTATCTTGAGCTTGGCTTGTATAACTTTGAATTTGACTTGTATTATTTTGAGCTTGGCTTGTATTATCTTGAGCTTGGCTTGTATTGCCTTGACTTTGATCAGTACGCTGTCGTTCGTCTAGATCTGCCACATGAATTCCCCCGCTCTCATAAGCTGATTCGTTCAATCATAATTGAACTGCCTTCGGATGTACGTGATGCCCAACCCGATAGGCCTTTCTATTTTGTGCGGAAGGTATCGCTTTTACAATAGCAAATTTTATCTATCGAGGAATATTTTTCAAATCCTTAACTGAGCACTCAGGACAGTTCCCATATATTTCAAATTTATGACCTGAAATATCAAACCCCTTTAAACTTTCTGTGAGATCGTCCATTGGACAGGTTTCGATTTCCTTTGTTTTTCCACATTGGAGGCAAATAAAGTGATGGTGATGCTGATCATGAGAACAAGTCAGACGAAAATGTTTTTCTCCTGATAGCTCTGTCATCTCGACAATTCCAAGGTCAGCGAATAAAGATAAATTTCGATAAATCGTATCAAAGCTTAACCCAGGATACTGATCTTTAAGAAGATCTAAAACCTCTTTTGCTGTTAAATATTTATTGTAATCAGCAAATAACTGGAGCATTTCTTCTCTTTTCCCTGTATGCTTATAGCCCTTCTCCTTTAGTAAGGTCATGGCTTCATTGACATTCATTGTATACACCTCAAACCTTTCTTTTTAACAACCATTTTTTGACTAAAATGGATATGATCAATTGAATAATCGAAATGATAACAATCGTACCACCTGGAGCTAAGTCCAAATAATATGAAATAATCAAACCGCCAAGAACCGAAGTTTCTCCAAAAATAATTGAATAGAGAATCGTCTGTTTAAATCCATTTGCAAGTCTAATTGCAGCTGCCACAGGTAAGGTCATTAGTGAAGAAACGAGTAAAACCCCTACAATTCTCATCGAGGAGGCAATCACAAGGGCAACCATAATAATAAATAGCAAATGAAGTCCTTTTACTGGAAGCCCAGAAGCCTTTGCATGTTCTTCATCAAACGAAATAATAAACAGTTCTTTATAGAGTAGAATAACAAGGGCGATTACAAAAAGACTAATGATTAAAATCGTCCATAAATCTTGCCTGCTTACAGCTGACACACTCCCAAATAAATAGCTAAAAAGATCCGTATTGAAGCCATCGGCTAATGAAATAAACAATACACTTAACCCGACTCCACCTGACATAATAATCGGAATCGCTAGTTCTTCATAATGCTTATAAACCGTTCTCAACTTTTCAATGAATAGAGCACCTGCAACCGAAAAAAACATTCCCATATAGATCGGATTTAACTTCACACCGGGTAGATATTTTTTTTCAAATAATAAGCTCGCCGCAATTCCAGCAAGTGTTACATGGCTAAGAGCATCTGCAATTAATGATAATCTCCTTACGACTACAAAGACACCAATTAGCGGGGCGATGATGCCAATAATGATCCCTGTAAAAAAAGCATTTTGTAAAAATTCATATTGAAGGAGTCCTGAAATCATGACTGATGTCCTCCGTGATGGTGTAAACTTTGTTCATGTGAAAAAATAGCTGGTTCAAGGTTGTAAAAGGAAGGCATTCCGCCTGAGCTTAATTCAGCAAACTCCTTTGCGTTGCCTCGAAACCAAATCTTTTTATTTAAATAAACAATTTCTGTAACTTTGTCTGCCATTGTACCAATATCGTGGGTAACCAATACTAATGTAATGCCAAGATCCTTGTTTAAATGCTCTAAAATATGATAAAAAGCCTCTACATTAACAGCATCTACCCCAACGGTTGGCTCATCTAAAATTAATAATTTCGGATCACTAACAAGCGCTCTTGCGATGAAAGCTCTTTGTTGCTGCCCTCCTGATAGCTCCCCAATATTCCGTTTGCTAAAAGGGGCTAAACCGACAGACTCTATAGCCTCAGCCACTTTTTTGTGCTGGTCTTTAGTCATTCGACGGAATAAACCGATCCTCTTTGTTAATCCACTTTGTACCACTTCAAAAACGGTAGCAGGGAAACCTGTATTGAAGGAATTTGCTTTTTGTGAGACAAACCCAACCTTTTGCCAATCTTTAAAACGGGATTGTTCTTCGCCAAAAAGAATGATTTCCCCTTGTTGAGTTTTTAGTAAACCAAGAATTAATTTTAATAACGTAGATTTTCCAGAGCCATTCGGACCCACAATTCCGAGAAATGCCCCTTCTTCAATGGAAAAATGAATATTTTCTAGCACAGCTTCTTTTTCATATCTATAAGTTAATTCTTTTATTTGGATAATGGACCCCATTTTGTTCATTTATTCACCTAATTTCCGAAATCATTACGATTTAGTATTTTACAGGAATTTAGCTCAAAAGTAAATAAAAAGGATAAAAACCTTGGAGATTCTTCCAATTGTGATTCTAGATGAATTTCATCACTTATTCGAGGGGACCTTCATACTCTATCGTGGAGGAGTGATAACATGAGTATATTTCAACATATTATCAATCATAAAATCAATAGTATTACAGCAGATGAATTACTAAAATATGCCAGTCAGTTTCAGATATCCATATCCAAAAAAGAAGCTTCACAAATCGCTAATTTTGTTAAAGGAAAAAAGGTAAATATTTTTAATGAACGTGAACGAACACACTTAATCGGGCAACTCGCAAAGATTACAAATGAGAAAACAGCTAATGAGGTTAATAAATTATTATCCTCCTTTACCAAATAGGTTAAGTCCTCTCAAAAATAAAGGAGTCTTGCATCACTACGCTAGATGCTAGACTCCTTTTATGGAAATAATGACTAACCTACTTTCACTGTGCTGGCTATTCTGAGGCGTGTTCAGGCAAGCCAATCCAATGAATATTAGGCTTGATTCATAATCTCTTCAAGAAGGCTTTCATTAAATTGTTGATTCCTCAACATATCAATCTCATGCTTGTATGGGGGTTTTTTATTGTTTTTGTCCTCCCCAACATATGGAGTTTCAAGTATCTTTGGTATTTCCATTAATTGAGGGTGATGAACAATATAATTTAAGGCCTTAAAGCCAATATGACCATAACCAATATTTTCGTGGCGATCCTTACTAGCCCCACGTATATTTTTACTATCATTGATATGAAGTACTTTGATTCGATCTACCCCAATGATCCGATCAAATTCTTCTAAAACCCCATCAAAATCCTCTACGATATTATAACCAGCATCATGTGTATGACAAGTATCAAAGCAAACACTAAGCTTCTCGTTATGTGTGACTCCGTCAATAATCATCGCTAATTCTTCGAAAGATCTTCCACATTCAGAACCTTTACCAGCCATCGTTTCAAGCGCAATTTGTACTTGGTCTTCTGCTGTTAACACTTCATTTAATCCTTCGATGATCTTCTTAATACCTACTTCGGCCCCTTCTTTTACATGAGAGCCTGGATGCAGAACAATTTGCCCCGCACCAATCGCTTCTGTCCGGTCAATTTCTGTTCGTAAAAAATCGACTCCAAGTTGGAAAGTTGCTGGGTTTGCAGCATTTCCAATATTAATAATATATGGAGCGTGGACGATAATATCACGAATTCCATTTTCCTCCATATGCTTTCTACCCGCTTCAATGTTCAAATCTTCTATTTTCTTTCTTCTAGTATTTTGCGGAGCACCTGTGTAGATCATAAAAGTATTAGAACCGTAAGAAACTGCTTCCTCACTGGCAGCTAATAGCATTTTTTTCCCGCTCATCGATACGTGAGAACCAATTTTCAACATTTTCTACTCTCCCTTTAAGTCTTACTTTTTCTTATTCATCCTTTTTTGTCTACGTTTCAAGGATTCTGTCTCTTGCTGTAATTTCTTTTTATAACCTGGTTTAACCTTTTTAGGCTTTTTAACCATCGTTTTAACCTTTAAGTCTATTTCATTCACTTGCTTTTGACGCTTATTTCGTTTATTTCGTTCACCTAAGTCGACCCATTCATTTCCCCTAAGATCAACATGATTAAACTGTATTCCCAGCTTTTCAAGCTTGTTTAGCGCATCTTCATCCTTGTCCTCATAAATAGTCAAGGCTATGCCCGAAAATCCAGCACGTGCCGTTCTTCCGACTCGATGGATATAAAAATCGAGGTCTGTCGGCAATTCATAATTAATAACATGACTTACCCCTTGAATATCAATCCCACGAGCAGCTAAATCCGTTGCAACGATGTATTGATATTCTAAGTCAAGGATTTGCCTCATCATTTTTTTTCTTTCTCTTGGCGATAAATCCCCATGGATTCTTCCAATCTTTAACCCCTTTTGAATTAAGGCGTCCGCCACTTCATCAGCCATTTTCTTTGTATTGGTAAAAACAATCGCAAGATATGGGTTATAGGTCGATAGCGCCTGATAAACTAGTTCATGTTTGTCTCTGTGCCTTGAAGGCAATAAATAATGCTCAATATTAGCAGCTGCCTTTTGCTCCGGTGCTACGCTGATGTATTTAGGATTTTCCATATATTTTTTTAAAAATGGTTTAAGCTTTTCAGGAATGGTCGCTGAAAAAACTAACATTTGTAAATCGGTTGCCATCCTCGAAGCAATTTGATCGACGTCTTCAAGAAAGCCCATTTCAAGCATTAAATCAGCCTCATCAATCACGAGAAACGAAGCTGTATAAACGGATAAAGCTTGTTCTTTAATAAGATCATTTATCCGGCCAGGTGTTCCAACAACAACTTGAGGCTGATGTTTTAATTTTTCAATTGTCCGTTGCTTATCTGTCCCACCAATAAACAAACGAACCGTAATTTCCTCATCTGCGTTTTTAGTAATCTTCAATATTTCATGATAAATCTGGGTCGCAAGTTCCCTAGTTGGCGCTGTTATTACTGCTTGTACAGCTTCTTTAGATGGATCAACCCTTTGTAAGATCGGCAATACATAAGCATGTGTTTTGCCAGTTCCTGTTTGTGATTGCCCAATTACACTATCCCCTTTTAATACAGTTGGGATTAATCTTTCTTGTATTTCTGTCGGCTCAAAAAAGCCTAGTTCCTTTACCGATTTTATAATAAATGGTTTTAAGTTAAAACGTTCAAATTTTGTTTCACTCATGAATTTAACTCCTTAAATGACTTTACTGTTATTGTTAGTATAGCCAAAGTATCCTTTCCAAAGCCCAAAGGTCATTATCATATTATAAAGAATTTCAACCACATTCACCAGCTTTAGCACTTAAATTATCAACTTTAACCCGCAATCGGCTCCGCGTTTAGGGATGAAGACGAAAAAATTTCCGATTCAAATGGAAGTTTCACTTTATAGTATTTTATCTAGTGGCTCAATATAGACACTCACACAAACAAAAAAAACAATCAATGCATATGATGAAATGAAGCTAATTGTGAAAAGTTAGATCCTGAGGAGGGAAAAAAATGTACCCTAGATATCATCAACGACCGATGCAATATCAAGTACCACCACAATCCTTTCATCCATACCAGCGGATGTCACCAACTATGGGCGGAATGATGCGCCCCCGACAACTCCAACAAAGAAGTGGTGGCTTACTATCCAGACTATTTGGCGGATTGAATCAATCCGGAGCGAGACAAGGCATAAGAGGACTTGGTGGATTTGGCCAACAATTTGCCGGTGGAGGTGGATTTGGCCAGCAAGCTGCCGGCGGAGGCGGACTATTAAGATCATTAACGAATCCAAATACCATTAATAACTTTTTAACAAACACACAAAAGGTGTTAAATACAGCCAATCAGGTTGGTCCATTGGTCCATCAATACGGACCGGTGGTCAAAAACCTACCAATGATGTGGAAGCTGTACCGCGGCCTAAAAGATGCGCCTGAATTTAACGGAGAACAAGATGAGTCAAGTTCATCAAAAGAGGAAGAACAAACTAACATAACTTTTTCCGAATCCAGCGATTCAGTGTCTACAGAGTCAAAAACAACCTCAAGATATCAAGCATCACCATCAAAACCAAAGTTATATATTTAAAGAATGTTGATAAGCATTCTTTTTTTATTTATGTGAAAATTAAACTTCCCTCTCTTTGCTACTTAAAATTGATTTTTGCTTATAAAGTGATTGTTTACTATAATGGTATAGTAGGAAAAGTAGAAACTTGGGAGGGTTTGAAGATGAAAGTAATCAAGATCTCTCCGCGCGGGTATTGCTATGGTGTTGTTGATGCAATGGTTATCGCCCGTAATGCGGCTTTAGATAAAACATTACCACGTCCAATTTATATATTAGGGATGATCGTTCATAATAAACACATTACTGATGCTTTTGAAGAAGAGGGTATTATTACTTTGGATGGGCAAAATCGTAAAGAAATCATTGAAAAAGTGGATAAAGGAACCGTTATTTTTACAGCACATGGTGTTTCACCTGAGGTAAGGAAGATTGCTGAAGAAAGAGGACTTATCTCCATTGATGCTACATGCCCAGATGTAACAAAAACCCATGACATCATTCGCAATAAGGAAAAAGAGGGCTACAAGATTATTTATATTGGTAAAAAAAATCACCCAGAACCTGAAGGAGCAGTCGGTGTTGCTCCACATGCCGTACACCTTGTGTCAAATGAACAAGAGGTAGAGGATTTGCAATTAAAAGCTGATAAAATCTTGGTAACCAATCAAACAACAATGAGCCAATGGGATGTTGCCAATATTATGGATCGAATTAAAGAGAAATATCCTCATGCTGAGTTTGAAAGAGAGATATGTATGGCAACACAAGTTCGTCAAGAAGCGGTTGCTGAACAAGCAGGTGAAGCCGACGTATTAATTGTGGTAGGAGATCCTAGAAGTAATAATTCTAACCGTCTTGCACAAGTATCCGAGGAGATTGCCGGTACGAAGGCTTATCGTATTGGGGATGTAACTGAACTTGATTTAGAATGGATTAAAGATGCGAAGACAGTAGCAGTAACAGCTGGTGCTTCCACACCTACACCGATTACAAAAGAAGTTATCTCTTTCCTTGAACAATATGATCCACTTGATGAAACGACATGGAAAACAGAAAACAAGGTTCCACTGAATAAAATATTGCCTAAAGTAAAGGCAAAATAAGAGCACCCTTTTCAAGGGTGCTTTTTTTTCTGTTAGAAGCGGGAGAGTTATGCTGAATGAAAATCAAATTCGTCCTGCCAAATTTGCGGCCGGATTTTTATCCCGCTTAGTACGAGACATCCGCCGGAGGCTTAACTTCATCCAGCCGGGGGTTAACCACCCCCCTTAACTAGAGAGCTTTCTGCATTAATCCCTTAAATTTAGAAGCGGTTAGCACTGCTGTATGAAGTTAAACAAATTTGAATGGCTCTGTATTTTGTTCTGATGGGAAAACTTCAACTTCATAACCTTCTTCAGAACAAATCTTGGTAAGTGAAGAGGCAAGTCCTTTTTTCATTATTTTTTCAACATTATGGCCTGGGTCGATCACATTCAATCCCATCATCATAGCATCATGAGCCACATGATAGTACAAATCACCTGTTACATATACATCCGCCCCTTTAAATTTGGCAGATGAGATGTATTTATTACCGTCTCCACCTAAGACTGCTACCTTTTTCACCTTTGAATTTAAATCTCCAACCACTCGAACAGTCGGTACATCAAGGGCGTCCTTCACTTTATTGGCAAATTCAGCCAATGTCATTTCTTTCACTCTTCCAATACGGCCTAACCCAAGTGTCTCCCCTTTATTATCAAGATGATAAATATCATGAGCTACTTCTTCATATGGATGCGCCTTTAACATAGCCTGAAGGACACTTTTCTCAAGATATTCAGGAAAAATGGTTTCGATTCGTTCTTCTTCTACCTGCTCCAATTGGCCGCTTTCGCCAATATACGGTTGGCTATCTTCATTCGGTAAAAATTGTCCTGTTCCTGTTACTGAAAAGAGACAATGGCTATAGTTGCCAATCGCTCCTGCGCCTGCATCGCCAATCGCCTCTTTCACACTCTCACTATCTTCAACCGGCACATAAACGACTAGTTTCTTTAGCTTTACCTCATGAGTAGGCACTAGAACCTCGGTATCAGTTAGTTCAAGAGCACTTGCTAATAAATCATTTACCCCGCCTTTGGCAACATCTAAGTTTGTATGGGCAGCATATACAGCTATACCATGTTTAATCAATTTTTCAATGATTCTCCCAGGAAGGCTGTCCGTTGTAATGTTTTTTAACGGGCGATAGATTAAAGGATGATGAGCAATGATGAGATCTACATTCTTTTGGATCGCTTCATCAACCACTTCTTCTAGAACGTCTAGAGCAATCATAACTTTATGTACTGGTTTATTTAAACGGCCGATTTGTAGCCCAATTTTATCGCCTTCCATCGCCAAGTATTTAGGAGCAAATCTTTCAAACACACCGATAAGTTCATGTCCATTTATTGTTTTCATTTACTTAAAATCTCCTCTACTAGTTGTATTTTTTTCAAGAGTTCATGCTTCTTTTTTTCATTTTCAGCAGAGGTTGAAGCCTGCTTTAATTGTGTTAAAATTTTATTCCATGTCGCTAATTCCATTGACCATTTCTTTTGAAAAGCAGAATTTTTTTCTTGCAGTAAATACGGTCCTAACAATAAACCTTTCTCAAGGTTATCCCCATAGGCTACTCTCTCATTTCCTTGTTCTGCAACAAGAATCTCATAGATTTTTCCATCTTCTTCTAATATTTCTTCCGCAATTAAACCCCATCCGTTGTCTAATAACCATTCACGTATAGAAATGGCACTAATATTCGGTTGCAGGATCAGTCTCTTTACTCCTGCTAGTTTCGATTTCCCTTGTTCCAATATACTTGCGATAAGGGAACCACCCATTCCCGCAATTGTAATTGCATCTACTTCACCTGGTTGAATAACTGCCAAGCCGTCTCCTTTTCTTACGGAGATTTTCTTAGTCAACCCTAATTCTTCGACATGACTTTTCGCAGAACGATACGGTCCCTCTACCACTTCTCCCGCTATCGCAAACGGGATTCCCCCCTTTTGTACCATATAACAGGGCAGGTATGCATGATCGGAGCCGATATCCGCAAGCCTAGCTCCTTCTGGAATATATTTGGTAACTGTCTCTAATCGTTTTGATAACTTATCACTATTCATTCTTTCACCACATAATCTATGTATTATTATTCTATATAAGTATAAGAAAAGTCCCTTGCATATGCAAAGGACTTACAAATCAAATTAATGGCGTCTCAATTTTTTTTATCAGGCCTTCAACCGCCACATCCGCTTTTTCAGCCTGATTGTCAATGACTGACGTCCTGTCCATCATCGATCTCTACTATAATCTTCCCTTTATAACCCTGATAACCATTCTGCCATTTCACCAGCTTGTTCAGGAGGAACTAACCCCCCAGGCATGGCATTTCGGCCATTTACAACAACATCTTCGATTTCTTCTGGTGACAATCTTTCACCAACACCAGTTAAACCTGGGGCACTTCCACTACCCTGATATTGATCCCCATGGCAGCCGATACAAGAACTTTGATAGATTTCCTCAGGGCTTGCGGCTACTTGTTCTGTTTGCTCTCCATCGCCCTCTGACTGTGCAGCTAGCTCTCTAGAATCACCTATCCCCTTGAAAGAAAGAAGCAACATCGTTAAGACTCCTAAAACCATAATAATTCCAAATGGTAATAATGGTCCTTTTTTCAAGCAAAAACCCCTCCCTTATTTTAGTAGAAACTTTTTAATTAGTTAGTATATTTAAACAATTTCTATTGTACTTCAAAAAAGGGAGAAGTTAAAGTATTATCGCATAACTTTGTCACTTTTAGTCCACAAAAAATACATAAATAGAACTTAATAAAAGAGGTTGACTCTTTATAGAATATTTCTAGCAATCACAAGTCTTTGAATCTCAGAAGTACCTTCACCAATTTCAGTTAATTTAGCATCACGCATAAAACGTTCAACATGATAGTCTTTCATATATCCATATCCACCATGAATTTGAACGGCTTGATTTGTAATCTCCGTACAAATTTCTGAGGCAAATAATTTTGCCATTGATGCTTCTTTGGTAAATGATCTGCCTTGGTCTTTCAACCATGCAGCTTTATAGACCATGTTTCGAGCTAATTCAATTTTCATCGCCATATCAGCTAACTTAAACTGTATTGCTTGAAATTGTGAGATCGTATGTCCAAACTGTTTTCTTGTTTTTGCGTATTTAAGGGCACTATCATAAGCAGCCTGGGCAATTCCAACAGCCATTGCACCAATTCCGATTCTACCCCCAGCCAGAGTCACTAAAAACTGCTTAAATCCAGCACCACGAGCCCCTAATAATTGCCCCACAGGTACTTTAACATCTTGGAGGATTAATTCAGTTGTATTGGAGGCATGTAGGCCCATTTTTTCATATTGATCAATAACCTGAAAACCCTTTGTATTTGTTGGTACAATAATGGCACTAATTTCTTTTTTATCTCCGCTTTTAGATGTGATGGCAGTGATTGGAATAAACTTAGCATAGCTAGCATTTGTAATAAAACATTTACTGCCATTAATGATAAAATATCCATCCTTTTCGATAGCTGTTGTTTCCGTGCCACCGGCATCTGAACCGGCATTAGGTTCCGTTAAGCCAAATGATCCGATCGTCTCTCCAGTACAAATTGGCACAAGATATTGTTTCTTCTGCTCTTCAGAACCAAATAAATAAATCGGTGCGCCACCAAGTGAAATGTGAGCGGAATAAGTAATCCCTGTTGAACCGCAGGCACGACTAAGCTCTTCCGTGACAATAGCAAAACCAATGGTATCAGCCCCTGCCCCGCCATATTCTTCTGGAAATGGCAAACCCATCATGCCTAATTGAGATAACTTTTGAAAGACATCAATTGGAAAGCGCTTTTGACGATCCCTTTCTAAGGCACTTGGAGCTACTTCTTCTTCGGCAAACTCTTTAATCGTTCTTTTAATCATTTGCTGCTCATCAGTAAGATCAAAGTTCATTAACCTCACCCCTCTATAAAAAAATAAAGCGTATTCAATTTTATGTTTATAATGAGAGGGTAATGCTTTGAAACACGGAAATCATCAATAATATTAAGCCGGCAATCCCAGATATAGTAAAATATAATTGCTTATATTTCAAACCAGTTATTAGCCAAAGCAAACCATTTGTTCCAATCACACTATATAGAACAATGAAACTAGATGTATGAGTTAAGGTTAATTGTAAAGATACAAACAATATAAGGAGCGCTGTCAAAATAAGTGGAATTTGATATAGAAGGTCCTTTTTAGCTAATATAAAAGTTACATAAATACCAATAATAACGGAAAATAGACTAAAGACGATTTGCAAAATGAGAGATAATTCAGTAAAATAAAATAAAAATACCCCAATTGGAATTAGCAAGAATAAAGAACCGTTAAACTTCTGAGGTTTTACTTTTTCCATTTGTTGGTATAAACCCTCTCCTTTCGTATATAAAGCAAGGAGAAAGTCACAATAATGTTCTGGAAGGAGCCGACTCTTTTTCCAATAAAAGATTTCATTAATAATCAGTTGTTTCCGATTTTCTTGCATATATTCACGACCTTACACTCATATGTAAACAATCACAAAAGAAAAAATAGTTCACTTCTATTAAGAAGCAAACTATTTCTTACAAGCGTTTATTCTAAAAAGTCTTTTAGTCTTTTGCTTCGACTTGGGTGTCTTAATTTTCTTAAGGCTTTTGCCTCAATTTGACGGATACGTTCACGAGTTACTCCAAAGACTTTACCTACTTCTTCTAGAGTGCGTGTTCTCCCATCGTCAAGTCCAAAGCGAAGTCGTAATACATTTTCTTCTCTGTCAGTAAGTGTATCTAGAACATCTTCTAGTTGTTCTTTTAATAACTCATATGCTGCATGTTCTGATGGGGATGTCGCTTCATGGTCTTCGATAAAGTCTCCGAGATGCGAATCATCCTCTTCACCGATTGGTGTTTCTAAAGAAACAGGTTCTTGAGCTATTTTTAAAATTTCTCTAACCTTCTCAGGCGATAAATCCATATCTTCACCGATTTCTTCTGGTGTTGGTTCACGACCTAAGTCTTGTAGCAGCTGTCTTTGAACACGAACAAGTTTATTAATCGTTTCAACCATATGAACAGGAATTCGAATGGTTCTCGCTTGGTCCGCAATTGCTCGAGTAATTGCTTGACGAATCCACCAAGTCGCATACGTACTAAATTTGAATCCTTTACGATAATCAAATTTCTCTACAGCCTTAATTAAGCCCATATTTCCTTCTTGGATGAGGTCTAAGAATAGCATTCCACGGCCTACATAACGTTTAGCAATACTAACAACTAATCTCAGGTTTGCTTCTGCTAACCGTCTTTTTGCTTCTTCATCTCCTTGCTCAATTCTTAAGGCAAGGTTTACTTCATCTTCTGCTGACAGAAGATTGACACGGCCGATTTCTTTTAAGTACATCCGAACAGGGTCGTTAATTTTAACACCAGGGGGAACACTTAAATCATTTAAGTCAAATTCTTCCTCATTTTTTTCCATATCTTTTGCAGGCGGATCATCTTCCTCTGATTCACCTACTAATTCTACTCCATGATCACCTAAATACTCATAGAACTCATCCATTTGGTGAGAGTCAAGCTCAAACGTTGCTAATTTTTCAGCAATATCATCATAAGCAAGGACGCCTGTCTTTTTTCCTAATAATGTTAACTGCTCTTTAACCTGTTCTAGGGTTAGTTCTGATTCAACCTCTTTTGAACGAGCCGATTTTTCAGCCATTTGTCCCCCTCCTTCAAAAAATCAAGAAACCATTACATTGTTTTACGAATTTGTTGAATTTCCTGCCAAAGGATTTTAGCCTTTTCAAAATCCTTTTGGCGGCCTGCTTCTTTTAGCTCAGCCTCTTTTTCCTTTATTTCTAATTCTTTTTTATATTTCAACACCTGGTTTATATAGTCCATTAATTCTTGGTGGGATATATCATCATTTATTTGCGTCATGTCTATTTCAACAATAATCCGCCGTAACCTTTCATCCTCAACATAATTAAGAAAACTATTCAAATCAGGTGCATCATTCATTTCATAAAATCCATATAAGTAAGTTATAATAGCTTGATGTTCATCAATATTAAATGTATTTCCTTGAAGTAATTCCTGTACTTTATAGGCTACATCCGGACTTTGTAGCATATGTGCAATTAGCGATCTCTCAGCATTTTGGTATGCTGGTTTGACCTTTTCTACATACTTTGGCACCATAACCAGCTTTGGTGACGGTTCAACAGTCTCTTTCCGACTTTTCGTAACCTGTTTTGAATGCTGTCTTTCCTGCTGCTTTAACGCTTCAAGGGAGAGACTAAACTCATCTGCCAGTTGTCTTAAGTAGAGATCCTTTTCTACAGCACTTTCTAGAAAACTAATTTCTTTTAGTACTTCTTCGATATAAAGTAACCGATCTCCTTCAACCTGTAAGTTTTTCCCCTTGCGGAAGTATCGCATTTTAAAGCCCATGAAGGTTAGACTTGAGCCAATACAATCGTTTCTGAATCGTTCTTCACCGTAAGTCTTGACATAATCATCAGGGTCCATTCCCTGTGGCATGATCGCCACTTTGACTTGACATTTGGCTTTTTGAAGCATGTTGCCAGCACGATATGCCGCCTCAATTCCCGCTGAGTCAGAATCATAACAAATGGTTACGGACTGAACATTTTTCTTTAATATAGATACATGCTCTTCGGTTAGAGATGTACCCATTGTGGCAACACCGTTGTCGATATCTGACCGATCAGCCGCAATGACGTCTGCAAACCCTTCAAATAATACAGCATGTTGCTGTTTCCTTATTGTCGGTCTAGCCAACTGATAATTATATAGAACTTTACTTTTATTAAAAATGGCTGTTTCAGGACTATTTAAATATTTGGGTTGCTCTGATCCTAATGTCCTTCCTGAAAAAGCAATCGTGTCATGATTTTCGTTAATAATCGGAAAAATGATTCGATCGCGAAACCGATCAAAATAACCACCATCTTGCTCGCGCTTAATAATGAGTCCTGCTTGTTCCAATAGCTCTGGTTGGAACTTTTTACTCATTAAAAATTTATAATCAAAGTCCCATGAATCTAAAGCATATCCAATTTGGAATTTCTCAATGGACTGTGTTGAAAAGCCCCTCTCAAGCAGGTATTCTAAAGCTTTCTGACCCTCTTTTGTGTTTACAAGCAAATGATGATAAAATTTACTCAATAGATTATGAGCATCGATCATCTGCTTTATATGATGAGGAACAGACTTTGCCTTACCCATATTAGGTATGTGATTACCAATTTCAACATTTGCTTTATCTGCAAGTTTAACTGTCGCTTCGAGAAAAGTTAGACCCTCAATATCCATAAGAAATGAGAATGCATTGCCACCTGCTCCACACCCAAAGCAATGATACACTTGTTTATCTGGAGAAACTGAAAATGACGGAGTGTTTTCATGGTGGAATGGACAGAGACCTGAATAATTGCGTCCTTGCTTCTTAAGCTGTACATATTCACTTATGATATCCACAATATCTGTTGCTTGCCGGATCTTATCTATTGTTTCTTCGGCAATTCGCTCTGACAAAGTGAACACCTCCATTTACTTTATGAGGTATTCGTCAAAAAAACTTAAAATCCTGCATTAATAGACAATTTTTTTATCAAACTCCTTATTCCTATTCAATTAGCTTTCATTAGATTGCCTAATGATCTAATAATTCTACATCACTCCACAAATTCCCTCTTTCAAAAATGACTTTTCTGCTGAATTTCTGTCGAATTTCTTTTTTACCCTTGACATCTCACAATAAATAGTTTATTCCTTGTAATGGAACTCTAAACCTAATATGAATAAATTTTTATCACAATTTTTTATTATAGTATAAAAAGCATGATTATGCACCTATTTTATCACTTAGTTTACACCAACCCTTTAAAATCCAAACGTACAATCGCATATCATTTGGCAATAAAAAAAGAAATAGCACATTTATTGCTATGTGCTATTTCTTGGAACTATTCTTTTGAACCATGTTGTAAATAATATTTGCTGTTTCCTCAACCGCTTTATTTGTTACATCAATGACCGGACACCCAATACGTTGTATCACCTTTTCAAAATAGATCAGTTCTTCTCTAATTCGTTCTAATTTAGCGTAATTTGCCTGGTCACTTAAACCTAATGAGCGTAAACGTTCCGTTCTAATTCCAATTAACATTTCAGGACTAATTTTTAACCCGATACATTTTGCTGGGTCTATAGTAAAGAGTTCTTCCGGTGGATCTACTTCCGGTACAATTGGTACATTTGCAACTTTGACTCTCCGATGAGCCAAATATTGAGAAAGTGGTGTTTTTGACGTTCTTGAAACACCGATTAGAACTAGATCTGCTTTAAGCACCCCACGCGGATCACGCCCATCGTCATATTTGACAGCAAATTCAATTGCCTCTACTTTTTTAAAGTAATCTTCATCTAATTTATGCATAAGACCTGGTTCATGCAATGGTTGTTTCCCTGATAGAGTTTGAATGTTACTAATTAACGGACCGATTACATCATATGCAATGATTCCAGCATTAAGTGCTGCTTCTTTTAAATACTCGCGAATTTCCGGCCTTACGAGTGTATATACGATCATGCCTTGATCTTGTTTCGTTAAATAAATGACTTCGTCAACATTTGACAAGTCCTCAACAAACGGAAACCGCTTAATTATAAATGGATTTAATTTATTAAATTGGCTTATAGCCGCTTTTGTGACGAGTTCTGCCGTTTCTCCTAACGAGTCAGACACAACATAGATGATCGGCATTTTGCTCATCTATTAAACATCCCCTTTACACAACGCCCTATACCATTATTTATCCTCTGCTAAGTTAACGAATGCCCTCGTAATA
Source organism: Niallia sp. XMNu-256 (assembly GCF_036670015.1). NCBI lineage: Bacteria > Bacillati > Bacillota > Bacilli > Caryophanales > Bacillaceae > Niallia > Niallia sp. XMNu-256. The sequence continues at coordinate 3,128,529 of NZ_CP137636.1, forward strand.
TTCGTCTTCGTTAATCGACCGATAACCTCATAGCCGCCATTATTTGACTCTTTAACGACTGGAACGGAATCAATCTGCTTTTCAATTAAGTTCTTGGCAACATCAATTAACAGATCATCACGGAAACAAACAGTAATATTTGGCATTCTTGTCATAATGATATTAACCGGTAATGAAGTCAATTCTTGATTCCCAATACTGGCTCTTAATAAATCTTTTCTAGATAAGACTCCCACAAGCAAGGACTCACTATCAACTACAAATAACGTTCCTACATCCTCCAAAAACATCGTAACAATAGCATCGTATACAGAGACATTTTCATTAACCACTACTGGAATAGACTGGTAATCCTTCACATATAACTTCTGTAAATTATCTGTTAATAGTTGAACACCCGTCTTTCCTGTATAAAAATAACCTACTCTCGGCCTAGCATCAAGAAACCCCGCCATTGTTAATATAGCTAAATCCGGTCTAAGTGTAGCCCTTGTTAAATGCAGTCGATCCGCAATATGTTCACCTGTGATGGGACCATTTTCTTTTACGATTTCTAATATTTGTTCTTGCCGCTTATTTAGTTCTATTGTTAACACCACCTATCATGCCCATATCAAATTCGCCCGCCAAATTTGCACCCGGATTTTCATCACGCTTTAAAGCTCAACATGCTTAGCATGATTAGGACGTTCTATCCCTAGTCATGATCGCTTGATAAAATCCGAGGCATCCACCGCAGGTTTAACTTCATTTTGCTGGGTTTAAGCCCCACTAATCAGTAAACCCTCTGGCATTTATCCTTCACTTAAGAAGTGGAGGATTTTTGTACCGGTCACAATCTTTCGGTACTAAAAGCATTTGCTTAATGAAGTTAAATACTAATAATGTTATACTATTACATAAATTATTATATACTATTTTCCGAAAATGAAAAGATTAACTCTCATAATTCATGATGAGAAAACCTTTTAGGCATCCTTTAAGATTGGTGGTCTCCTAAAAAAAACGGTTTTGTTGGAAGTAATTAGTATACCCTTATTTGAAAATGATGTCATTTACATTGGCAAATCTTTTAATTAAAGTAGCTAATTGTGCCATAAAATTAAGACGGTTTTGTTTAATTTCAGGATCATTAGCCATAACCATCGTATGGTCGAAGTATCCATTGATTTCTTCCTTCATGGATAGAAGCAAATCAAAATAAGCCTCTTCTGTTACATGTTGATCTAATTGTTGATTGACCGATAAATATTTATCATATAACAGCTGTTCATATTGATTTTCAAATAAAGATACTTTAATTTCCCCTATTGTTTCTGCTTTATTAGCTATATTTAAAACCCTGCTCAATGCTTCAATATTTTCTTTGAAATCAGCTTCATTTTTCTTAACTTCCAATACTTCTGCACGATTAAATAATGAATGGATATCTCCTATATCATTTCCTAATACTGCATCAATTAAATCGTAGCGAACCTCACGCTCTTGTAATAAATGTTTAATCCGTAATTTAAAGAAGGCTACAAGTTCATCCGTCACATTTTCAATGCTTTGTTTTACTATCCCATCAGCTTGCAATAATGATAATGAATCATGGATCAAATCTTCAAAGTTCACTTCCCAGTCTTTGTGAAGCAGAATTTGTACAATTCCTGTTGCTTGGCGCCTTAAAGCATATGGATCTTGGGACCCACTAGGAATCATATTGATTGAAAAAAACGATGAAATGGTATCTAATTTATCCGCAATGGCTAAAATCGCACCTACATCTGAACTAGGCCTCTTGTCCTCAGCATTACGTGGCATGTAGTGTTCATTGATTGCAACTGCTACTGCTTCACTTTCCCCTTTTTGCCGTGCATATTTTTCCCCCATAACTCCTTGTAATTCAGGGAATTCGTTCACCATATTTGTGACTAAATCAAATTTACAAATTTGTGCTGCTCGATCTGTTGCTTTTTTATCCTCTGTTGAGAAAGCCAATTTATCAGAGAGGAGATTTGTTAATCGACGTACTCGATTCACTTTTTGAGCCAATGTCCCAATTTCCTCATGATAGACAATACTATTTAACTTCTCTAAATATTGATCGATTTCTGTTCTTTTGTCTTCGCGATAAAAGAAGTCCGCGTCTGAAAGTCTCGCTCTTAAAACCTTTTCATTGCCCTTAGCAACATTTGCTAAATAATCCGAACCGCCATTTCTAATGGTTACAAATTGTGGAAGAATTTTTCCATCCGCTGATTTAACTGGGAAATAGCGTTGATGCTCCTTCATCGAAGTAATCAATACCTCTGCTGGCAGTTCTAAGTACTCCTCTTCAAACCCACCGTACAGGGCAGTTGGGTATTCAACTAAATTATTAACCTCTTCTAACAAATCTTCATCAACTGGAATGACCCAGCTTTTAGCTTCTTCTAATTGTTTTAATTGATTTAAGATCATGTTTTTCCGTTTTACAGGATCCACAATTACGTACTGTGCAGACATTTGTTCTTCATAGTCTGACGGGTTTGTGATTTCTACTTTACCGCCAAGAAAACGATGTCCTAAACTCCAATTTGACGTACTAACATCTACAATTGAAAAAGGAATGATCTCTTCACCATACAGAGCCACAAGCCATTTAATAGGACGTATATATTTTAAATCATAATCAGCCCAACGCATGTTTTTCGGAAAATGAATACTTGTAATAATTTCCCTTAGTTCTGGAAGCAACTCAATGGTTTTCTTGCCTTGAATAAACCTTTTGACATGGACATATTCGACTCCACCAATTTCTTTAAAATAAATATCGTCCACTGTCACCCCTTGACCACGGGTAAAACCAATTGCGGCTTTTGTCCATTCTCCATTTGCATCTAGTGCTATTTTTCTCGCAGGCCCTTTTGCCTCTTCATGTACATCCTCTTGTGTCTCAGTCACATCCTGTATAAGTACCGCTAGGCGTCTTGGTGTTGAATAAGCCTGAACATCACGAAATTTAATTTTCTTATGTTTAAACCACTCTCTAACCTTATCAGCAAGTTGATTCATGGAATCTGTAACATATCTGGCTGGCAGCTCTTCTAAACCAATTTCTAGTAAAATATCTTTTGTCGCCATTAGTTATTTTCCTCCTTTGCTTTTAAAATTGGAAATCCTAGTTTTTCCCGTTCATCATAGAATGTTTTGGCAATTTTCCGTGCCAAATTACGGCAACGTGCTAAGTATCCTGTTCTTTCTGTTACAGAAATTGCTCCTCTTGCATCAAGCAAATTAAAGGTATGTGAGCATTTCAAGACATAATCGTAGGCTGGGTGTACAAGCCCTTCCTCCATTTGACGATGAGCCTCTTTTTCATACGTATTAAATAATCCAAACAACATATCTACATCAGACGTTTCAAACGTATATTTCGAGTGCTCATATTCCGGTTGAAGGAATATATCACGAACCGTAAAGCCGTCTGTCCACTCTAGATCAAATACATTTTCTTTATCTTGAATATAAGATGCCAACCTCTCAATTCCATATGTAATTTCCACAGAAACTGGCTTACATTCAAGTCCCCCAACTTGTTGGAAATACGTAAATTGAGTAATTTCCATTCCATCTAGCCATACTTCCCACCCTAAACCAGCACAGCCTAATGATGGATTTTCCCAGTTATCCTCAACAAAGCGGATATCATGCTTTAACGGATCAATTCCTAAGGCTTTAAGTGAATCAAGATAAAGGTCTTGAATATTATCAGGAGACGGCTTCATAATAACTTGAAATTGATGATGCTGGTACAGACGGTTTGGATTTTCTCCGTAACGACCATCTGCTGGTCGGCGCGATGGTTCAACATACGCTACATTCCATGGCTCTGGTCCAATGGCTCTAAGGAATGTATACGGACTCATCGTTCCTGCTCCTTTTTCTGTATCATATGCCTGCATTAAAATACACCCTTGTTCAGACCAATGCTGTTGCAACGTTAAAATCATATTTTGAATATTCATTGGACACTCCTCTAATCATTGTTTTTTTCAAAATAAAAAACTCTCATCTCTATGCTTTAACAGCATAGGGACGAGAGTTTACCCGCGGTTCCACCCTATTTGCTTAAAACAATGAGTTTTAAGCCACTTTACAAAAAGTGCTCCAGAATGCCCTTCCTTAACCCCCTATATCCGGCTTCCACCACCCCAGACTCGCTTTAAATAGTGTAAGTTAAGTACTCCTCTCTTTCATAGCACTAACTATTGATTATTTACTTAAAATGAATATAGCGAAAACCATTTCGATTGTCAACTTTTTACAGAATTTTACTTATTTGATCAAGAAATTTTTTTGACTTTAAAAACAAACCCGAATACTCGTCATAATAATGATCAATGACTGTTTTTAATTCTGTTTTGGTTTCTTCTTTTACCGAAATACTACCGAGGCGTTTCATATCAAGATAATAAAAAACCCGTAAAAGCTTAACGGTTGCTGGAGATATCTTTAAGTGGTAGGGATCAATATGTATACAGCGATGACAGAGAATTCCACCTTCTCGAATAGAAAACCCAAAGGTTCCTTCCCTACTGCCACATGAAGCGCACTGATCAAGTGTGGGATGCAAGCCAAGTACGCTTAGCATTTTAATCTCATAGATGTTTTTAATTATATCGGGATCATAACCCTCATTTAAATAGGTTAATGATTGCAGTAGCAGTTCAAATAAAAAAGGATTGCTTTTATTTTCTTCAAGACCTTTGTCTGTTAATTCTACTATAAAACTAGCATAGGCGGTTAAGAAAATATCCTCTTTAATTGAACGTAAAGAGGATATTATTTCACCTTGTTGCAAGCTTCCCATGCCTCTCGTTTTTTGTATTAAAAAAAGACCGTATGTGAAGGGCTGGGTGATGGCAGCTAACCGACTTTTCGGTTTTTTAGCACCATTTGCCATCACTCCATATTTACCCCATTCACGAGTAAATAAAGTTACTATTTTATTTGTTTCACCATAATCTGTTGATCGAAGAATAATTCCCTCGCACTTTTGAAGCATTCCTACACCATCCCTAAATTAGAGACAGACTACATAATAGGAAAATCGACTTCGTCTAGCTCATCGTCCTTTCCCTCGGGTGTTCCTGAGTTCTCCTTTTCTAACTCCTTAAAAAGAAGATATGTGTCAACATTACCTGTCTGAGAAAAAACCTTCCAAGTAAAATCTAACATTGAAAACCCACCTCTCTTTTGTTGGGACTAGCTATTGGATTTTTCCTTAAGTTTATAGTTGCCTGTCAATCAAAAAATCATGTGGTGAAATTTTTGCTAAATTAAATATGCCTGTTAAATTTGCTTAGGTTTTTCATCACACTTCACAGAACTACATCTAAAAATCTAGCCAGACTAGGACGTCCTGTCCGTCGCCTTAGCGGCTCGATAAATAACTTATAAAAATCGTGGTTTTACCGGAGTTAACTACATTCAGCAGGGGGCAAATCCATAAAGGATGATAAAGCCGCTTGACAATATCTAAACTTTTGAACTGAAAGGCTTATACTGAATGTAATAAATACGTATGCATATTAACCACGTTTTGTTAATACTTTAAAAGGGTCTGTATTTAGATTCGCCCACCGAATTTGAGCCAAAAACTTAACGTTATAGGGCATAATAGTTTAAATAAAGCTACTGATATAGTACATTGCTTCCTAATTTAGAGTAATACTGCTTAACAAGATTAATATTCGTCCTCACGGAAGCCATAATCACGAAGTTGCGTAGCTTTATTCCGCCAGTCTTTTTGTACCTTTACCCATAGCTCTAAAAATACTTTTGATCCTAATAAGTTTTCAATGTCGAGGCGTGCCCTTTTTCCAATTTCCTTTAACATTTTCCCTTGTTTACCAATGATAATTCCCTTTTGAGAATCGCGCTCTACAATGATTGTTGCCATCACATGTATGATGTCCTTTTGATCATCTTCTCTCCTCATTTGCTCAATGACTACTGCTAAAGAATGAGGAATTTCTTCTCTAGTCAAATGTAAAGCCTTTTCACGTATCAACTCAGAAACGATGAATCTTTCAGGGTGATCCGTTACTTGGTCTGCTGGATAATATTGTGGCCCTTCCGGAAGGTATTTCTTAATTTGTTGTAATAATCTTTCCACGTTATTACCTTGTAAAGCAGAAATAGGAATAATTTCACTAAAATGATATTTCTCTTGATAAGAATCAATGATCGTCAATAAACGGTCTGGATGCACTTTATCAATTTTATTAATAATTAAAAAGATTGGTGTTTTAATGGATTGAAAACTCTCGATAATAAACTCTTCTCCACGTCCATATCCTTCTTCAGCATTGACCATAAATAAAATTAAATCAACTTCTTTTAATGTGTTCTGTGCCACATTCATCATGAAATCGCCTAATTTATTCTTCGGCTTATGAATACCCGGTGTATCTATAAAAATAAATTGTGTATCATTTGTAGTTAGAACCCCTTGAACTTTATTCCTTGTTGTTTGGGGTTTATCACTCATAATCGCGATTTTCTGTCCGATCACACGATTAAGAAATGTGGACTTTCCTACGTTTGGTCTGCCAATAATAGAGATAAATCCTGATTTATATGCTGAATTTTGTGTTTGTTCGTTATTCATTTAAATCCTCCGCTGAAAATGCTCCTGGTAGTAATTCCTCTACTGTTACTTGATCTAAATTGCCATTAAGATTTGTCATGATGACTTTCATATCTTTCGGACAAAGCTCGCTGATTACTTGTCTGCAGGCACCACAAGGTGGTACAGGGCGTTTCGAATCTGCCACAACGACCAACATTGAGTAATCTCTTTCTCCTTCTGAATAAGCCTTAAATAGCGCTGTTCGTTCAGCACAATTACACATGCTGTAGGCAGCGTTTTCAATATTACACCCATGATAAACTTTTCCACTTTTAGTTAAAAGTGCTGCACCTACTGGGTATTTCGAGTAAGGAACATAGGCGTTATCCCTAGCTTTAATCGCTTCTTCGATCATTTCTTCAATGCTCACTTTGATCAACCTTTCTAAAAAGACCCTCTTGCTGACTTTTATCAGGCTTAACAGGCGGTGAGACCTCAACTAGAAATTCTTAGTGTAATTAAGAAAGAAAGGTGAAGAATCAACTGCCCGTAAAGTTCCGAAATTATGAACACAGACTAAATATGCCTACGGCAACGTCTGCGTGACCAGCAAGCTTGCTGGTCTTAACTAACCATCAGAGGGGATGGAAAAATAACCCACTGATAGAAGTTTCACTTTATTTTACCCTATTCTTATAAAAATTTCATCGCCTTAGAGGAATTTTTCTATAAAAATATTCAATTTTCTAAAAACATTAAGTTCTGAATATAAAAAAATAAGGTTCTGCTATAAAATTGTCACCATCTATATAACAGAACGCTTATTTAGTGATATATTTTTGGCAAAAAAATGATGCAGCCTATAATAACAGACATACAAGCAAAAACTAACACAGCGCCTGCTGCAACATCTTTCGCCTGCTTTGCCAATGGATGATATTGTGGTGAGATATAATCGACCATTCGTTCAATCGCCGTATTCAGTAATTCTAACGAAAACATTCCACCGATTGCCAAAATGACAAACATCCACTCATAACGATTAATGTCAAACAAGAACCCGAAAATGATAACGGTTAGGGCGATAACACTGTGAATTTTCAAATTGCGTTCATGGATAATCCCGTGTAGTATCCCTTCAATTGCATATATAAATGAATAGTGAATTCCTCTGCGTTTTTTACCGTTTAAGCCCGAACTCATCGAGTATGTCCTTTTGCCTTGCAAACATGATTTTCTCATCTTCTTCAATCTCATGATCATACCCTAGTAAATGTAAAAAGCCATGGACGGCTAAAAAGCCAAGTTCCCGTAAAAAACTATGACCGTATTCATCAGCTTGGGATCTCGCTTTTGCGATTGAAATAATGATGTCTCCCAATACTCTTGGCATATCGACCCCTGTTAAAGGAATTTCCCCTTCGCCCAGTTCTTCCATGGCAAATGAAATCACATCTGTTGGCATATCTTTATGACGATATTCCTTATTGATTTCCTGGATTCGCTCATTGCTAACAAAGGTTACCGATAATTCACTTTCATTTTCGATTTTTTCCTTTTCCGCAGCAAATTGCAGGATGTTTTCAATCGTGTTCATTTCCTCTTGGGAAAGTTCATTTGTTTCATCATTTAAATCAATTATCATACTCACGCATGCTTTACCTCCTGTTTGGACATTTCTGGATACTCAATTCTCGAATGGAAAATCCCTTTCAACGTTTCACATAATGTTTCAGCGACTTTTTCTAACTCTTTTAATGTGAGGTCACACTCATTAAACTGATCATCTTGTAAACGATCAGATATGATTTTCCGAACAAGATTTTCAATTTGCTCATGTGTTGGTTTTGACATCGATCTCACAGCCGCCTCAACACTATCTGCAATTCCGACAATCGCGGCTTCTTTTGTTTGTGCTTTTGGTCCAGGATAGCGATATTCTTCCTCAGTCGTTTCTGCATCATTTTGTTTCGCTTTAAAATAGAAATATTTTAATAAGGTTGTCCCGTGATGCTGCTGAGCAATATCAATAACCTCCTTAGGCATTTTATATTCTTTCAGCATATTTGCGCCATCGGTTGCATGAGAAATGATAATTTCTTTACTCGTCTCGGGAGGCAATTGATCATGAGGATTTTCCTTATTCATTTGATTCTCAATAAAAAAGCTTGGTCTTTTTGTCTTGCCAACATCGTGATAATAACAACCAACTCTCGCTAAAAGCCCATTTGCTCCAATCGCTTCACAAGCACTTTCCGCTAAATTTGCTACCATCACACTATGGTGATAAGTTCCGGGTGCTTCAATCAATATTTTTTTTAATAACGGGTGGTTTGGATTTGATAACTCAATTAACTTCATTGTTGATAAGATCCCAAAGCCCGCCTCAAAAAATGGCACTAATCCAATCGTAAGTATTGATGATAAGAGACCCGATATTAAAGCAATAGCTCCCACAGCGACATATTCCTGCATACTATACTGACCATTTCTCAAAAGAACAATTGATAAAATAAGCAGCACATTAACGAAGGCTACATATAAACCAACCTTTAAAATATTGGATCGATGATTATGATTACTTAGAAACATAATTCCTGCAATCCCGCTACATAATATATAGACACCAATAGTCATATGAAAGGTGCCTGTAACCCCTTCATTGAACATAATACTTCCACAGATCCCTGTAATGACTGCAGTGAATATTGCAAGCCTCTCATCAATCAAAACCTTTATTAACATTGGGGCCAAGGCCGCTGGAAAAATGAACGCAATATTCGCATAGTCAAATACATAAAAGAAACTAACAATTTTCATGATTAAAATTGAAAGCGAAAAAATAATACTAAAAATAATTAGATAATGATGCTTAGTTTCTGGTTTCTTATCTAATTTATAAAAATAATTGTATAAAGCGGCCAGAAAAATAATAATCAATAATGTTGAACCTATAAACGGCTGATAAGATCGTTCATTTTTTAACAGTCCAACTAGCTCTAACTGCCGATAAATATCACGGCTAATGAGTTGATTTTCCTCAACAATAATTTGACCTTGTAGAATCATTACAGGTTCAACACTCTCAACCGCTTGTTTGCGCATTTCTTCTGTTGCATTAGGATCATAAAATTCATTTTGAATCACGGCATATCGACCTAACTCAATTGCCGCATTTTTAAGTGAAGTTCCCAAACTAGAGTATTTCATTGCTTCTTCTAATTGTTTCTTTGCATTTTCAACTTCATTAGCAGAAATCCGATTGCTCATTACACTATTTATCGCAGTTACAGAAAGATCCCTTGCAATTTCAAGTTGGTCAGAGGGTACTGAAACTAAACTTAGAAAAACGGAGTCAGAAATATCTTTTGTTACATCTTCTGTTAATTGTTCTTTAAGTTTATTAACCTGCTCTGATTCAGTAATCACTGTTCCCGAATCATCTATTTTTTTGACATCAATAGCCGAGTCAAAAATAGACGTAATTAAATCAATTCGATTTTGTGTTAAGGCTTTATTAACAACATAAACATCCTCAACTTTATTTTCAGCCTCTTTTTTCTTTGCTTCTGTACTCTCCTTATCCTCAATCGTGATTGGCGAGCGTATTGTTTGTTCAGAAACTGTAAATAAACGAATATCTAACGTCTTAGGCTTTACATTGCTGTACATCGATATAAATAAAAGTAAGCCTAGCACGATAAACAAGAGAACTCGAAAAACAGTTATATTTAATAAGCTTTTTATTTTTGCTAAATGCAAATGCATTCTAACCCAATCCTTTCCTAATTACAAAACACAATATTCCATTTTACATTTTAACCAATAAATTCAATTCATAAGCTTGGAATTATGTTTTGTAATGGAAATAGCCGTTCGTTTGTGAACGGCATTTGCCCTGTATATAGTAAGGCATTAGTGAAGCAGGTACTTACACAAAGTGAAACTTCCATTCCATCAGGGGGGCTTTCGTCCCCACAGATGGAATGCCGGAAGCCAGCAGTCTGCTGGTTACGCAAACGTTGCCGAAAGGGTATTTTAGTCTTTGTTTAATTTTCGGAGCTTTACTGGCAATTGATCCCCCAACTACTTCTTTTATTATACTTAACAATCTATAGGTGAGGGGCTTACTGCCTGTTAAGACTGATAAAACTATTCTTTCGCCTCATAGGCTGCAATAATTTTTGCCACTAATGGGTGACGTACAACATCGCTTTGCTCCAAATAAATGAATTTAATCCCTGAAACATCTGATAAAACTTCCTCAGCAATCATTAAACCAGAAGTAACCCCTTTTGGTAGGTCAATTTGGGTTTTATCCCCAGTGATTACCATTTTCGAACTAAAACCAAGACGTGTTAGAAACATTTTCATTTGTGCCATTGTTGTGTTCTGTGCTTCATCTAGAATTACATAAGCTTCATCTAACGTTCTCCCCCTCATATATGCAAGAGGAGCAATTTCAATCACTCCACGTTCAATCAAACGTTGAGTTTGTTCTGTTCCTAATACATCGTGCAGAGCATCGTAAAGAGGTCGCAAATAAGGATCAACCTTCTCTTTCAAATCACCAGGTAAAAATCCCAAACTTTCCCCTGCCTCTACGGCAGGTCGCGTCAAAATAATTCTTTTGACTCCACCGCTTTTTAAAGCATTAACTGCCATTACAACTGCTAAATACGTTTTACCTGTTCCCGCGGGGCCAATCCCAAAAACAAGATCACTCTTCTTCATAGCAGAAATATAATAGCGTTGGCCAATCGTTTTGACGCGAATTGACTTTCCTTTTGCATTTTTCGAAATTTCTTCTTCAAATAAATCTTTAAAATAATCAAGTGTTCCTTTTTTTGACATTTGGATGGCATAAATGACATCTCTTTGACTAATATTGATCCCTTTTCTAATCACATATAATAAGGCATCGAGAATATTAGCTACTAATTCAACATGCTCAGGGCTCCCAGATACATAGACCGTCTCACCTCTTGTGATGATCGATACACCTAGTTCCTGTTCTATTGCCTTCAGATTAGAATCAGCATTACCAATTAAGGCGATGGCCTCATTCGAATTATTTAGCTGAAGATTCATGGTTTTTAACTCTTCTGTCATTCCGACTCTCCTTGGATTATTGGTTGACCAGAGGCTATATTTTCTATAACTTGGAAATGTATTGATACTGTTACTTTATCATTGTCTGATGTCTGGTGCAAAACTTTTTCACCAATAATTTTAGCCTCTTCTGGTAATTTATTTTTTATATCGATTTTAGCCATTTTTTTGGCTATTTCTATTGCTTCTTTCTGTTCATAGATTCTCGTTTCTGTTTCTTCTTCACGATGGGTTTCGCTTACAAGTGAAACCGGAAGTGTCCAATTGATAAAGTTAATCTTTTTCTCATTGCTTTCCGTTTCATATTCCTTAAACTCAATTTTCCCAAATCCCCATACTGGTATTTTGAGGTTACCGATTTTCAAAGTATGCTTTCTTACCTCTTCTCCATTATACACTTGGAAGGTACTCTTAATCGGCAATACTACCTTTGTTTTATACCATGTTTCTCCTAAAACTTCTCCTTTTGCAGGTACTTGTACATTTTGACCTTCTTTTCCGATTAACCCTGAAACGAGTAATTGGCCTGGTTCCACTCGATCATGGATATCAACTACTGCTTGACCTTCTTCAACAAACATATCCACAATTACTGCTTTTTTCTTGGCGACAAGATGCTGGGGACTTAAATATTTTGGCTTTTCTGGTTCATTTTTCTCTACCACTTGGAGATGATAGGTTGTCCCCTGTAATTCCACACCAACCCAAGTGATTTCCTCTATATTATTTGTTAATTGACGTTGAATTGATTCCACATTCTCCACAAAAAATTGCAATTTGCCAACTTTAACACCCATCTTATCCAATTCTTTATTAATTTTATACTCAGTAGCCGGCTCCGCTCCCTTTATTTGGATTCCCCAAATCATATTAGAAAGAATGGTTATAATAATTAGAAAAACAATGGCGCCCACTAAAAATCCGCTATTTAGAAGCAATCGTTTAAATAGAAACGGCAGTCCCTCTCGTTTCAAAAATTCAATACGGAGACCACTTCCCCTAGAGATAATTCTTAATTTGGCAATATCATTTAATCTCATTTTAAATTGAATGGATTCTATCCCGTTTCTCCTTACACTCCAAATATATAGTCCATTCCTTAATAACGTATTGATAAACCGTTCAATTCCTTTTCCCGTAACTTTGACTGTTATGATTCCGATAAAAAAAGTAATCCAGCGATTTTTCATTCCACCCTGCCTCTCTACCGAATTCGTAAAAGAGACTTTCACCTCCGTTTGTATACTTGTCCAGTTGGATAATAGCCGCTTAATAAAATTCTGGCGGCTATGCATTCCAATTTCTTTATTCTTCTAGATAAATCACTTGATCTATTTTTCCTTCTAAAATAATCTCTTCAGGCAATATCGCTTTAATCACAAAGGCCTTTCCTTTTACAAGCAACTGACCTTGCTTGAGAAGCAATCTGAGTTCTTTATCTGAAAAAGTTAAGAGACCTCTGTGATTTTCAATATAAATATGTAAGTGCCCAATCATAGTAATTCGGGGTAGATCCATCATGACATCCTGAGGAAGTTCCATGTTTTTTGTAATTAAGTTACGGAGGTATTGTCCCCACTTTTTCGCCATAAAAAAAGAACCCCCTTTCATCTCATGTATATGAGATAAATGAAGATTCTAGCACTTTTTATTTGGCTCGTGATCTATTGTGACTATAAGGTTTCTTTGCTCGTGGCGGTCCAAGGATTTCTGCCCAAATGACGGCTTCTGCTAATTTAGACTCATCCACTTTAAATTCTTTAAGTTGTTGTTGCTGAATGGTTTGTGGTGCATGTTGTTTATCTGGTTTTTCAGATAAAGATGGCAGTTCTTCTTCTAGAACAACCTTTACCTCGGCGATCTTTTTTTCCGATTGTTTTTCTGAAAATTGCCTTTCTGGCTTTATTTCTTCTTGAAAGGTGCGGCTCGTTTCTTTGAAAATTTCTCTCATTTCCTGGAATACATCACCGCTTTTTTGGGTTGGCTTATGTCTGTCTGCTTCTACACGTTTTGCAGGAGACTCCTGTTTTTCCGATTTGTCCCTATTTTTAAATAGGGAGGAAATCACACCAATTAAAATAATTACGATTAGCGGATTTTCAAAGAGAATCTCCATAAAAGAAACCCTCCTTTCCTAAATATAGGACCGGTTTAGCCTTTTTTGTTTTTATTTTCTTTCGGTCCTGTCATTTTGCCAATTGAATCTCTCATATCTGTATCGGCGTTAATGTTTTGGATATTCATATAATCCATGACTCCTAAATTCCCATCTTTTAGCGCTTCAGCCATTGCAAGTGGAACTTCTGCTTCTGCTTCAACAACTTTCGCTCTCATTTCTTCTACTCGAGCCTTCATTTCCTGTTCCTTCGCAACCGCCATCGCACGACGTTCTTCAGCTTTCGCTTGGGCGATGTTCTTATCGGCATCAGCTTGTTCCATCTGTAAATGAGCACCAATATTTTTACCAATATCCACGTCAGCAATATCAATCGATAGGATTTCAAATGCTGTTCCAGAATCTAACCCTTTAGCCAGAACCGTTTGTGAAATCATATCAGGGTTTTCTAGCACTTTCGTATGATGTTCTGATGAACCAATCGTTGAAATTACCCCTTCACCAACACGGGCAATAATGGTTTCTTCACCAGCACCACCAACAAGTCGATCAATGTTGGCACGCACAGTAATTCTCGCTTTCGCCTTTACTTCTATCCCATTCATCGCCATCCCTGCAATAAATGGAGTTTCAATCACTTTTGGATTAACACTCATCTGCACAGCTTCTAATACATCACGGCCAGCTAAATCAATCGCTGCACAACGTTCAAACATCAATTCAATATTCGCACGGTGCGCTGCAATTAAAGCATTCACCACACGGTCGACATTCCCGCCTGCTAAATAATGACTTTCTAATTGATTTGTCGTTACATTTAATCCTGCTTTATGAGCTTTAATTAGCGGATTAATGACCCGGCTTGGAATCACTCGTCTAAGTCTCATCCCAATTAATGTGAAAATACTTACTTTTACACCTGCAGCTAATGCAGAGATCCACAGCATGACAGGGACAAAGGTAAATAAAATTCCCAGTAACACAATAGCAACTACTACTGCTATTATGACAAATATTGTACCACCTGTTAAATCCATATTGTCTTCCTCCTTTATTCGTTATCTATTTCCTTCCACTCTCTAACCACAATTCTAGAACCTTCTACTTTAATAATCTTAACAGGTGTGTCCTTAACGATAAACCCACCTTCTGTTACAACATCGATCCGCTCATCACCAATTGTGACAGTCCCAGAAGGACGTAAATCAGTCATGGCATAAGCTTTCTTCCCAATTAATTCAGTTCTGTTTTGATTCGACACATATCCACTTTCTGTATTTGTTGAATCAGTTAATATAAACTTTTTGAAAAATTTCATTTTCTTATCAAACACCTTTATCATAACCATACAGGCTAAAATTGAAATAGTAAAAGCGATTAACAATGAAATACCAATATGAACAAAATCTACAGCAGACATAAAAAAGCTCGCTAACACTGCAGCAAAACCAAACAGGCCTAGAATTCCCCCTGGTAAGACCAATTCTAATAAAATAAGTACAATTCCTCCCGCAAATAAGAGAAACGTCCCAATTCCAGCTAGCCCTGCAACTATATGGCCATAAAAATACAAAAGAAATGCAATAATACCAACAATTCCAGCCAGTCCAAATCTTGGTGTAAATAGCTCAATCACCAATCCTAAAAAACCAATCGTTAAAAGAATGGGAATTACGAGCGGGTGAACGAGAAATGCAATAAAGGAATCAAAAAAGCTAGACCCTGCTTCTCCTTGAGCCTCCACAATTGAAGCACTAACATCGGTGGGTAACCAAATAAAAATAAGGGCAGGGGTCAGGATCAATCTCTGGGTGGGGATGGCTGAAGTTAATTTTCTGCACACGGGGGCAACCTCCCTTCTCACAAGTGTAATACAATTACGTTTGAAAGGAAAATTAGTTTCAAAAATTTAGTGACAAAAGAAGAATTGTTTTCAATCGCCCCGCTGAACGAAGTTAATTCATTTAAAAAGGCCGCAGACATAAACTGCGGCCCTTTAAATGAAGTTATTATCAAATGTTATTTATGAAAGGTGTTGTTGTACAAGTTTATTAACAAGTGACCCATCCGCTTTGCCTTTCACTTTAGGCATTAGAACAGACATCACTTTACCCATTTCAGTCTTAGTTGAAGCACCGACCTCAGCTATAGCTTGTTTTACTATTTCTGAAAGTTCTTCTTCTGATAACTGTTCAGGCATATATAACTCTACGTACTGTAATTCAGTACGTATTTTTTCAACAAGGTCATCACGACCTGCTTTTTCAAATTCATGGAGGGAATCCTTACGTTGTTTTACTTCACGTGAAAGCACCGTTAATTCTTCTTCTAGCGATAAGTCATGGCCAGCCCTAATGGATTCATTCTGGATAGCAGCTTTGATCATTCGGATGACACCGAGCTTATCTTTTTCTTTGGTTTTCATCGCTTGTTTCATATCAGAATTTAATCGTTCGAGAAGACTCACTACTTACACCCTCTCTTAGAACTTGCGTTTTCTTGCAGCCTCAGATTTCTTCTTACGTTTTACGCTAGGCTTTTCATAAAATTCGCGCTTTCTAGCTTCTTGAATAGTACCTGCTTTAGAAACAGTACGTTTGAAACGTCGAAGAGCATCTTCAAGCGATTCGTTTTTACGAACGACAGTTTTATTAGACATTCTCTCTTTCCCTCCCTCCAAGCACAACACCTTACAATCGACACGAGAAAATCCCATGTACTTTGTAAATTATAATATAACAAAGAAACAAGGTCAACTCAAATTTCACTGGACTTATGTTTGTTTTGCGTAAGAGATTTTAATTCAAGTTCACTTTAAGCTTCAGATATGATTTTAACTCCTGCGCTAGCTCCAATTCTAGTTGCACCCGCTTGTATCATTGTATTCATATCCTCAAGTGTTCTAATGCCCCCTGATGCTTTCACCCCAACATGAGGACCTACCGTTTTCCGCATTAGTTGAATATCTTCTCTAATAGCACCACCTGTTGAAAAGCCAGTCGACGTTTTAACGTAATGAGCCCCTGCTTTTACAGCAATCTCACAAGCAATGACTTTTTCCTCATCGGTTAATAAACACGTTTCAATGATGACTTTTACAATTGCTTTTCCTTTGGCAGCTTCTACGACAGCAGTAATATCTTTTTCAACTAAGTCAAGATCGCGGTCTTTTAACGCTCCGAGTGGAATAACCATATCCACTTCTGTTGCCCCATTCTGAATCGCTTCTTTTGTTTCAAATGCTTTTACTTCAGTAGTCGTAGCTCCTAATGGAAAACCAATGACCGTACACACTTTTACAGATGTTCCTTCTAACAATTGACTTGCAAAACTCACCCATACTGGATTAATACAAACAGAGGCAAAGCCATATCCTTTTGCTTCTTCACAAAGCTTACGAATTTGTTCCTTCGTGGCATCAGCTTTCAAGATCGTATGATCAATATATTTTGCGATAGGTTGTGACATTGTTTGACTCCCTTTCACTTGAATACGTTTATATTTAATGTTAGCATCCTGCTAAATAAAAATAAAGGAACTGCAAATACAGTTCCTAATCATTTAGACCGCTTCATCTGCTAGTTTTTCCTCTTCTAGTACTCGAACAAATTTACCTTCATTAAAAGGATAGCCAGCTTTTTCAATTTTCACTTTTACTAATTCTCCAACCATCTCTTCTGTACCAGGAAACACCACTTTTAAATAATTATCGGTGTAGCCAACATATAAACCATCTTCTTGTTTTTCTTCAGGAATCACTTCTAATACTTGGCCCTCAAATTTAGACGCATATTCTTTTGCAAGTTGGTCAGATAACGAAATTAACCGATGAACTCGCTCATTTTTAATCCCTTCATCAACTTGGTCTTCCATTCGTGCAGCAGGTGTCCCTGTTCGCTTAGAATAAGGGAATACATGGAGTTCAGAGAATCTATGATCTTTAACAAAGTTGTACGTTTCCATAAACTCTTCTTCCGTTTCACCTGGAAAACCCACAATCACGTCAGAAGTAACCGCGAGATCAGGCATAATTTCGCGTAACCTCATTAATCTTTCGGCAAAAGAATCCATTGTATATTTTCTTCTCATTCTCTTTAACACAGAATCTGAACCTGATTGAAGTGGAATATGCAAATGCCGAACAATTACTTTCGATTGTTTGATCACTTCAATGACTTCATCCGTAATTTGGCTTGCCTCGATTGATGAGATTCGCAGGCGTTTTAACCCTTTTACATTAGCCTCTAAGTCACTAAGAAGGTTTGCAAGGTTATATTCTTTAAAATCGGCACCATATCCACCTGTATGAATTCCTGTTAATACAATCTCTTTATAGCCAGCGTCAACTAGCTGTTGAGCTTGTCGGATAACTTCTTGTGGATCACGTGAACGCATCAATCCTCTAGCCCACGGAATAATACAAAATGTACAGAAGTTATTACATCCTTCTTGGATCTTTAACGAAGCCCTCGTCCGGTCCGTAAATGCAGGAACATCAAGCTCTTCATAGACGCGACTTTTCATAATATTACCAACCGCATTAATCGGCTGACGTTCTTTGCGATATTGGTCAATATACTCTAGCATTTTGACACGGTCTTGTGTACCGATGACAATATCAACTCCAGGAATATCCATAATTTCAGCAGGCGATGTTTGAGCATAGCAACCTGTAACACAAATAACAGCATCCGGATTTTTTCGAATCGCCCGGCGAATCACTTGACGACTCTTTTTGTCCCCTGTATTTGTCACCGTACATGTATTAATAACATAAACATCTGATGCTGCATCAAATTCTACTCTTTCATAGCCCTCTTGCTTAAATAATTGCCAAATGGCCTCTGTTTCATAATGGTTGACTTTACAACCTAATGTATGGAATGCAACTTTTTGCATGTATTTCACCTCAATAATTCTAATTGGTAGGATACGGCAGATAATAAGTATAAAGGTGCCGTTTCTGTCCTCAAAATCCTCGGTCCGAGGCTACAGCTAATAAACCCATGTTCTTGAAGCTTTTCGACTTCACCAGTCGTTAATCCACCTTCAGGCCCAAAAACAACTAATAAAGAATTCCCTATTGTTAAAGACTGTAGACATTCCACTAAATTCCTTTTTTCGCCTTGTTTTGATTCCTCTTCATAAGCGATTATTTTCACATCGTAGTGTTCACTCGCCATAATTAAAGTAGATAGGCTTTGCGGAGCTTCAACTGAAGGAACAACACTCCGATGGGATTGTTCCGCCGCTTCTTTAGCAATTTTTTGCCATCTGCCTATTTTTTTATCTGCTTTTTTCTCATCCCATTTTACGATAGAACGAGCTGCAATAAAAGGGATAAATTTTGTGGCACCTAACTCTGTCCCTTTTTGAATAATGAGATCTAACTTATCCCCTTTAGGCAAGCCGCTCACAATCGTGACCTCAATTGGAAGTTCTGCAGACTCCTCCAACCATTGTACTACTCTTACAGTCAATTGCTCATTGGAAATGTTTGTAATTTTACACAGTGCTGATTGACGGTCTTCAGTTACAAGGATGATTTCATCGTTTTCTTGCATTCGCATAACCTTAACGATATGGCGAAAATCATCACCAGTTATTTGAAATGCATTTTGGGCAGATGAATATGGGACAAAATAGCGCTGCATGAAAAATACCTCCTACCATGTGTAAAAAGGGCTGTGTCTTACACATAACCCTTGGCCGTACAATTATTGTTTTCTTGCTATAAAGGAAACCCAGTCTTCGATTTGTAAAGTGTCTACAATATCGAATCCTGCAGCCTCAAGCGACTCCTTAACCTCATCCTTTTTCTGCTGGATAATCCCCGCTGTAATAAAATATCCGTCTTGCTTTAAACATTTAGCAGCATCGTCCGTAAAACGTACAATTACTTCTGCCAAAATATTAGCCACAATCACGTCTACACTTTCCTCTATTCCCTCTAATAAATTGTTTTGGAAAATATTTACGACTGAATGTACTTTATTTAGCTTAATATTGCTTTTTGCAGATTGAACAGCTACTTCATCTAAATCTAATGCAGTAACCTTTTTTGCACCCAGCATGGCAGCCGCAATACTCAATACTCCCGAACCTGTTCCGACATCTATAACCATATCATCTTTTTTGACAATCCGTTCTAATGCTTGGATACTCATAACGGTTGTAGGATGTGTTCCCGTACCAAATGCCATACCAGGATCCAATTCAATGATTAACTCATCACGGCCTTTTGGTGTGTATTCCTCCCATGTAGGAACAACCGTGAAACGCTCTGAAATTTTTACAGGATGATAATATTTTTTCCAAGCAGTTGCCCATTCTTCCTCATTTACTTCTGATAAAGTTACACTGTTTATACCAATATCAATATTAAACAGTATCAGATTGTTAATTGCCTCTTTAATCGCATCAACCGTTTCACTTAAAAAACTAGTAACCGGTAAATAAGCCTTAACAATTACACCTTCATCAGGATAATCTTTCGGATTGAGTTGGTAGATTTCGCCGAATTGATCTTCCCTTTCTTTCACAAGTTCAAAAGGGTCCTCGATTACAACCCCACTTGCTCCAGCCTCATGTAAAATATTCGAAATCGGTTCTACTGCTTCATTTGTTGTATGAATACTTATTTCGGACCACTTCAACTCAATAACAACTCCTGTTTAATCAAATTCGTTCCTCGGATTCATCTCACTATAGATAAACCTGGGAGATTTAATCACCTTTAAAAGCCCTTTTCATTTTATCAAAGAACCCTTCTTCTTCTTTTGGCATTGGACCACTGACATCAGCAAATTCTTGAAGCAATTGCTTTTGTCGGTCAGTAAGTTTCGTAGGGGTAATAAGTTTCACAATAATATGCTGATCACCAATTCCACGACCTCTTACATTCGGAATTCCTTTTCCTCTTAATCGGAATTTGGTTCCGGTTTGTGTGCCTGCAGGAATTTTTAACTTGACTTTTCCGTGTAAGGTTGGAACTTCTATCTCATCGCCAAGTGCAGCTTGAACAAAGGTTAAAGGCATCTCACAGTAGACATCATCGCCATCCCGTTCAAAATATTCATGTGGGCGGATATGGAATACAACATATAGATCTCCAGCCGGACCACCGTTTATACCTGGTTCTCCTTGACCTGCCACACGTAGTTGTTGGCCATCATCAATGCCTGCAGGGATTTTGACCGCAATTTTTCGACGTTTTTTCACTCGGCCTGTGCCACCGCAAGTGGAGCATTTATGTTTAATTTCTTGTCCCGTACCATTACAGTAATTACATACACGTCTGTTAACAATTCTGCCAAACGGTGTATTTTGTTCGATGTTTAGTTGGCCAGATCCATGACAATGTGAACAGGTTTCTGCTTTCGTTCCCTTCTTCGCACCTGTTCCCTCACAAGTTTCACAGTTTTCTTCCCGTGGAATGTCAATTTCAGTTTCTTTTCCAGACACGGCATCTTCAAAATTCAGTGTCATCGTATATTGTAGATCGGCACCTTGTCTTGGTGCGTTTGGATCACGACGTCTTGTGCCACCGCCGCCAAAGAATGTACTGAAAATATCTTCGAAACCACCGAAACCACCAAAATCTCCATCTCCACCAAATCCACCAAATCCTTGATTTGGATCGGTATGGCCGAATTGGTCATAATGAGCCCGTTTTTGCTCGTCACTTAACACATCGTAAGCTTCTGTGAGTTCTTTAAATTTTTCATCCGCTCCTGGTTCTTTATTTATATCTGGATGGTATTTCTTAGAAAGCTTACGGTATGCCTTTTTAATTTCATCCTTTGATGCACTTTTACTAACGCCAAGTACCTCATAGTAATCCCTTTTATCCATGATGATTACCACTCCCCGAATCTTTTCACATAAATTTTATTCTAGCATCTTCTGATAGCTACTTGCAATCTTTTCTGTGATTTGTATTTAGTATTTATAAGTTAAAAAATAAAAGTCAAAGTCAAGGTTTACCTGACTTTGACTTTTCTATTTTCAAAAGAAAAAGTTCATATTCTTATTGTCTGGTATTATTTATCGTCTTTAACTTCCTCAAATTCGGCGTCAACTACATTATCGTCACCGTCTTTACTTTCTCCAGCACCTTCAGCACCTTGTGCTTGTTTAGCTGCCTCTTCGTAAAGTTTAACAGATAAGTTTTGCACGATTTCTTGAAGAGCATCTTTTTTGGCACGAATTTCTTCTAAATCATTTTTCTCGATCGCTGCTTTTAATGCCTCTTTTGCTTCTGTTGCTTTTGTAACTTCGGCTTCATCCACTTTTCCTTCTAAATCTTTCAATGTTTTATCAACAGTGAAGACTAGTTGGTCAGCTTCATTGCGAAGCTCTGCTTCTTCTTTACGCTTTTTATCTTCTTCAGCATTCATTTCTGCTTCTTTTACCATTCTTTCAATCTCTTCATCTGAAAGTCCTGTAGAAGATTTGATTGTAATGGCTTGTTCTTTGTTTGTACCAAGATCTTTTGCACGAACATTCACAATACCGTTCTTATCGATATCAAATGTCACTTCAATTTGCGGAATTCCTCTTGGTGCTGGTGGGATATCCGTTAATTGGAAACGACCAAGTGTTTTATTGTCTGCAGCCATTTGACGTTCGCCTTGTAAAACGTGAATGTCAACTGCTGTTTGATTGTCTGCAGCAGTAGAAAACACTTGTGATTTTGAAGTCGGGATCGTTGTATTACGGTCAATTAGTTTTGTAGATACGCCACCCATTGTTTCAATTCCAAGTGATAGTGGTGTTACGTCAAGTAGTACGACGTCTTTAACATCTCCAGAAATAACTCCACCTTGTACAGCAGCCCCCATCGCCACAACTTCATCTGGGTTTACCCCTTTGTGTGGTTCTTTACCTGTTGCCTTTTTGATTGCTTCTTGAACAGCTGGGATACGGGTTGATCCACCAACAAGAATTACTTTATCAAGTTCAGATGGAGATAGTCCAGCATCACTTAATGCTTGACGAGTTGGTCCCATTGTACGTTCAACAAGGTGTGCAGAAAGCTCTTCGAATTTTGCACGAGTTAATGTTACTTCTAAGTGTAATGGACCTGCTTCGCCAGCAGTAATGAATGGTAAAGAAATTTGTGTGCTAGTTACCCCTGATAAGTCTTTTTTCGCCTTTTCAGCCGCATCTTTTAAGCGCTGTACAGCCATTTTATCTTTTGAAAGGTCGATTCCATTTTCTTTACGGAATTCATCTACTAAATAATCAATGATTACTTGGTCAAAGTCGTCTCCACCAAGTTTATTATCTCCTGCCGTAGCTTTTACTTCAAATACGCCGTCACCAAGCTCAAGAATGGAAACGTCAAATGTACCGCCACCAAGGTCATATACTAGGATTGTTTGATCTTCATCTGTTTTATCGAGACCATATGCAAGTGCAGCAGCTGTTGGTTCGTTAATAATACGTTCCACTTCTAGACCAGCAATTTTACCAGCATCTTTTGTTGCTTGACGCTCTGCATCATTGAAGTAAGCTGGAACAGTGACAACAGCCTTTGTAACTTCCTCACCAAGATAAGCCTCAGCTGTAGCTTTTAAATTTTGTAGAATAATAGCTGAAATTTCTTGTGGGCTATACTCTTTTCCTTCAGCTTCTACTTTGTAGCTAGTTCCCATATGACGTTTAACTGACATGATTGTATTTGGGTTTGTAACAGCTTGACGTTTTGCAACTTCACCCACTTGACGTTCGCCATTTTTAAACGAAACAACTGAAGGTGTTGTACGGTTACCTTCTGGGTTAGGAATTACTTTAGGTTCCCCGCCTTCTAAAACAGATACACATGAGTTAGTCGTACCTAAGTCAATACCAATAATTTTACTCATATTCTTCCCTCCAAGATCATTATGTAATTACTGATTTACTTTTACCATTGATGGACGGATCACTCGGTCCTTCAAAATATAGCCTTTTTGTAGTTCTTCTACGACAACATTCGAATCAAAGTTTTCATCTTGAACTTGCATAACAGCTTGGTGCATATGGGGATCAAACTCTTTTCCAACCGCATCAATTTGCTCGGCACCTTCTGCTTTCAAAGCTTCTAAAACACTGCGGTAAACCATATCCATCCCTTGTAACAGTGATTTTGCTTGTTCGTTGTCTGCGTCTAATTTCAATGCTCTTTCAAAATTATCAATTGCTGGTAATAAACTAGTGATCAAGCTTTGAGCCTTATATTTTTCAGTCGCTTCCAAATCTAATCTTGCACGACGACGGGCATTTTCGAAGTCGGCTTGTAAACGAAGAATTCTATTTTCAGTCTCTTCAAGCTTTCCCTTTAACTCTTCATTTTCTTTCTTTAAAAGCTCGAGTTCACTTTCCTCTTGACTTTTGACTTCTTCATTCACGATTTCTTCAGCAGCTTCTAGATTTACTGTTTCTGTTTCTACAGTTGTTCCTTCTTGGTTCAGCTCTTTTTCAGCCACCATCGTCACCTCCTTAAAAATTTCTACCATGTGATCATGTTATTGGAAACATCTTATTTTTTATTGTCCCTGTAATGTTTAATAGCTAACGTTGGATTTACACGAATGTTTAACACATTAGATTGTACACATATTGAAAGGGGTGGAAAGGCAATCCCACCCTTAACAATATTTCCACGTCTATTTTATTCCATACAGTCTTGTTAAAACCGTTGATAAATCTTTTGCCATAAACTGCATAAGACTAATTACACGAGAGTATTCCATGCGAGTTGGCCCTAGAACTGCAATGGATCCAAGTTGTTCCTCTCCAATAGAGTACGTCGCTGTAATAAAGCTACAATCCTCCATTGCAGAAATAATATTTTCCCGTCCGATTTTCACATGGATTCCAGTTGGATTTTGACGAATAATATTATAAAAGTCATCCTCTTGCTCAATCAAATCAAGTAACTCTCGGATTTTACTAATATTATGAAACTCTGGCTGACTTAGCATATTCGTTTTTCCACCGAAAAATAATTTCTCGCTATGTGACACTTTTAATGTATCAGCAATTGAATTGAGCAGGAGATCATAGTTTTCGATATGCTCTTTTAAAAGCACAACTACTTCTTTATACAATTTATCGTTCAATTGTTCAAGTGGAACCCCTGTCAAACGCTCATTTAGAATATTAACAAGCTTTTCAATTTCATTTGCATTTACGGACTGTGGTAAATGAACGACTTTATTTTCGACATGTCCTGTATCAGTGACGATAATCGCAACAGCCGTTTCATTATTAAGTGGAATGATTTGAATTCGATTCATCTTGTTTTCCTTCACATCTGGACCAAGTACAATCGTAGTATAATTCGTAAGTTCCGATAAGATTTTAGCAGACCTTTGTACGATCTTTTCCATTTCATAAATTCGCTCTGCAAAAATGGACTTAATCGTGTAGATATCTTTCTTTCCCAATTTCTGTGGGGAAATCAAATGATCAACGTAATATCGATATCCCTTCTCAGAAGGAATTCTACCAGATGATGTATGTGTTTTTTCAATAAATCCAAGTTCTTCTAAATCCGCCATTTCATTACGGATTGTTGCTGAACTTAATGCTATCTCATCCTTTTTGGCCAAACTTCTTGAGCCAACGGGTTGGGCGAATTGAATAAAATCATCAACGATCACCTGTAAAATTAGTAACTGACGATCCGTTAACATGTTCATCACCTCTGTTAGCACTCAATGAACCCGAGTGCTAATTCTAATATTAAAATATCAAATATGAGGGGGAGATGTCAATAATAATTACTACTAAAACAGTTACATATGTGTTTAATGAAGTTAATCCAATAAAAATGCTTCAAATGCTTCATTTCCTAAAAATCGACCATGACGGGTTAAGAATATATGGTCGTTTTCAATTATGATTAAACCTTGTTTCTTTAGTAACTCGATTTTACTTTGAAAAATATCTAGCGGACTTTTACCGAACTTTTCAATAAAGCGCGAAATGCTTACCCCCTTCACTTTACGTAAACCAAGAAACATTTCTTCTTCCCACTTTTCTTTCTCGTATAATCGATGAGCATCCATTATCGGTCGATTCCCATTATCAAGTGGTTGCATATACTTTTTTATCGGTCCATAATTTGAACTTCGAACTCCATTTACATAACCATGGGAACCTGCGCCAAACCCATAGTAATCTTCATTATTCCAATACGTTAAATTATGTATACTTTCATAACCCGTTTTGGCAAAGTTACTAATTTCATATTGATGGTAGCCGTGCTTCTCCATTTCATTCATTAACAAATCATACATTTTTGCTTCAACATCTTCAGTTGGGATTGGCAATTTTCCTTTGTTCATCAGTTGATAAAAAACCGTTTTAGGTTCAATAATAAGAGAGTACGCAGAAAAATGGGTAATCTCCAAAGCAAATGCTTCATCAAGGGTTTGTTTAAATTGCCGAATCGTTTGGTCTGGCAGACTATACATCAAATCAATATTGATATTTTCAAAACCTACTTTTTTCGCCAATTCTATGGAGCGATAAACATCTTCTGGTTTATGGGTTCTACCTATTTTATGAAGTAGTTCTGGATCAAATGATTGAACACCAAAACTTAGTCGATTAACCCCGCCCTCAAATAATCTTTTTAATTTTTCTTCCGATAAATCGCCTGGATTTGCTTCAAAGGTATATTCGATCCCTTGAGAAAAAGGTAAATATTCCTTAATTAACGCACATAGTCTTTCTAACTGCCTCTCATTTAAAGACGTTGGGGTTCCACCACCAACAAAGATTGAATTTAGTGTATGAGCTGGGGTTTGAGCTAATGCCAATTTCATTTCAGTTCCTAGTGCCTCAATATACTCATCAACAGGCTGATTTTTCAAAAACACTTTATTAAAGTCACAATAATGACAGATATGTTCACAAAAAGGAATGTGAATATATGCGGCTTGGATCATTTTTAACGCCTCTTTCTAATACGAAAAAGAGGTGTATACGCCTCTTTCTGAATAGCGATACTAACCTCTTTTACAAATCAATTATTTTTTTGATTGATTGTTGTCGTCCATTTTTAATACCGCCATAAAAGCTTCTTGTGGAATTTCAACAGAACCAACCTGTTTCATCCGTTTTTTACCTTCTTTTTGTTTTTCTAATAGCTTCCGCTTCCGAGAAATATCCCCACCATAACATTTTGCTAATACATTTTTTCTGATGGCTTTTATTGTTGACCGAGCAACAATTTTTTGTCCAATTGCAGCCTGGACAGGAACTTCAAATTGCTGTCTGGGAATTAATTCTTTAAGCTTTTCAACAATCACTTTTCCACGATCATATGAAAAGTCTTTATGAACAATAAAGCTCAATGCGTCGACTTTCTCAGCATTTAAAAGAATATCCATTTTTACAAGCTTTGATGGTTTATAACCGATTAACTCGTAATCGAAGGATGCATATCCCTTTGTACTGGATTTTAATTGATCAAAGAAATCATAGACGATTTCTGATAGCGGCATTTCATATATAATGCTAACACGTGTTTCATCTAAGTATTCCATATTGATGAAATTACCACGTTTATGTTGGCAGAGTTCCATAATAGCACCAACGTAGTCATTCGGGGCCATCATCGTAGCCTTTACATATGGTTCCTCAATCGTTTCAATTTTTTGTGGTTCAGGCATATCGGCTGGATTATCAACTTTTAAAGATGTCCCATCCGTCATCTGCACCTCATAAATAACACTTGGTGCAGTCGTGATTAAATCAATATTAAATTCCCGTTCAATTCGCTCTTGAATAATCTCCATATGAAGAAGTCCTAAGAATCCACATCTAAATCCAAAGCCTAGGGCCTGTGAAGTTTCTGGTTCATATTGAAGCGATGAATCATTCAGCTCAAGTTTTTCTAATGCTTCTCTTAGGTCATTGTATTTAGCGGTATCAATTGGGTAAAGTCCACAAAACACCATTGGATTTAATTTACGATAACCAGGCAGCGGTTCGGTAGCCCCATTTTTTGCATTCGTAATCGTATCCCCAACACGCGTATCTCCAACATGTTTAATGGAGGCTGATAAAAATCCAACATCTCCCACTGTTAGTTCATCGACTGGCATTGGTTTAGGGCTAGTAACTCCTACTTCTGTTACCTCAAACTCTTTTCCAGTTGCCATCATCCTTATTCGATCTCCGGCTTTTACCGTACCATCCACTACCCGGATAGATGCAACAACCCCACGATAAGCATCATAATAAGAATCGAAAATTAAAGCTTTTAAAGGAGCATCCGGGTCGCCCGACGGTGCAGGGACCTTCTTAACAATCTCCTCTAAAATATCTTCAATGCCAATCCCGGCTTTTGCAGATGCAAGTACTGCCTCAGAGGCATCAAGACCAATTATGTCCTCAATTTCTTGTTTCACCCGTTCTGGCTCTGCACTTGGCAAATCAATTTTATTAATAACTGGAAGAATTTCTAAATCGTTATCTAATGCCAGATACACATTAGCCAACGTTTGAGCTTCAATCCCTTGTGCCGCATCGACTACTAAGATCGCTCCTTCACATGCTGCTAGGCTTCGTGAAACCTCATACGTAAAGTCGACGTGTCCAGGAGTATCAATTAAGTGGAAAGTATAAACCTCGCCATCCTTTGCTTGATACTTTAACTGGACGGCATTCAATTTAATTGTAATCCCTCTTTCACGCTCTAAATCCATAGAATCAAGTAATTGATCCTTCATTTCCCGTTTTGTTAATGTATTCGTTGTTTCTAAAATTCGATCAGCTAATGTTGATTTCCCATGATCAATATGTGCGATGATGGAAAAATTGCGAATCTTTTCTTGTCTATTTAATCTGTCTTCTCTATTCATAAGTTTGTCCACTCCTACTAGTCATCCACATATACACTATTTTTTGATTATAACAGTAGGATTGTATA
Source organism: Niallia sp. XMNu-256 (assembly GCF_036670015.1). Classification (NCBI taxonomy): domain Bacteria; kingdom Bacillati; phylum Bacillota; class Bacilli; order Caryophanales; family Bacillaceae; genus Niallia; species Niallia sp. XMNu-256. The sequence continues at coordinate 3,157,290 of NZ_CP137636.1, forward strand.
AAGCGCAAGCGCCTGGTTCAGCCCCGAAAAGCACAAGTCGAGCCGACAAGAAGGTTGTTCTTCAACCTTCTAGCCGACTTGGCTTATCACTAGAGCCTGATTTTTCTAAGCCCTAAGAAAAACCTTATGACTCAATAGGCTCGGCGCTAAAGCCGGAGTAAGGAAAGCGCTAAAGCTTACGAAAAATCACTTGATTTCAATCATTATTTTGCCAAGAGATCGGCAATCAGTTGAATCATGCTGTCAGTAATGGTTGAAATCAAAGACGCTAAACTTTTCCCAATGGACGAGAAAAAATTATAGGCCTTCATTTCTTCCAATTTCGCTTTTTTCTTTTCGATATCATGACTAGAAATTTCGTTTCCTAGGATCGACGCCTCCATCTCTCCTGCTTCTTTTTGTTGAATTTTAAAGGCGCCTTGAAATTGTTCATGTCCATACCCCTTCATTCTTACAATTCCTTCATTCGCCTGCTGCATTCCAAATAAAACAGATACGAACATAAGGCATGCAAGGAGGAATGATTTTAACATAAACATTTTCATCACTAGTCACTCTCTTTCTAACTTTCATTTGCTGGATTCACATGCGGTTGATCCACACTTTCAGCTTGCCAGTAATAATTGCTAATTACTTCTGCTAATACTTCTGCCGAGTTGTACAATTCTTCGAACGTATTATCGACTCCACCGAATTCTACGAGAATGGCATTTTCAGAAAGGTCTTGGTTAAACTTTCCATTTGTACCTGCACCCTTCTTGGTAAAAACTCCGCGGCTTAGGCCCTTATAGGAGGAATCAAGCTGGCTTTGCAGTTCATTTGCAAAAGCAAGGTTTTTCTCATAATTAGCATGTTCCCCACCAATAACAAAAGCAAGCTTTGCATAAGGCTTCCCGTTCATTTCAATGGTCGTATCCTTTTTTCTTCTAGAATCACGATGAATATCGATTAAATAGGTTAAATCACGATTTTGCGTAACGGCCGCTTCAACAACCGTTCTAGATTCTTGATAGGATCTTGCAAATGTTAAACCTTTTTCTTTTAATCTGGCCTCAATATCGGTTTTATCGACAACGGTACCAATCCCGCGTACTTCTAATTCTTCCTTAAGCTTGTCCCCAATATGGGTTACATTCACTTTGGAATGATAGGCATGGTTTGGATTTGTCACCCCTTTTAAGTAAGGAAGAAATGATTCTCGATTATGAGAGAAATAAACATAAACAACTTCCTTTTCTCCCGTTGTATTCGGTGGTGTACCATTATTGCCACCTTCACCACTGCCTTGAATATCATCCATGTTTTGCAGAGCAGCTTCCTTTTCAGCTTGTAAAATTTCGAGTGGTGGAGCTGACTCGATCGGCATATTCGTATAATCAGTTCCTTCACCTGCAACAATTATTTCTGTATCAAATAATGAAAATGCAGGCAGTTCCCTACCTAGTAAACTACGTGGATCATCCAAATTAATATTCGTCGATAATTTAAATAAATACTGTGTTATGGCGGGTTCTTGTGTTGATTGTGGCAATCCAGCTAAAAAATAATGATTTTCACTTCCGATCAAATTATAGAGCATATCACCTGTAATATTGGTTGCCGCTGATTTAACTGATTCGGATGCTGGTCGATATTTAGGATCTAACGTGGTTAAAACCCCACTTATCGAAAAAATTAAAATTAAAAAGCAAACAAAGGTGATTATCCCCTTTAATAAGTGAGTTCCTTTAATAGTGACCATTAAATTGTTCGATTTAACAGATTTCATCTCTCCACCTCTCTAGAGCATAAGTCTACTAATTTATATGACTCTGCTAGAGAAGATAGAACCTGTCTTTTAATCCTATTCAGAACTCTATTATTTTCTGCGAATAATTGATTAACCTATTCTTATTGTTATAGCCGTCCTATCGAGTATAAAATCCGGCATTACCTTGATTGACATTGCTGTGAAGGCTGGCATTTAACCCATTTGCGATTAAATTGGCCATATCTTCAATAAACACATCTACTTCCTTTGGTGTAACCATTAAGTTATGACCTAACGGAGATAATACTTCATAAATTAACTTCCGTTTTTCCTCCTCTGACAATGTGCCAACCATTCCTAAAAAGGTTTGTCGTTGTTGTTCTTCAGGCAAATCTTCATCCGTTAGTTTTTTTCTCTTTCCAAAAGTCATTCCAGCTGGAGCAAGCGCACGAGATGGACGATTTCCTTCCCGTATTTCCTTCCCAAAATGCTTTAAAATAAAATCAATCGTATCACTAGTAATGGAAACGGCATCAACGACAGTTGGAACACCAATCGCAATGACAGGTACACCTAATGTTTCTTTACTTAACTCCTTACGTTTGTTTCCAACTCCAGAACCTGGATGAATCCCTGTATCAGATATTTGGATCGTCGCATTGACTCTCTCAATAGAACGGGATGCAAGCGCATCAATCGCAATGACAAAGTCTGGCTTTGTCTTTTCAACAACCCCGAAAATTATATCGCTCGTTTCAATTCCCGTCAGCCCCATTACACCCGGGGACAACGCACTCACGGGACGGAATCCTTCTTCAACATTTTCTGGCTGTAGCTGGAATAAATGTCTTGTTACAAGTAGATTTTCACACACTTGTGGTCCTAAGGCATCTGGAGTAACATTCCAATTTCCTAGTCCTACGACTAAACAGGAGGCATCTTCTTTTATCCCATTTTGTTTCAAGAAATGAGCGAACTCAGCTGCGAATACATCTCCTACCTTTTGCTGTAGTTCTGTATCACTTTGTCTGATTCCAAGCACTTCAATCGTTAAGTATTTTCCTTGTTTTTTTCCTATTACATTTTCTCCCTCTTTTGTCACTTCGACAAAAGATATTTTCACGTCATCAACTTCTCTTTCCTTTATAATGACCCCTTCAATTTGTGAAACATCTTCTTGTTCACCGACATGTTGACTCCCTTTTTCATGAATGACCATTTCACGAGCTTCAATTGCTAAGTCCGTTCGGACCGAATATCGACTTAAATCAATTTCCTCTGCCATTGTAGTCCTCCCAAATTATAGAAAAATTATTTTATTATCTATCTTCTCCGTAATAGAGATAAATCATTCAAAGGAAAATAAAGCTATTATTTAGGGAAAAGTTAATAAGTTTCTATTTTAAATTTTTGTGGAGTATTGCAATATTCACTTCCGTTTGATAAAATATCATTTGTTCTTACAAATGGTAATGGATGTGTAATCGAGTTCATATAATCTCGGTGCTTTTTATATTAGGAGGTGAACGTTAATGCCAAATATTAAATCTGCGATTAAACGTGTGCAAACAAATGAAAAGAAAAATGCTCACAACAATACGATTAAGTCTGATATGCGTACTGCTGTGAAAAAAGTTGAAGCAGCCGTTGTTCTAAACGACGCTCAAGCAGCAGCTAGCACATTTACTGAAGCTGTTCGTAAATTAGATAAAGCTGCAGCAAAAGGTCTTATTCATAAAAATGCTGTTGCTAGAAAAAAATCTCGTTTAGCGAAAAAATTAAACTCTTTAAATGCGTAATACGGAAAAGAGACTGTCAGTTGACAGTCTCTTTTGTTATTGTTGTAACTTTAATAGAATTAATTCAATTAATAATTCTTTGTTCATTGCCCCGGTTTTCATCTTATAATCAGCTTCTGCTAATTGCTTAATTAAACCAATGAGTTCATCTTCACTAAACTTTCGTGCTTGACCTGCAGCTAGTTTTACACGAAAGGGATGAACTTTAAGATGACTTGCAATTTGATTTTGCCCATATCCTCGCTTACCTAATTCCTTCACTTGGTAAATGAGACGGATTTGATTTGTAATAACGGCGAGGATTTTAATTGGCTCTTCATTTAATTTTAATAGGTCATAATAGATTCTTAATGCTTCTTCAATTTTTCGTCCGACAATTTTATCCACTAACGTGAAAATATTCTGTTCTAAAGACCTTGCTACTAGACTTTCAACAGTTTTGACATCAATGATATGTCCTCTGCCAACATATAAGGCCATTTTGTCAATTTCACTAGTTAACATGAAAAGGTTTGTACCCGCTAAAACAAGTAAAAGATCCATTGCTTTCGGATCAAAGGTTACCCCATTAAAATCGGCTCTGGCAACCATCCATTTTTTCAAATCCGCTTCTGTTAGTTTTTTTGCCTCAAATACAGCCGCCTTTTTCTTCAACTCTTTCGTCATTTTTTTCCGTTCATCCAATTTTTCATAAGGAGCCATAAACACAATAATAGAGTACGGTGCAGGTTCTTTTAAGTAAGTCTCTAATCTTGCCAGATTATGCTCCACCTTATCTTTTGTTTTTTCTGCTGTTAAAAAATGTGGATTATGTAAAAAAAGTAACTTTTTTTCTCCCATAAACGGCAATGTCTCTGCATCTTCTAAGGCCATTTCAATTGGAGTTTCTGCTAAATCAAAACTTGATAAATTGAACTCAATGTCCTCTTCATTTAAAATCGCATCTGTTAATAATTGTTTCGTTTCATTTATAAGAAAGGTCTCTGTTCCATATAATAAATAGACGGGACTAAGCTCTTTTCTTTTAATTTTCTTCCATAAGTCAAAAATCATACTTCCTCGCTCCGTTCGGTGCAACGATTCTTTTTGTTTCTCTTCTATCGTAAAGAAGAGAACGGAAATTTACAAGTATGATTTCTAAGAATGACCAAAAGGAACTGGCATCAGATGTAGATACCAATTCCTAATCTATGTGAACGCCACTCATTTAAGACCTAGGTAACAAAAATGGTGACGGGATTGCTGTAATACTATTTTGACCCGATCAAACCGGACTATGTCTGACAAGAGTTGACAAGCATATTTTCTGAATAGTGGATTTTTTCTTAATGATAATTTATACTATTAACATGATAGTAAGGGGGTATGTTCAGTGAATGAATTTGAACAAGATGTTCAATGCAAACGAAATGATGCAATTGACGCTGGGGTGGGGTTTATTGTTTCATTTGGGTTTTTCGCAACCTTATTTATTATTGCGACAGTCGTACAAGTGATTGGTTCATAATTGTTTTGGATAGAGGCTGATTTAGAGCCTCTTTTTTCTCTCTTATTTTGTTATATATCCTATGGACGATGAACCCAAAAGGTGCCTGTCTCTTTTTTAAATCGATAAGTTATAGCTCCAGAAATATCTGTTCTTACTATTTTTATATTTCGACTTTTTAATCTTTTAAGTACTTCCCCATTGGGATGATTAAAACGATTATCCTTCCCAACAGATATAATCGCTATTTTCGGCGACACCTTGTTTAACAATAGTTCTGTTGTCGATGTTTTACTGCCGTGATGTCCGATTTTCAACACATCGGTATTAATATCTTTATATTGTTCCATTAATTTTTTCTCTCCATCTTCTTCCAAATCACCTGTAAGTAACCAACGCAACCCACCCATTTCGCTATATAACACTATAGAAGTATTATTTATATTTTCAGTAGTCTCATGTTTAATTGGGGATAACACTGTAAAAACATAATTCCCACTATTCCATTGATCCCCTTGTTGGACAAACCGCACAGGTATTCCTTTTTGATGAGCTTGCTGCACTAATTTTGTTTCTAATTCGTTTTTCTTCAAGGTTAGGGGAAGAACTAACTCTTTAACTTTTAGCTCATTTAGTACTGCCTGGGCTCCCCCTGCATGATCAAAATCACCATGCGTAATAATCACCTTGTCAATGACAGCCGCACCCTTACTTTTTAAAAATGGAACAACTGTGTCTCTTCCAACTTCATAGGGGCGCTGCCTTTGTTGCCATTGTTCTTGATTAAATAGCATCGCTCCGCCTGTATCAATTAGATATGTCCCTTTTCCATAAGGAAGGCGAATAAAAATACTATCTCCTTGACCGACGTCAAGAAATGTAATTTCTCCTTCACTGCTATAGGTGGTAATTAACATTTGACTTAGAACCAAACATATGGGTATCAATAAGAGACCCATTTTATAGTAAAATTGCTTACGAAATTTTTCCCATACAACGAAATAACTAAAGAAACCCACAACATACAGGAAGAGAGAAAAATGATTAGGCTTTCCTACTAACAATTGATTAAAAGGGAAACGGGAAATAAATTCGGTTACTTTATTTGTCCAATCAATAATTTCTGTTAAAACAAAGATAAATGGATCTACCCATCCTTTAAACAGCAAGTGTAGAAGAAAGCAGGCCAGCACAAGTGGCAGAATAACAACATTAAATAATGGAATATAAAGCAGATTAACAACTAATGAAATGATTGAAAACTCGTAAAAGAAATGGAGAAGAATGGGGGCAGAAGAGATCATGGATATAAAGGAAGTAACGAAGAGAGCGGTTGTCGTAGTTTGATTTTCTCCCAAAAGATATGGAAGTGAAACCAATAAGGCAAAGGTGACCAAAAACGATAACTGAAAACCAACATTATAAATAACATAAGGACTAGCAAATGAATAAACTAAAAAGGTAACACAGAGCCCATCTAATGGGCTTATCTGATAGGAAGGGCCCCATCTCTTTGCAATTAATAAAATCATTGTCATGATGACAGACCGATTCACCGATGGCGAAGCCCCCGTAAGAACTCCATATACAGGTAATAAGGCTAACAAAAGAATAACAGTGTTTTCTCTCGTGATTCCTATCCGAAGAAGAAGCTGATAAAAAATAGCGACAACAATTGCAATATGAAGACCTGAAATTGCTAACAAATGAACAATACCTAATTCACGATAATGATCCATCGTTTCTGGTGAAATAAAATCATCACTACCAAACAATAGAGCAGCAGCAAGCGGAACCGCTTTTTCTGGAAAGTGGGTTTCTAAATAATGAAATCCTTTATATCGAATCATTTTAATTGAGGTCATGAGCGTTGGAGCTTCTTGGCATGCGTTAATTTGAAGGGTTTTCGGCTTTAGTATCCAATGAATTCGATTTTGAAGTAAATATTCGCGGTAATTAAAGGAGTTTGGATTTGAGGATTCTGAGGGCTTCTCTAATATTCCTTCCACTTGGCAAACTAGACCAGGGGAAAGGTTGCTTTTTAGAAGTTGTTTTTCTCTCTCAGATTGAATTTTATATCTTATCATCAACCTTTCTGATCGTGTTTGATCGTTTGCAGCAACAGTTAGGACGTCACCGTCGATATTCTCTATTTCATTAAATGATAATATAAACCGCTCTTCCTTACCAGATAGATGAGTTTGATTTTCTTGAACCACGATCCCTGCCCTTATAAAAAAAATACTAAAAATCAAAAAGGATAGAAGAATATACTTTCCTTCCACTCTTTTTTGTTTTAGTAAAAAAATAAACGAACAACCTAAAAGTCCGAGGATCAGGAATAAGTTTTCCATTACAGCTAAGATCCCTAGCAAGGCAGCTAATGTCAAAAATACAACTTTTGTTCTCATATTTATCCCCTCAAACTTTCAAGTTAAAAATTTAAGGCTGACTTAACGTCAACCTCTTCTATTTTGCTAGATGAACCACTTCAATGTCCTTTAAAAAATAGTCATTCCATTTATTCCGATAGGGCTCACGAAAAACAACTTTTGCGATCCCGGACTGAGCTAATGTTTTCGCACAATTTTCACAAGGCTCATGAGTAACAAAAGCAGTAGCCCCTTTTAATAAGCTTCGATCTGCATGTAGAACAGCGTTTAATTCTGCATGTAATGTTCGAATACATCTTCCTTCATCATTAATTAAACATCCTACATCTTCACAATGATCATGACCATGGATGGAGCCATTATACCCTGTTGAAATAATATGCTTGTCCTTTACAATGACACAACCGACATGTAATCTTGGACATGTCGAACGGGTTCCAACCTCATTAGCTATATCTAGAAAATAATGATCCCAACTTTTTCTCATCTTTAATATTCCTTTCAATTTTCTATAAAATAAATGTTATATTCTTAGCTTATTAAAAAATCATTCAATGTCAATATTCAATTCATCAAATCGAGATCTCATCTTTCAATTTTTCAAATGTTTTTTCACCAATCCCGCTAATCTTCTTAAGATCCTCAATGGCTTTAAATGGTCCATTTTGCTCCCGAAATTCGATGATCGCATCCGCTTTAGACGGTCCAATTCCAGTGAGTGTCTGTAATTCACTTTGAGACGCTTTATTAATATTAATTTTCCCATCACCTTTTTCTACTCCTATTCCTCTCCCATTGGTTACATCAATTATTTCTTCTCCCACAACAGGAAAGTATAAAACCATTTCATCCTCTAATTTCATCGCTAAATTAATGCTATTTTGATCAGCATGTTCAAGTAGTCCACCAGCCCTTTCAATTACATCCTTCACTCGATCGCCTGGTTGGCACTCATAAACTCCTGGGGAATGGACGGCCCCTTTAACATCAACTACAATTTTTTCCTCTACAGCTAATGGACTTTGATCGGTTTCATTTTCCTCTAAAGATTCTTGTTCCATCCAATCATTATTCAACATTGAACTTGTTTTATTGTGATCGACTCCCACTATGTAATAGACAACAATCGCACCAATTACCAGGAAACCAATAAACATGACTAACTTGTTTTGTTGGACAATCTTTTTCATAAATAATCTACCCTTTCTGTAGTATGACATCTTTAGGTTTTGTGTTTTTGGCATAATACCCCTTCATGATTCATAGCATGTAGGAGAGTCGGTCTGTAAGAGGAGGAATGGATAATGGAAATTGGGATTATTGGTACAGGAAACATGGGGAGGATATTAATAGAAGCACTGCTGGATGGAAAGGCCGTTTCCTCTTCCTCCATGATCATAACAAATAGAACTCTAATTAAAGCAATTGCCATTCAAGAAAATTACCCAGATCTATGCATTACTCAGCATATAGAGGAGATTGGAAAACGAGCAGATTTAATCTTTATTTGTGTAAAACCCCATGACGTGTATGATGTCACAAGAAGGCTTAAACCGTTTCTCACAAAAGATAAATGTGTGATTTCGATCACAAGTCCAATTAGCGTTAATCAACTGGAGTCGGTTCTCCCGTGCTCTGTTGCCAGAGTTATACCGAGTATTACAAACCGGGCTCTTACTGGGGTTAGTTTATTAACATATGGAAAGAACTGTGAGGAACAATGGAAAAGCAGGATAAAAGAGGTAATGGGGCATATTTCCAGACCACTCGAAATCAAAGATGAGATTACCAGAGTTGCATCTGATATTGTTAGCTGCGGGCCTGCCTTTTATAGCTATTTAACACAACGATTTATCCAAGCGGCTGTTCATGAGACACAAATTGATCAAGAGACAGCGACAATATTGGCAAGTGAAATGTTAATCGGCCTTGGGGAGTTACTTCGAAATGGGTTTTATACATTACCAACTTTACAGGAAAAGGTTTGCGTGAAGGGCGGTATAACAGGCGAAGGAATTAAAGTATTAGAAAATGAAATAGGAGATATGTTTGAACAATTATTTCAGGCTACACACTTAAAGTTCGAAGACGACTTGGCTATTGTAAGAGGACAATACATTAAGTAAATAGTTCTAGTTCTATTCGTTAAACCCTCTTTTTTTAAAAAAAATACAAAAAAATATTTCCCCCTGTAAGCGCAGTTCCTTTTACAGGGGGGCTTTATCGATTACGAAACTTTTCGTGCGGTAAATAAAATTCTTTCAGATTCGCTTTCAGGCTTAGTGTTATTAAAATCTGCTGTAATTGCAAGAACTTCAAAACCAGTGTTCTCTAACCATTGGGTATAACGCTCAACAGGAAATGTTCGTTGAAAATGAAGTTCGTCATAACGTTCGTATTGATTGGTAGAGTTGTCTCGTTGAAAGAAAGTTAACTCATGTTCAACACTATCGGAATGTTCCCCTGCAAAACATTGCCAGATATAGCTAATCTCTTCCCCATTATAAGCATAGGTTTGATTGATAAACAATTCGTTCATCTTATAAAGAGAGTGAACATCAAATAGGAATAATCCCCCTGGAATTAAATGTTGATGAACTCTTTCAAACGTCCGGATCACTTCTTCTTCACTTTGTAAGTAATTAAGCGAATCACAGAAAGTACCGATCAAATCAAATTCACCTATGGCTTCTATTTCTGACATATCCTGTTGAATTAAAAACAATGAAGATCCCGTTTTCTCGGCCTTTTCCCCTGCTACGGTTAACATTTCTGCGGAAAGATCCACACCTGTAACTGAAAAGCCAGCGCGAGCTAAACGAAGCGAAACCTCACCAGTACCGCATGCCAAATCAAGAAACCTATTTCCAGTTACACGGTATAACTCTTTTTGGTTTTTTACAAATTCAACCCACTTCTCATACGGAACATCTTGCATTAATTCATCATAAATCTGCGCGAAATTACCATACGTCATTCGTTTAACACACTTTGAATGTCTTCAAATGGGGCATCTCCCCATAAACGTTCTAAATTGTAGTAGCCTCTTTCATCCTTATGGAATATATGAACCACGATATCCCCAAGGTCCACAAGCACCCATTTTGCCTCATCAAATCCTTCAATTCGTTTTACCGTAACAGTTAATTCATCTGCTTTTTCTTTTATTTCACGAGAAATAGCTTGAACTTGTTTGTCAGAGTTTCCGTGACAAATTACAAAATAGTCCGCTACTAATGAGATCCCTTTCATATTTAAAACTACGATATCTTCTGCTCTTTTATCATCCGCAGCTTTCACGGTCACTTCTAATACATTACGTATATCCATTAATCTGCCTCCTTTTTAACTAGTGCGTTATAAGTATGAAATGTAAGAGGAAAAATTTGTTGATTCTTCTTCATTAAGAATCCAATTGAGTTTTTGATGGATTGGATCAATGCCGCATCCAAATTGGTGTTTGCCATTTCACGAACTTCCTCAACCCCCGGAAAATGCCTTCCAGGTTCTATATAATCAGCTAAATAGATGATTTTTTCTAAAAGAGTCATGTTAGGCCTGCCTGAAGTATGATAGCGTATGGCATTTAATACATCACTATCCATAATTCCTACTTCTCTTTCCACCAAAAATGCACCAACGGGAGCATGCCATAATTCAGTATTATAATGAAGTAAATCAAGGTCCATGCCCTGCTCTAAAATAATTTTTCTCATTTCCTCTTTATTACGAAATTTTGCGTAATCATGAAAAATTGCTGCTAACTCTGTCTTTTTTTCATCTGCTCCATACCTCTTTGCTAATGTAACAGCTGTTTCCATTACTCCAAGGGTATGTGTGTAACGATGCTCAGTTATTTGATTCTTTACAATAGATAATGCTTCATCACGTTTCATATAACCGCTTCTCCTCTATATACCCCAACACTGAATCAGGAACAAAGTAACGAATGGTTTTTCCTTCCCTTACTCTATTTCTAATCATTAAAGAAGAAATTTCAATGTTAGGAACATCCACGAAAAGGATTGGATAATTTGTTTCACTTTGATAGTGTGGACGATTTACCCCGACAAAGGTAACCAGCTCGACCAATTCATCAATTTTATACCAGTTTGGTAAATACTCAATCATATCCGCACCAATGATAAAATAAAACTGATGTTCATATTTTTCTTTAAGTAACTTGATGGTATCATACGTATAGGATTTTCCAGGTCTCTCCAACTCAATAGCTTGGGCTTCAAAGTGAGGGTGATCCGAAATCGCCTTATGCACCATTTCTAGCCGATGAGTCCCGGTTACCCCGCTATTATTTTCTTTATGTGGGGGCTCCTGATTAGGCATAAACCAAATTTTATCCAGACCTAATGCATGTTGTACTTCATTCGCAATCACAAGATGCCCTATATGTGGAGGGTTAAAGGTTCCCCCTAGAATGCCAATCTTTTTCAGCGGAATTGCACCTACTTTTTAAAATTATGTTTTCTCAAATAATTGACTTATGGATGATTATGGTAAAATCAATTGTTTATTTTCTTTGGATTCTTTATATAAAACAATTATATTTCCAATGATTTGAACAAGCTCAGCTTTAGTACCACCTGCTAGAGCTTTTGCTACATCATCTTTTTCGTCCTCACAATTTTGTAAGATACTAACTTTCAGCAGCTCGCGGGCTTCTAATGCTTCGCTTACTTGCTTAATCATATTTTCATTCACTCCACCTTTACCAACTTGAAAGATTGGGTTAAGATGATGAGCTTTTGAACGTAAAAACCGTTTTTGTTTTCCTGTTAACATGACTTTCCTCCCAATTGCTTAAGACAAACTGATTGCATTCGATCCATGTCAGGAAAAATCCCTGTCCACTTTTCAAATTGAAGTGCTCCTTGATAAGTAAACATTGGTATTCCATTTTGGATACGAGCGCCTTTTTGTTTTGCTTCACGCAATATTTTAGTTTCTAATGGACTGTAAATTATATCACTAACTAAAGAAGTTGATTTTAATTTCTCTACAGAAAGCGGTGATGCTTCAATATCTGGATGCATGCCAATTGAAGTGGTTTGCACGATTACATCATATTTAGCTAATTGTTCCTCCGCTTCTTTAAAACTGAGTACTTCAGAATTTTTTGGAAATGGACAGTTATTAACTAAATATTCTGCCTTTTCGACTGTCCTATTAGCAATATCAACTTTTTTCACACCTGCTTGTGCCAATGTATAATAGATGGCTCTTGCTGCACCACCTGCACCGATTAATAGCATATTCTTATCCATGAATGAAGGAACTTCCTTTTTAAGCCCTTCTAAATAACCACTTCCATCCGTATTATACCCAATTAAACGGCCATGATCATTCACGACAGTATTAACGGCACCTATTGCTTCTGCCAAAGGATCAATTTCATCTAATAATGGCATAATCATTTGTTTATGCGGAACCGTGACACTTAATCCAGCTAAATTAATCGCTCTAAAACCTTTTACTGCATCTTGCAAGTTTTCAGGTTTAACATGAAAAGCAACATATGTAGCGTCAACTGAATACAATTGAAATAAATCATTATGCATAATCGGTGACATTGAATGTGCAACCGGATCCCCGATTACCCCATATAACTTTTTCACTAGCTTCTCCCCTTCCTTTGGAAGTTAACAAATAAGTATCTCGTCTTTTATTTATCTCTAGATTAACGACTTTCTCAACAAAACATGAACACCTTTTGGAACATAGGCTGCAATAACCGCACCTGGTTCATTGACTGTGATCCAACCTAGTCCTGAAAAGACAATATCGGTTTTTGCTTCTTTAATTGTAAAGGTTTGTCTCACCAACTCTGGGAAAGATTCTACGTCTTCCTTTCTTGGTGGTGTTAACAATTCCCCTACATGATTCCGGTATAATTCATCTGCTTTATCTAATTTTGTCCGATGAATCGTTAGTTCATTTGAAAAATAACAAGAAAATGAACGCCTTCCACCTTTTATGTAATCGAATCTTGCTAATCCTCCAAAATACAAGGTCTGCTCTTCATTTAGTTGATAGACTTTTTGTTTGATTTCTTTTTTTGGTGTAATTACCTTTAGATCTCGTTTGTCCACAAAATGGGCCATTTGATGATGATTGATGATTCCAGGCGTATCCACTAATGCCTTCCCATCTGACAATGGAATTTCAATCGTATCTAAGGTTGTTCCAGGAAAATGAGAAGTTGTAATTACGTCCCCTTCCCCTGTTACTTCTTTTAGGATTCGATTAACAAATGTTGATTTTCCCACATTTGTACAACCAACAATAAAGACATCTTTTCCATTTCGATATTTCTCGATCGCCTCTGTTACTTCTTTCATAAAATACCCTTTTGCTGCACTTACTAAAAATACATCAATTGGCTTTAAACCAAGCTGTTTGGCCTCATGCTTCATCCAATTAATGACCTTATTCGGTTTTACCGACTTTGGTAAAAGGTCAACTTTATTTCCAATTAAAATTACATTATTTTTACCAACAAAACGGTGTAACCCAGGTAGCCAGCTGCCATTAAAATCAAAGATATCGACAACCTTAACAATTAACGCATCGTTTTTACCAATTCCATTTAGAATTCGTAAAAAATCATCGTCCGTTAAACTAACATCTTGGACTTCATTATAATGCTTCAGCCGAAAGCAGCGCTGACAAATAATTTCCTCTTTTTCTAATGCTGACATAGGTGCATAACCAATGTCACTTGCGTTTTCTGTTTGAATTTGGACTCCACATCCAAAACAAGAATACTGTTCACTCAAATGAATTAATCCTCCCATTGTAACAAGCCTTTTTTTCTAAACCAATTCATGATACGTCTTTCGACAAACCGATTAAATTTCGTAGCCATCCCATCATTTTGAGCGACAGGTAAGACAAGTATCGTATGAAAACCACTGCGATTCCCACCTAATATATCGGTTAACAGTTGATCACCAATGACAACTATCTCTTCTTTTTTCAAATTCATTCTCGAAGCCGCTTGGATAAATGCATGTGACATCGGCTTTCTCGCTCTAAAAATAAATGGCATCTCTAATGGATCTGAAAATGCCTTAACCCGTGCCTCATTATTATTTGAAACAATCGTCACTTGTATTTGATTTTGTTTCATTTTTTCAAACCATTCCATGACCAATGGTGTAGCTTCTGGTCGATCCCATTCAACTAACGTATTATCAAGGTCGGTAATAATTCCTTTAATGCCTTTTTCTTTTAATTCACTTGGATTGATATCCAAAATACTTTTTACATGTTGACTTGGTAAAAATTGTTTTAACAAACTTTGCACCCCATTAAAATCAAATTCGTGCCCTCGAATTTGTGCCCGGTTTTTTATCGAGCTTCAGAACGCCACATCCTGTGGCTTCGCCTGACTAGGACGTCCTGTCCGTCGTCGAGCTTGCTCGATAAAATACCTTTAAAAAAACCGAGGCATCCGCCGGAGGCCTAACTTATTCAGTAAGGATATAAACCTTATTGAAACAGAAAACTGTTTGCATACACCCCTAAACCTCCATAGTGAAGTCTTTTACTGAATAAAGTTAACCTCTTTTTCTAACTCTATATCTTGACAAATTTAGATCTTTTTCACCTTTACCATCATACCCAATTTTTGCTATTAGTTCAAAAAAATTTACGTCCTCGTCATTCACGATAAACCTATATTCATAAGGTTATTAAATCGTTTAATTACTCCATTTTAGAACCAAACTACTTAAAAATCGTTCGACATCTTTCAGCAAACTTTTTCTGTGGATAACTTTATACACAAAATAAACAGCTGATTTATTCATCCTAGTCTATTTATAAACAATTTAGTCACAAGTTATCCACGGGTATTTGTGGATAAGAGAACGATTGTTCTTAGAAAACAAATCTGATACAGTAAAAGTACAAGCTAATGAAGCATAACTTTTACTATACGCAGGAAAGATATAAATAGAACATTTTTATAGAATTAAAGTAGTACATTTTAATGGAGGTGAATTCTGGCATGTATAAACTATCCGATGAGCTACTAATCCAATCCTATCATAAAGCAATCCAATTAAATTTAAGCCCCGATTTCATCCGTTTAATTGAAGCAGAAATTCACCGTCGATCCTTGTCCCATAAAATTACAGTAACTTCTTAAAACATCCCCATATAAATGGGGTTTTTTTCTTTATTTATTTTACATTCTTATATTCGTTGTAGTTTAAATAACCAATACATTCACCAACTTTAATTTCGCTTGGAACAACTATGGATTCTTCCCTAATAAAGGCTCCCGCTTGAAATAGTAAAACAACGGAGGACCCGAATGAAAAATAGGCCATTTCACTTCCCTTTGTTAGTTTCTCTTCTGTCGTTAATTTCTCAATTGAATTAATAAACATCGCTCCAACTTTGACAATGGCAACCGTTCCATTTAAAGTCTCCACCTCTGTGATCATACGATAATTTTTTGCCAACGGCTTTTTTCCATATTTTAATCCCATTGAATTGACAGGATATGATTTTGCTCCCAAAGTCCATTGCTTGTTGATTCTACCTGTTACAGGGCTATGTATTCGATGATAATGACTTGGGCTTAAATAAAAAATCATATAAGTGCCATCAACATAATCTTGAACGTTATCCATCCCACCGAGCATTTCCGCAATTGAATACACTTTCCCTTTAACGGTAATACAATGTTCGGCATCAATTTTACCGCACTCTTGAAGAACCGCATCAACAGGACTGATAACAGCAAAAGGATTTGGGTCAATGATTCGGGCCCCTTTTTTCAACTTTCTAGTAAAAAAATCATGAATGCTCTCGTAATCTTGTATTGACTTTTCCATTTCATGCAGATTAATTTGATAGATTCTAGAATAAATAGGAATGAAGTACTTGCTCAGCGTTGACTTTGAAAACCTCGCCAACGTTAGTGCAACCCTTTCCCGATTTAACAAGTCTATAAAAAATCTATAAATATTTCCTAACAATGTTTTCCCCCCAAAAAAAGACCCCATTTGTCACTTTACTATTAGGCATAAAAACTTTAAAATTATATATTATTATATAGTATACTTTAGGAGTTATTCCCTTTCCATAAGGAGTGAGGAGATGTTTTTATCAGGCGTAATTGATCAGACGATCAAAAAATTTAAAGCACAAATTGCAAATGTATTGACTCTCGGTAATTTGACTTTAGGCGGCTTTGCCATCATTAGTAGTATAAAAGGGGATCTAAATTTAAGCTTGCTATTAATTTTTATTGCTGCGCTTTTGGATCGGTTTGACGGAATGACAGCTCGAAAATTAAATAGTGAATCAGAACTTGGTGAACAATTAGATTCCATGAGTGATATTATATCATTCGGTGTTGCACCTGCGCTTCTATTATATCAAGGAATCTTATCTGAGTTCGGTGCCCCTGGCTCATTCTTTACAATTTTTTATATTGCCTGTGGTGCTTTTAGGCTTGCACGATTTAATGTTTCAAATACGAAAGGCTACTTCACAGGTCTTCCCATTACTGCAGCAGGGTGTATTATGACCCTCAGCTTTTTAGCCATTTCATTTTTACCTCCACAATTTTTCCTTTTTCTCAATATTATTCTTTCATTCCTCATGATCAGCACGTTCCGGATGAAAAAAGTTTAATATTCGTATGATTACAAAGTCAAGCCTTCTTAATCTCGAATGGCTTGATTTTTTATTTTTCAATGGGACAGACAAAAAACTCTCCTTGCACACATAGATATTAGTTAAACATGTTTTAAATCTTTTGGCAGCGGAGGTGGCGTCATGTCTGGAATTATTACTGCACTTGGCTTTTTGATTAAAGAGATTGTCTTTCTTGTTTCTTATGTTAAAAACAACGCCTTTCCCCAACCGCTTTCTGCCTCTGACGAACGAAAATATTTACAACTGATGGCAGAAGGGGACTCACATGCACGGAATATGCTAATTGAACATAATTTACGGCTTGTCGCACATATTGTTAAAAAGTTTGAAAACACGGGTGAAGATTCGGAAGATCTCATTTCAATTGGAACCATTGGATTAATTAAGGCCATAGAAAGCTATTCCGATGGAAAAGGGACAAAACTGGCAACCTATGCGGCAAGATGTATTGAAAATGAAATCCTCATGCACTTAAGAGCATTGAAGAAAACAAAGAAAGATGTTTCTTTGCACGATCCAATTGGTCAAGATAAGGAAGGAAATGAAATCTCCCTCATCGATGTACTAAAATCGGAATCAGAAGATGTCATCGATACCATCCAACTCAATATGGAGCTTGAAAAAGTAAAAAAATATATCGATGTTCTAGATGAACGGGAAAAAGAAGTCATCATAGGCAGATTTGGACTTGATTTACAAAAGGAAAAAACACAGCGTGAAATTGCTAAAGAACTTGGCATTTCTCGTAGCTATGTATCTAGAATTGAAAAAAGAGCCTTAATGAAAATGTTCCATGAATTTTATCGGGATGAAAAAGAAAAACGACAAAGCTTAGATTGATAGAAATTTCACCAACCTACAGAATTTAAAACTGTGGGTTGTTTTTTCAATTAACATTAGACAAGATGTAAAAGATAACTTACAATACACATGATTATCAAAAATGAACAAAACCTATATTTATGAGATCAAACCGATTACCAGGAGGATGAGTATGGAAAATAAAAGTATTGTGAAAGATTTATCACTTGCGCCTGACGGCCATTTGAAAATTGATTGGGTTAAAAATCATATGCCTGTCTTGAATAGTGTTGAAAACTATTTTAAAGATACTCAACCATTTAAAGGACTTAACGTGACAATTTCTCTTCATTTAGAAGCCAAAACTGCTTATTTAGCTAAAGTCGTTCAATCAGGGGGAGCTAACGTAACTATTTGTGGCAGTAATCCACTTTCAACCCAAGATGATGTCGCAGCAGCACTAGTTGAAGACGGAGTAACGGTATATGCAAAATATAATCCTAGCCAAGAAGAATACAAAGATTTCCTTATTAAATCGTTAGAGACTAAGCCAGATTTAATTATTGATGATGGCGGTGATTTAGTTACTGCACTACATTCAGAAAGACCCGATTTACGAGTGAATGTTCGTGGTGGATGTGAAGAAACGACAACAGGCGTGATCCGCAACCGAGCTCTTGAAAAAACAGGTAACTTGGCCTTTTCAATGGTAGCCGTAAATGATGCACAATGTAAATATTTATTTGATAACCGTTATGGTACAGGTCAATCGGTTTTTGATGGAATTATGCGTACCACGAATTTAATTATGGCAGGAAAAACAGTTGTTGTTGTAGGTTACGGTTGGTGCGGTAAAGGCGTCGCCATGAGAGCCAAAGGTCTTGGCGCCAAAGTCGTCGTGACAGAAGTAGACAATATTAAAGCGATTGAAGCCCATATGGATGGTTTCACTGTGCTGCCTATGATTGAAGCAGCTAAAGTTGGGGATGTATTCATTACTGTGACAGGTAACTATAAGGTCATTAATAAAGATCATTTGCAAAACATGAAAGATGGGGCCCTCCTTGCAAACGCTGGACATTTCGATGTTGAAATAAGTAAAAGAGGTTTAGATGAAATATCTGTGTCTAAACGTACAGTACGGGCTAATATTGAAGAATACAAAACAAATGATGGCAGAAGATTATACTTACTAGGTGAAGGCAGACTTGTAAACTTGACTGCTGCAGACGGCCACCCTGCTGAAATTATGGATATGACCTTTGCCTTGCAAGCTCTTTCTCTTCAATACATTAACGAACATTATAAAGAGCTGAAACCACAAGTTTTAAATGTTCCACATGCAGTTGACGAAAGAGTTGCCGAGTTAAAGCTGCAAAGCGAAGGGATTGTCATTGATACATTAACAGAAGAACAAACTAAATATTTAAGCAGCTGGGAAGTCTAATTTCTGGTAATAAAAACAGCTCCTACTTGAATAAGTTGGAGCTGTTTTTTTGAGGTTATTGGAAAGACTGCCAGCTTTTCAACATGCCGTCAACGATTTTATAAGAATGAAAGGCAGCTTTTTCGGTGAATTCCAAGAAATTTACCTTTGCAGAACCGTCTGCTTCATCTGACATCGAACGAATAATAACAAATGGCACCTTATTCATGTCGCAAACTTGTGCAACAGCTGCCCCTTCCATTTCAGCACAAGAGCCAGATAAATTTTGATAAAGCTCGTTTACTTTTTCACGACTTGCGATAAACTGGTCCCCTGAGAGAATTCTTCCTGATCTAACTTTTTGTTCCGAGATCACCTCACCGCTAACGGTTAGAGCAAGGTTTTGTAAATGCGGATCAGCCTGAAAAATGTGGTGTTCACTATAAGGTATTTTCCCGACCTCAAATCCCAAAGCTGTCGCATCCATGTCATGGTGCATAGCTTCAGAAGAAACGACGATATCCCCAATATGGAGATCTGGCGCTAAAGCCCCCGCCACTCCTGTAAAAATAACATGCGAAACGGAAAATTGATCAATCAATATTTGTGTACAAACACTTGCATTGACTTTTCCAACCCCACATTTACATATAACGACTGAAAAACCATTTAAAGTTCCAGTATAAAACGTAATACCTGCTTTCTCTTCTTGGGAAACAAGCTTCATACTATTACGATAATGCAAGATTTCTGCATCCATTGCGCCAATTATACCTATATTCATTATTACCTCCGACCTTTATTCATTAAGTAGTGATTTCATTATTCGGTTGACTTCATAGTAAACTCTTTCTTCATCTACTGTTAATAATTGTTTATTTTTCATAATCGGCTTTCCTTGTACATACATATCCTTTACGTCTCTGCCAGATCCTGAATAAACAAGATGGGAAATCGGATTGTGAGTATGGGGTTGATAGAAAGGTGAATTTCGATCAATTATAATGAAATCTGCCTCTTTTCCAACTTCTAGGCTGCCGATTTTATCATCCAACCAGAGAGCTTCAGCACCATATTTAGTCGCCATTAAAAGCGCAGTCTCAGCATTAATTAAGGTAGCATCCAATTCTACCCCTTTATGCAGAATCGCCACTTGCTTTAATTCTTCAAATAAGTCCAAGTTATTGTTGGAAGCAGAACTATCTGTACCTAAAGACACAGTTACCCCCTTCTCCAGCATTTTACGAATGGGTGCGATTCCTGAGGCTAATTTAAGATTACTAATAATATTATGAGATACTTTCACGTCATATTTCGCTAGAATGTCAATTTCCTCGTCATTCACATGGACAGCATGAGCAACCAAAGTTGGTTGATTAAAAACCCCAATCTCTTCCAAGTGTTTGACAGGTCGGTTTCCGTATTGTTCTACATTTTGTTCTACCTCTTGAATCGTTTCAGACATATGTATATGGATCGGAACGTTAAGATCTACTGATTTATCAACAATTTTTGAAATAAATTCAGGATCACAAGTATACGGAGCGTGGGGTGACATCATCGTTGTAATTCTCCCATTTCCTTGTCCATTCCACTCCTTCGCAAAATTAGTGGCTTCCTCAAGTTTCATCTTTTTTTCTTCTTCTGAACCTAATGCAACGATCCCTCTGCAAAGTTTCCCACGAATTCCAGATGTGTCTACCACTTTTGCGACTTCGTCCATATGATCATACATATCGACGAAAGTAGTGGTTCCTGTTCGAATCATTTCAACAATTGATAAATAGGAACCCCATTTCGCGACTTCAGGATTAAATTTAGCTTCAATCGGCCAAATTTTCTCTTCCAACCACATCTTTAATGGTAAATCATCCCCATATCCACGTAATAAAGACATTTGCACATGACCATGAGTATTAATCAGACCTGGTAATAATAGATCGCCATTTAAATCGATTGTCTCTTGATAGTCATCTTTATCATTTGGTGTTTCTCCGACATAGGTAATGAGGCCATTCTCAATCGCAATCGCCCCATTTTTCACTATTTCATGTTGTTCATTACAAGTAATAATTGTTCCATTATAAAGCAACGTACGTGTCATTTTAAAGTCTCCTTATTGTACTAATGTTAAATAGCTTACTATATTTTTGTAGCCAATGGAAGTATAGAAAGAGAGGCTTAAATTTGTAAACGGCCTCTCTTTCTATGCTTATTCATCCTTTTTCAAGGAAAAATCCAAATCTTCAATTAAATCATCTGCATCTTCTAGCCCGATGGAAATGCGAATAAGGGAATCCGAAATTCCTAGTTCTTTACGTCTTTCTGGAGGAATTGAGGCATGAGTCATTTTGGCTGGAACCGAAATTAAGCTTTCTACAGCACCTAGACTTTCAGCAAGGGTAAAGTAGTTTAACTTTTTTAAGAACTCGTCTACGTTTATTTCATCACTAAGTTCAAATGAAACCATTGATCCGTAACCTCTCATTTGCTTCTGGACCCATTGGTATTGAGGATGAGAATCCAATCCTGGATAATAAACTTTCTTAACCTTCTCATGGTTATCCAAAAATGTAACAATTGTTCTTGCATTTTGTTCATGCTCTTCCATTCGAACCCCAAGGGTTTTAATCCCCCGGATTAATAACCAAGAATCATGCGGACCAAGAATACTACCAGTTGAGTTCTGGATAAAATGTAATTCCTGTGCTAATCCTTCACTTGCTGCAACAACAAGACCTGCTACTACATCGCTGTGACCACCCAGATATTTCGTACCACTGTGGAGAACTACATCAACACCTAACTCCAAAGGATTTTGCCAATAAGGAGTTGCAAAGGTATTATCGACAATGGTCATTAGTTGAAATCTCTGTGCAAGGTCAACAATTGATTTGATATCCGTTACTTTTAATAGTGGGTTCGTTGGAGTTTCTAGAAAAATAGCTTTCGTTTGAGTGCGGATTTCGTTCTTGATGACTTCAATATTACTCGTGTCAATAAAGCTTGATTGAATTCCAAAACGGTTGAGAACTTTATTAACCACTCGGAAGGTTCCCCCGTAAACATCATCAGTAAAAATAATGTGATCACCTGATTTGAACAACATTAGAACAGCTGTTATTGCGGCCATCCCTGAACTAAATGCAAATCCCGCTTTGCCGCTTTCTAATTCTGCGATTAAAGTTTCTAGCGCTTGACGAGTAGGGTTCCCTGTTCGAGAATATTCAAAGCCATTATGAACACCGACCGATTCTTGCTTAAAGGTGCTGGACTGATAGATTGGGATTGAAACAGCACCTGTTAAGGGATCTGTCCTAACACCACCATGGATGAGCTTCGTCTTTCTTTTCAACGTTACATCCCCCCATCATAAATTTTCTTACTTAAATATCGTTCACTTCCATCTGGGAAGACCACTACAATATTACTTCCCGCCTTAGCCTTTTTGGCCTCTTCAATAGATGCAGCAAAAGCGGCTCCAGAAGAACTTCCGACTAGTAGGCCTTCCTTTTCTGCCAATTCTTTCACATATCGAAACGCTATTTCATCTGTAATCGTGTATATTTCGTTAAAAAAACGACGATCCATGTATTCAGGTAAAAATTCCATGCCAATTCCTTCTGTTTTATGAGGTCCAGGTTCTCCCCCATTTAATATCGATCCTTGTGGCTCTACAATAACCGTTTTAATGGAAGGACATTTTTCTTTCAAAAACATTGCACTTCCCATGAAAGTCCCCCCTGTACCTGCGCCTGCAACAAATACATCGATTTTTCCATTAAGGGCATCCCAAACCTCAGGCCCTAATGTTTTATAATAGGTTGCAGGATTTGCAGGGTTAGAAAATTGACTGGGGATATAGGAACCTCGTATTTCTTTTTGTAGCTCTTTTGCCTTTTGGATGGCCCCAACCATGCCTGCACTTGTTGGTGTTAACACAATTTGCGCTCCTAGTGCTTTCATGATTGCTTGCTTCTCAACGCTAAATTTTTCAGGAACAACCAATATGACTTTAATCCCTCGATTTAAGGCCGCTAATGCCAACCCGATCCCCGTATTTCCAGCTGTCGGTTCAATCATTGTGCCGCCTTCTTTTATTGCTCCATTTATAATAGCGTCATTCATTAATTCCAATCCAAGCCGATCTTTTACACTACCACCTGGATTCATATACTCTAACTTTGCAAAGATACATACATCCTCCGGAAGTTGAAATCCATTGATCTTCACAAGAGGGGTGTTTCCAATCAACTCATGAATATGCCGATATACCTTCAAGGGTCTCCTCCCCTTTATCTTTTCGTTGCCTCCATAATCCACACAAAATCATTAAACCTTGTAAACGTCACATCAAGTTGGTTTTTTTCCATAATGGAAGATAATACTGGTATTGTTGTATAATATTCAGTTTGCAAGTCCTGTGCTAAATGGTGGTATTTATTATTTAATGCCTTCGTAATGGCCTCTTGATGCTTTTCCCTTGTTTCAAAAATCGTATCTGCAAAGATTATTTTTCCACCGACTGGTAGGATTTTGCTATATAAGGCAATTGCATCTGCTTTCTCTATATCTGTTAGATGGTGAAAAGCATAAGAGCTGGCAAAGGTTTGGATTGGGATGTTTTGCGGAAAGTCGAAGAAATCCCCCTCTATAAAATCTACCTTCTTTCCAAGCTTTCCTTTAGCAATTTTTCTCATCTCACTTGATGGTTCGACACCGATCACAAATAATTGTTTTGCTAATAACTTTTTCGTTAGATTTCCGGTACCTGGACCAAATTCAATCACGTTTCCAAAACAAAGATTAGCTACCTCTTCTAAAATTTCATCATAACGGAAAAATGCCTCTTGATATTCAAGATCAAACCCTGCTACTGTTCGATCGTAAGTTACAGCCCATTGATTAAACAAATCAACAAAATCTTTTCCCATTAACGTCCCATCCTTTATTATTCTTATCTATATAGTATGATTTGACTTGTGTTTCGTTCCTTTAGTAGCTCTTTAAATTACAATGGATGTAACCCATTTTACGTGCAGCGGGTGAAATGCGTAGAGATGTGGAGGAACACCAGTGGCGAAGGCGACTCTTTGGCACATAACCGACTCGAGGCGCGAAAGCGTGGCTAAATAATAACAAGTTACGTGACAAACTAATGTTTGATTTAATAAAAAAAGATAATAATAAACGATAACGTCTGATCTTGATCTTGTTAATGTGACATTTACTATAATATTGTGAAAATAGACAAAAATCTGTACGTCTTTTTTATAGGCTAAACAATGAAAAAATAAATGTGTTCATTTATTATTAAGTTAGGTAAAAACAACAAGGAATTTAAGGGAGGAATTCACAATGATAATTGGGGTACCTAAAGAAATTAAAAACAATGAAAACCGTGTTGCTTTAACTCCTGCTGGGGTTGTTTCATATGTGCACGCTGGACATAAAGTCATTGTTGAAACTGGGGCCGGAACAGGAAGTGCTTTTTCAGATGAAGAATATATTAGTGCTGGTGCAGAAATAATTGCTGATGCTGGGGATGTTTGGTCTCAAGCAGATATGATTATGAAAGTGAAAGAACCCCTTGAAAGCGAATATAAATACTTCCGTGAAGGACTAATCCTTTTCACATACCTACACTTAGCAGCCGAACCGGCTTTAACGAAAGCATTGGTTGAAAAGGGAGTAATTGCTGTTGCATATGAAACGGTTCAATTAGGACGTGCTTTGCCATTACTTGCTCCAATGAGTGAAGTTGCTGGACGAATGGCTACTCAAGTTGGGGCCCAATACTTACAAAAAACGTATGGTGGAAAAGGAATCTTACTTGCTGGTGTACCAGGTGTTGAACGGGGAAAAGTAACAATCGTTGGTGGTGGGAATGTTGGTACAAATGCTGCTAAAATGGCAATCGGCCTGGGCGCAGATGTAACCATCCTTGATATTAGTGCAGACCGTCTTCGCCAATTAGACGATATCTTCGGAAATTCAATCAAAACATTAATGTCTAACCCTTACAATCTTGCCAAATGTGTGGCTGAATCTGATTTAGTAATCGGTGCGGTATTAATTCCTGGTGCAAAAGCACCTAAATTAGTGACTGAAGAAATGGTTAAATCAATGAAACCAGGTTCAGTGATTGTTGACCCAGCCATTGACCAAGGTGGATCAGTAGCAACTACATATCCAACAACACATGACAATCCAACCTTTGTACTCCACGATGTTGTTCATTATGCTGTTACGAATATGCCCGGCGCAGTCGCAAGAACTTCCACAATGGCTTTGACAAACGTGACTGTTCCTTACGGTATAGAAATTGCGAACAAAGGCATTGTAAAAGCAATCGCTGAGAACCCTGCATTAAAACTTGGTGTTAACACTGTAAACGGTGAAGTAACGTATGAAACAGTAGCCAGAGATCTAGGCTATGAATATGTACCAGTTGAGCAAGCATTGGATAAAGAGTTATCTCAACTTATAAGTTGAATGAAAAACCCTTCAAATCGATTGAAGGGTTTTTTATTTTTTTTAGTTAGGCAGCTCCTCAACAAGTGCAGGTTTCCAACCGCCCCCATCTACCCATTCTAGATAGACCTGATATTTTTTATTGCTCTCTTTTATGATTATAGTTGCTTTAGATTTTTTGGGTCCATTATTTTGAAGCATTTTAAGGATATCTCCTTTGCTTTGATTAAAACCTGTTGCATCAGAGACGGCTTTAAGCTGCTCATTCCAATCCACACTGCCTATATTATAATCTTGGGCAGGCTCGACTTGTTTTGTACCAACTGGTTTCCAATTAGGATCCTTTATCGATTTTTCGTCATTTTCATTACTGTTGACTTGATCTTCTTCTATTTCCTCTGTTTCATCTACACTTTCTTGTTCGCCTTGTTCGGCTTCTTCACTTGCATTTTGGTCCTCTGTGTTATCTTTATCTACTGTGTCTTCATCCACATCAACTTCTTCTAATTGTTCCTCAGCCTCAAGTTCTTCGTTTGTATTTGCCACTGTTTGCTCAGTAGGATTGCCCGCTTCTGTCTTGGCATCTTTCCCAAAAATATTGAACGATACAATGACAATTAGTAATAGTACTATTAAAATCATCGAATTTAATATTAAATTAGTTTTTCTTCTTTTGGCTCTTTGTTCTGAACGTGATGCTTCTGTCATATTTTCCTTATTATTTTTCAAAGCAAATTCTCCTCTCTAGCAAAGAAAGTTTACTATTATTTTTCTATATCGTTTATTTCAAGCGATTAAAACTATAACATATCATGATACTTGATGGAAGGTCCAAAGGTTTCAATTGATATTTCTTAATTCATAATCATAGATGGATTGAACAAGATCCTTATAAACAGGGCTTATTGCCCCTTCATTTCCTTTAACATCCAAACTGACAACAACTAAAGCATATTTAGGATTTTGATAGGGGAAATAGCCAGCAAACCATTTGTTATATAATTGTTGATCATTAATAAACTTTCCCGTTTCCCCTGT